>NZ_CP102578.1:5710217-6019021 GCF_042230915.1 Archangium gephyra | reverse complement strand
CGGCCACCAGGCAGGCACGCTTGAAGCTGCGCAGGCTGAGCAGGATCGTCAAGAAGACCACCGCCGCGGCCGCCCAGAGGATGAAGGGGCCATCCGCCCGCACCATCGAGAAGATGCGCGCGGCGATCCGGTTGCTATCCAACACCGCGAGGTCCACGCCCCGGGCCTTGGCGCCGTCGATGACCTCGTCCAGCTGCGCGGCCCACGCCGACAGCTCCCGCGTGTCGTGGTTGGACACCGAGGGGAAGAGCAGCAGGAACATCCCCTTCCCGTCCTGCGCCTCGAAGCGGCGGCGCACCTCCACGGGCAGCTGCTCGGCCCCGTACGGCTGGGCCTCCAGCATCTTGCGCACGCTCTCCAGGCGCGGATCCTTCTGGGCGTCCTCGGGCAGCTTCTCCAGCGTGGCGCGCAGTGCGGCGATCTGCTCCTGGTGCGCCGGCACGTCCTGCGGCAGCAGCTCGTTGAGTGAGGCGTACTGCTTGAAGGTGGACTCCGCGCCGTGCCGGGTCTTCACCTCGTTGATGACGTCCTGCACCACCTGGGCCTGCTGCAGATCATTCACCAGGAGGATGGCCGGGTTGAGGTGCGTGCCGAGCTGCGCGCTGATGTGATCATCGAGCGCCACCGAGGGCGAGTCGCCCTTGAGCTTGCGCATGTTCGTCTCGAAGCCCACGCGCGGCAGCACGTAGACGGAGTACGCCGCGAAGCCGAGCACCGCCACCAGGATGCCGGCGATGACGGAGGTGGGCCAGCGCTTGCCGGGCATGGGCAGCACCTGCGCCGGAGCCTCGGGCGCCTGGGCGGCGGCCGTCTTGCCGCGCCCCGGACGCAGCCGCTCGGCGAGCACCAGCAGCGCCGGGCCCAGCCCGTACGCCACCAGCACCGCCATCAGCACGCCCACCCCGGCCAGCAGGCCGAACTGCTTGAAGGCCTCGAACTGGGCGAACACGAGCACGAAGAAGGCCGCCGCGTTCGTCAGCGCCGAGGTGAGGGCCCCGGCGAAGGTGCCCCGCACGGCATGGGCGAGCGCCTCGGCGGCCGGGTGCTCGCGCCGCTCCTCCCAGTAGCGCATGGCCAGGTGGATGCCGTACTCCAGGCCCAGGCCGATGAGGATGGCCACCAGGAAGCCCGTGACGATGTTGAGGTGGCCGATGGCCAGCTCCGCGAAGGCGAACGTCAGCGACACGCCGAAGACGACGGGCACGCCCACCACCGCCAGCGCCCACAGCCGCCGCGTGGCCAGCAGGATGATGCCCACCGCCATCACCGCCGAGAGGATGGCGGCGCGCGACAGATCCTTGCGCATCACCTGGTCCTCTTCGATGCGGGCCTGGAAGGCGCCGGCGTAGTCCAGCTTCACCCCGGGCGAGCCCTGGGCCACCTCGTCGGACACGCGCTTCACGTCGTCCACCAGCTTCTGCGCGAAGACGATGTCGCCCGCGGTGCCGCCCGGCTTCACCATCAGGTACACCTCGGAGCCGTCCGCGTTGCCGAGGTACTCGCGCATGGGCGCATCCGGGCTGTACTTCTTGACGATGGCGTCGAAGTCCGGCGGCGCGTCCGCCTCGTCGAGCAGATCCACCGCGATGGCCTGCTGCTTCTCGTAGCGCAGCCGCGCGTCCACGTCCGCGCGCAGCTCCTTCAGCTTCTCGGTGGGCAGCAGCAGCAGGCCGCGCTCCTGGAAGAAGTCCACGTCGAAGTGGTTCTCCACGTAGCGCACCTCGGGAAGCGTCTCGAGCTTCCGGGCCAGCGTGGTGGAGAAGTCGCGCAGCTGCTCGGGCGCGGCGCCCTGGGCGCGCACCACCAGGTAGCCGTCACCGCCGGCCTTCTGGGCCACGCGGTTCAGGTCCTGGACCTCGCGGGTCTCGTTGGGCAGCAGCTCCACGAAGGAGCCGCGGAAGTCCAGCCGTCCAGCCAGCAGCGCACCGCCGAGCGCCAGCACCGTGAAGGCCAGCAGCACGCGCCAGGGCCGGGCGAGCGTTCCACGGATGAAGGCCTCGGACCCACGCCGTCGAAGAGAGTCAGCCACGCGTATCCCCAGTCGAAGGAGGCACGCCAGAAAGCAGACTTCCCGCTCCCTGTCACGGCCTCAGCGAATCTGGGAACGAACACCCTCCGGCCTGGAAGCCTTCCACTGCGTGTGTGGAAACCCTCCGTGTGACATCCCACCCCTGCACCAGGGCACCCGGGTCCCGGTTGTGCAACCGGTTGCGCACTCGCCCGCTCGGGTTGAGGAATATCCCCAGGTGTCAACCCCCACCCGGGGATTCCTCGCCAACCCCGGGCCGTCGCGCGGGACCGTCCGTGTCTTGACACCCGAAGGGTGACTCAATAATGACGGCGACCCTAGCCCCCCGAGGAGGAGGACGCGCGCTTGCAGTGCCCCGGGTCGGAACGAACACCGCAAGAAGCGCGCCCTGGGGATCCGCCGAGACGGGTCTCCCCCACGAGAGAAGAGCGCCATGAGTGACGTATTCGAGAAGTGCCGGAGCTGGAAGGACTACCGCATCGCCAAGGCCACGGGGCTCTACCCCTACTACCGGGCGATCGAGGAGTCGTACGGTGCCACCGAGGTTCAGATCGAGGGCCGCCGGATCATCATGGTGGGCTCGAACAACTACCTGGGCCTGAGCGCTGACCCTCGGGTGAAGGAAGCGGCCATCAAGGCGGTGGAGCGCTACGGCACCACGTGCTCCGGCTCGCGTCTGCTCAACGGCACCCTGGCGCTGCACGAGGAGCTGGAGCAGCGGCTGGCGAAGTTCCTCAACCGCGAGGCCGCGGTGGTCATCTCCACCGGCTTCCAGACGAACCTGGCGCTCTCCTCCATCCTGGGCCGCCACGACATCGTCTTCGCGGACCGGCAGAACCACGCCTCGCTGGTGGATGGCATCCGGCTGTCCTTCGCCACCGAGCGCAAGTTCCGTCACAACGACCTGGAGCACCTCGAGCAGCTGCTGCAGCAGGCCGCCGAGAAGGAGCCCAAGGCCGGGAAGATCATCATCACCGACGGCGTGTTCTCGATGGAGGGCGACCTCTGCGACCTGCCCCGCATCGTGGAGCTGGCGCAGAAGTACGGCGCGCGGGTGATGACGGATGACGCCCACTCCATGGGCGTGCTGGGCGAGAAGGGCCGCGGCACCTCGGAGTACTTCGGGCTGGAGAAGGAGACGGACCTCGTGATGGGGACGTTCTCCAAGAGCTTCGCGTCGCTGGGCGGCGTGCTGTCGGGCCCCTCGGACGTCATCAACTACATCCGCCACAAGTCGCGCTCGGTCATCTTCTCCGCGTCCATGACGCCGGCCACCGTGGCCTCGGCGCTCAAGGCGCTGGAGATCATCGAGGCCGAGCCGCAGCGGCGCGCGCGCCTGCTGGACATCGCCGAGAAGATGCACAACGGCTTCCGCGCCATGGGCTTCGACACGGGCGTGTCGGTGACGCCGGTGGTGCCGGTGCACATTGGCGATCAGGTGAAGTGCTTCCGCTTCTGGCGGGCCCTGCACGAGGCGGGCGTCTTCGCCAACCCGGTGATTCCGCCCGCGGTCGAGGCGGGCCACGCCCTCATCCGTACCAGCTACATGGCCACGCACACGGACGAGCAGCTGGACCGGGTGCTCGACATCTTCGAGCAGATTGGCAAGAAGCTGGACGTCATCCCCCAGACGCGGCCCTCCACGTACACCCCGGTGCAGATCGCCCGCCCGGGCACCATGGTGCGCAACAACAAGGCCTCAGAGAAGTGGGCCGCGGCCAGCGAGGGTCACCACGGCACCAACGGCTTCACGCTGGATCAGCTCTCGCGCATGTCCTCGCGCGAGGTGGCCGGCAAGCTGTTCGACGCGGTGGAGACGCTCACCTGGCGCGCCGCCAACCTCCAGCCGGAGGACATCCGCAAGCTGGGGCAGATGCCGATGAAGCTGTGGGAGAAGCGCGCGAACATCCCCGGCATGCTGCTGGAGAAGGGCGCCAACTTCTTCATCCGCAACGGGCACGAGGACAGGAGCTAGGACACCACCATGGCCGCCGCCGCCGAGATGCAGAACACCGAATCCAAGCAGCCCCCCCTGCCCGCCGACGTGGAGGTGACTCCCGTCCGGAGCTCGGCGGATCGCACGGCCTTCATCCGCCTCCCCTACTCCATCTACAAGGGCGACCCGAACTTCGTGCCGCACCTGGAGATGGAGCGCCGGGACTTCATGGACCCGCGCAAGCACCCCTTCTTCGAGTTCGGCGAGGTGGAGTTCTTCCTCGCCCGCCGGGCCGGGACGGTGGTGGGCCGGATCGCCGCGGTGAGCAACCCCCGCTACAACGAGTTCCACGGCACCAACGTCGGCTTCTTCGGCCTCTTCGAGTGCGTCAATGACGTCGGCGTGGCCCGGGCCCTCTTCGAGAAGGCCGCCGAGTGGCTGCGCGCCAAGGGCTTCACCTCGGTGCTCGGCCCGATGAGCTACTCCACCAACGGCGAGGTGGGCCTGCTCATCGAGGGGTTCACCACCCCGCCGGCCATCATGACGACGTACAACCCGCCCTGGTACGCCGCCCTCCTCGAGGCCAACGGCTTCACCAAGGCCAAGGATCTGTTCGCCTGGGAGCTGTCCTCCTCCACCCCTCCCCCGGAGAAGGTGGCGCGCATCGCGGAGAAGATCCGCCACCGCGAGGGCGTCACCGTGCGCCCGGTGAACCTCAAGGAGTTCGACGCCGAGGTGGCCCGGGTGAAGGCCATGTACAACTCGGCCTGGGAGAAGAACTGGGGCTTCGTCCCGATGACGGAGCACGAGTTCGACCACCTGGCGAAGGATCTCAAGCAGATGGTGCGGCCGGAGCTGGCGCTGGTGGCCGAGGTGAAGGGCCAGCCCGTGGGCTTCGCGCTGACGATTCCCGACGCCAACGAGGCCATCAAGGCCGCCAACGGCCGGCTCACCACCTTCGGCCTGCCCATCGGCCTGGCGAAGCTGCTGCTCGCCTCGCGCCGCATCCGCCGGCTGCGCCTCATCCTGCTGGGCACCGTCGAGGGCTACCGGCGCCGCGGCCTGGACGCCATCCTCTACCTGGACACGCTCAACAAGGCGCGCGAGCTGGGCTACGAGGGCGGGGAGATCTCCTGGACACTCGAGGACAACCACCTCGTCAACCGCGCCATCGAGTCCATGGGCGGCAAGCAGTCCAAGCGGTACCGCGTCTACGAGAAGCCCCTGTAGACGCGGCCCGGGCGGGTGCCAGCTACTTGAGAGACTTCTCGAGCTGCGCCCGCTTGCTCTTGAGGGTGGCCAGCAGTCCGTCGAAGCCCTTGTCGGCCAGGATCTTCCGGAACTGGCCCTGGTACGTCTCCAGGAGCGAGATGTCGTCGGTGACGATGTCGTAGATGCGCCACTCGCTCTTGTCGTCCGCGCGGTAGAGCTTGTACCGCACGGGGAGCCGGTCCCGGCTCATGATGACCTTGGTGTCCACGGTGGCCTCGCGGCCCTGGATGGACTCCTTGCCGTACTGGATCAACGCCCTCCCCTGGCTGAACGCCTTCTGGGCGTAGGAGGCGCGCAGCAGCCCCTGCATCGTCTCCGAGAAGTCCTTGCGCTGGGCGGGCGTCAGCTTGTCCCACGTCTCGCCGAGCGCCCGCTTGGACAACTCACCCCAGTCCACGAAGCGATCCACCGCCTTGGAGAGCTGCTCCTCGCTGGCTCCCTTCGAGGTGATGATCTTCTGGACCTCGGTGTTGCCGGACTTCACGACATCGAGGGGGCCGGGTGCGGCGGCGAGCAGCACGGCGGCAAGCAGGGAAGCGAACATATCGATGTGACTCCGGGGTGCTGGAGGTGAAGACAGGAGGGATGACACTCCGCGACCCGGAGTTATTCACGGCCCGCCGGGCCGGGCGCGACAAGCTTCTCCGAGCGTTCGCGCCGCGACGAAGCTACGAATGATCTGCTTGGTACATGGCGCGCGCGTGGGCAGAATCCGCGCCGTCAAGTCAAGGGGCCCCCAGGCCCCCATCCCGAGGAGCACATGGCGTATACCGACCGCGTCAAGCAGATCCTCTCGTGGTACCCGTCCGACAATCCGGGCACGCTCACCAACCTGGCCCGCCTGCTCAACACCGGCATGCTCGCCGGCACCGGCAAGATGGTGATCCTCCCGGTGGATCAGGGCTTCGAGCACGGCCCGGCCCGTTCCTTCGCCCCCAACCCGGCGGGGTACGATCCGGACTACCACATCAACCTGGCCATCGAGTCCGGCTGCAACGCCTACGCCGCGCCCCTGGGCTTCCTGGAGTCCGTGGCCGGCAAGTACGCCGGTGAGATCCCGCTGATCCTCAAGCTCAACAACTCGGACTCTCTGGGCAAGCCCGAGCACCCCATGTCCGCCGTCACCGGCTCGGTGAAGGACGCGGTGCGTCTGGGCTGCGTGGCCATCGGCTACACCATCTACCCGGGCTCCGGTTACCGCAACGAGCAGTACGAGGCCCTGCGCGAGCTGATCGCCGAGGCCAAGGATCACGGCCTTCCCACGGTGCTGTGGGCCTACCCGCGCGGCAGCATCTCCAAGGAGGGAGAGCAGGCCATCGACGTGATCTCCTACGCGGCGCAGATCAGCGCCCAGCTCGGCGCCCACGTCATCAAGGTCAAGCCGCCCAAGGACTTCCTGGAGCAGGCCGAGGCCAAGAAGGTCTACGAGAAGTTCAACATCCCCACCAAGACCATGTCAGACCGCATCCGCGACGTGGTGAAGTCCGCCTTCAACGGCAAGCGCATCGTCATCTTCTCCGGCGGCGAGGCCAAGAGCACCGAGGACCTCCTGGAGGAGATCCGTCAGATCGCCGCCGGCGGCGGCTTCGGCTCCATCATGGGCCGCAACGCCTTCCAGCGCCCCCACGACGAGTCCGTGAAGCTGCTGAAGGACGTGATGACCATCTTCAAGAACGCGAAGTAATTCCGCCCTGGGTGGATTGGAGCGGCCGCAGTCCTTCGGGACCGGCCGCTTTTTTTCCGTGAGAGTGTATAGAGGGTGGGGGGAGTCAAAAAAGACATACGGGTAATTCAGGACCCATTTCATCTTTTTCCCTCTGAGAGGCTTCCGTCTCCACTCGAACGGCAATATTTCTCCTCAGATTCCGCGATTGCCTGTATAAAAGTTTTCTGATATTAAAATCCTTAAGAATATCCATGGGGCTTGCCCGACCCCCCAAGCCGCCCAGCCCCGGAGGTTCGCTATGCTGACGTTGGTTGCCGCTGTGCAGGATACGATGCCGACGCGCGGAACCTCGGGTGCTACCCCCCCCGTCATGAAAGAGCGGAAGTCTCCACAGGCCGGGACCCCGGCGGCAGAGCAGCAGCAGACCGCGTCCGCGTCCCCCGTGGACTTCGTGTCCTGGGCGAAGACGGTCCAGTACCAGACGCAGGTGGTGCTGCATCAGATCCTGGAGCTCGAGGACGAGCGCCACCTGGATCCGGCATGGAACAAGGTGCTGGAGCAGGTGCGCAGCTACAGCCTGCGGCCCTCCAAGCGCATCCGTCCGGGCCTGGTGCTGGTGGGCTACGCCCTGGGACGGGGCGACACGCGGGCGCCGTCGGGGCTGTGGCGCTTCGCTGCCGCCACCGAGCTGCTGCACACCTTCATGCTGATCCACGACGACGTCGCGGATCAGGCGGACACGCGCCGCGGCGGTGCCGCACTTCACAAGATGCTCGGCGAGGGAAGGCTCGGAGAGAACCTCGCGATCGTGATCGGAGATCACCTCTACGGCCGGTCGCTCGAGGTGATGCTGGGCTGCAACCTGCCGGACGCGGACGTGGCCACGCGCTACTTCCTCAAGGTGTGCCGCTACACGGCCGCCGGGCAGTACATGGACATCCGGCTGCCGCACCAGCCGCTCTCCGAGCTGTCCATCTACAACGCCCTGCGCGTGGCCTACCTGAAGACGGCGCTCTACGGCTTCACCGCGCCGCTGGTGTGCGGGGCGATGCTCTCCGGCGGTGATCCGGAGCTCATCAACAAGCTGGAGCGCTTCGGCCGCTACGTGGGCACCGCCTACCAGCTGCGCGACGATCTGCTCGGCCTGTACGGCCAGTCCTCCGTGGTGGGCAAGCCGACCGACTCGGACCTGGCGCAGGGCAAGCGCACCTTCCCGCTGCTCGCCGCCTACCTGCGCGCCACGCCGGAGGCCCGCCAGGAGCTGGAGACGCTCTGCATCCCCGGCCCCAAGGACGAGACGATGCTGCAGCGCGCCCGCGAGCTCGTGGAGCAGCACGGCGGCCGCGCCGCCACCGAGCGCCTCATCGAGCGATCCACCAACGCCGCCTCCCGCATCCTCCACAGCCTGCCCGAGGCCGGCGGCCTCAAGCAGATGCTGCGCGATCTGCTCCAGATGCTGATGATCCGCGAGGCCTGAGCCGCGACGCCCCCGAGCGTCGCGCCGGCCGCCCGCAGAGCAACACCCCTCGCCCCACTCCCCTCTCAGCGCACCTCGCCGTCCTCGCGGACGTGTGGGGCCGTGGCGCGTTCGCTGCCCTTTGCTTCGGCTTCAGGTGCTCAGGTGGATTCCACCGGCCGCGAGCTTCAGCTCGAGCGGAGCGGTGAAAATGAAAAAGCCCGCCGGGTTTTCACCAAGCGGGCCTTCTTCATTGTGGAGCTAATCGGGATCGAACCGATGACCTCTTGAATGCCATTCAAGCGCTCTCCCAGCTGAGCTATAGCCCCGTATTCACTTGTGCCTTCGAAGGGGAGAGACGAGGCCCGCCAGCTTTTCCTGACGGGCCTCTTCTCTGGAGTGGAGCTAATCGGGATCGAACCGATGACCTCTTGAATGCCATTCAAGCGCTCTCCCAGCTGAGCTATAGCCCCACAATGCCGCAACCGCCTGGGGAGCGGTTGCCAACGTCGAAAGCGGCGCTCTTCTACAACTTCCTCGTGCGGGACGCTACTCCCGAATTCGGGGCCCCCGCGTTTTTTTGCTTCAGGCGCTGGGCCGTCTCCTCACCTTCCTGGAGGAGGTCGCCGATCTCCCGGGCCTGGGCCTCGGCCTTGTGCTGCGCCTGCTCGATCGCCTTGAGCAGCGGGGCGAACGTGGAGGGCAGCTCCAGCCTGCCCTTCTGCACCTGCTTGAAGACGGCCTCGCCCAGCTCCCGCAGGGCGCGCTCCTTCTCCTTCTGGATGAAGTCGTTCTGCGTCTTGGCCCGGGCCAGCTCGGCGTGCTTCTCCACCTGCTGACGCAGCTGGGCCATCTGGGACTGGGCGGACTGGAACGCCTCCTGGATCTGACGGAGGGCTTCGGACTGCTTGGGGTCGGCTGCCACCGGGTGCGACCTCTCGGAAAAAGGATCGCCTTCCTGCGTAACGTGCGGCCGCCAGGACTGTCAATCCCGCCTGCCCTGCCTCAGCCCTTGCGCAGCCGCGCCGCGAAGAAGCCGCCGCCGGGCACCCGGGACGGCAGCGCCCTGAGGAAGGGGCCGTCGCAGAGCACGGCCGCCCGCTCGGGGCCGAAGAGAGGGGCCAGGGGCTCCACCGTGAAGCCGGGCACCTTGGCGAGGAAGTCGCGCACCACCGCGTCGTTCTCCTCCGGCAGCAGCGAGCACGTGGCGTACACCAGCAGCGCCCCCGGCTTCACCTGCCCCGCCAGCTCCTCCAGCAGCCCCAGCTGGGTGTCGTGGAACTCCTGCACCAACTTGGCGGTGAGCTTCCACTTCTGATCCGGCTCCCGCGCCAGCGAGCCCGTCCCGCTGCACGGCGCGTCCACCAGCACCACGTCCGCCTGCTCCAGCGGCAAGGGATGCGGGAAGGACACGTGGCGCAGCGCCAGCTCCCGGGCCCGCTCGCGCGCCTGCGCCAGCCGCCGCCGGGAACGGTCTCCCGCCACCACCCGCCCCGCCTTGCCCACCTCGTCCGCCAGCGCGAGCGTCTTGCCTCCCGCCCCCGCGCACACGTCCGCCACCAGCCGCCCCGACAGCGTGCCCTCCAGCGGCCGGCACGCCTCGACGATCAGCTGGCTGCCCACGTCCTGCACCTGCAGCCGGCCCTCCTTCATCACCCGCGTCTCGAAAACGCGGTGGCTGGCCTCGGTGATGCGCACCGCGTCCAGCGCCACCTCCACCGCCTCCGCCGCCACGCCCTCATCCACCAGCCGCGCCAGCACCTCGGCCCGCGTCCCCGAGGGCCTCACCCGGAAGTGCAGCGAAGGCTCCTCGTCCAGCGCCGCCAGGATGGCTTCCAGCACCGGCTCCGGGTGCAGCTCCGCCAGCCGGTTCACCAGCCAGTTGGGGAACGAGTAGCGCGTGGCCAGCCGCTCCGCGGCCGACGCCGGCACCGGCGGCTCCGGCAACGGCGACTCCGCCACCTGGGCCAGCAGATCATCCTT
The DNA here is from genome assembly GCF_042230915.1 of Archangium gephyra. GTDB lineage: Bacteria > Myxococcota > Myxococcia > Myxococcales > Myxococcaceae > Archangium > Archangium gephyra_B. The sequence continues at coordinate 6,008,679 of NZ_CP102578.1, read as the reverse complement.
GATGGTGCGCGGGCGCATGGGCCCGGGCAGCTTCACCTCGGGGCTGATGCGCGCCCAGCTCGCGCCACAGAAGAGCCGGCGCCAGAGCACGTAGCGCACCAGCGTCTGATCCTCCAGCAGGCCAATCTTGCTGGGAACGTGCCCCAGCGTGCGCGCCGCCAAGTCCAACAGCCGCTGGTGCCGCGACAGCTCGCGCACCGCCAGCGCCGTGAAGCGCCGCTCCTGGCCGCCCAGCCCCTCCGCGTCCTTCAACGCGTTGGCCAGCGCCGCCTTCAGCGGATCGCCCTTCAACACCGCCAGGTGCGCCTCGAGTGCCGCCGTCGCCGCGCGCCGTGAGGGACGCCCCAGGCGCTCCTCGTCCACGAATGTGCCAGGCCAGAGAGTGCTCACGCTCAACCGCCAGCGCCCGGCGCTTGTCAGCGCAGCGCCATCGACACGGCCAGACAGCCCTCGTGGCTCCGCACCTCGCGCGGTCCGGCCGACAGATAGAAATACTGGTGCCTCGTCCGCCGCTCGCCCTCCACCTCCAGCGAGCCCTCCACCACCATCGCCCCCACGCGCCCGCGGTGCACCGGCCGGGCATGGCTCGCCCCGGGCTCCATCCGCACCCACAGACTCCCGTCCGGCTCCTCCAGCGTCCGGACTCCCGCCCCCACCTCCGTCCACGTCCCCCGCGGTGGCCCCCGCTCGCCCGCCTTCACCACCTGCTGCCGCAGTCCGACGAAGCGCTCCACCATCCCCAGGATGTCGTCGATCTGGAAGGGCTTGGCCAGCACCACGTCCGGCTCGTGCGGCCGCAGTACCTTCACCACCTCTTCGGCCGTGGCCGCGCTGACGATCGCCACCGGCTGCAGCCGCTTGCGCGCCGCCTCCAGGATGATGCGCCCGCCCTCCCCCGTGTCGCCGATCCGCAGGTCCGTCACCACCAGCGAGAACAGCTCCTCGCTCAGCGCGGCCAGCGCCTGGGCCACGCTGCCCGTCTCCCGGACCTCGGCCTTCTCGGAGATGAGCTCTCCCATCCCCTCACGGAGACTGGCGTCGTCCTCCACCAGCAACACCTTCATCGGGGACCTCCCGCCCGGGATTCCGGAGTCTCACTGCGCGCCTGGGGGGAGTGTGCCCCTTCCCATCGGGCGAGAACTCCCCGGATTGGCCCTCCCCGGACTCGAACCGGGACGCGGGGTCAGCCGCAGCGGATTTTGAGTCCGCCTCGTCTACCAATTTCGACAGAGGGCCCCTTGGGGCTGGAACAAGCGGACGTATAGCGCGATGCCCGCCCGGACGCATCTGAAGATTGCGGTCCTACACACTGATGGATAAACGGGCGCCATGTACAATCTTCTCATCGCCCTGGGTGTGGGTCTCGTCATCACCCTGGGTATCAAGCTCTCCGGTATCGGCTCCATCTGGGCCGGCATCATCCCGGGCTCCATCGCCTTCATCGCGACCTACCTGCTGCTCGCCCGGCGGATCGGCAACCAGCTCCAGGTCCTCATGGGCTCCGTCCAGAAGGAGCTCCAGGGCCAGCCGACCAGCCAGAAGGAAGCCCAGGCGCGTGTCGAGCGGGCCATCAAGATGCTGGAGGGGGGGCTCGCCTACGACAAGTGGCAGTTCATGGTGGGGCCGGAGATCCACTCGCAGATCGGCATGCTCAAGTACATGTCCAAGGATCTGGACGGGGCCCAGAAGCACTTCGCCAAGGCGAGCGCGCGCAACTACATGGCCAAGGCCATGCAGGGCGCCCTGCACTACCAGCGCAAGGACTTCCCCGCGATGAAGCAGTCCTTCGAGGCCGCCGTCACCGCCGGCAAGAAGGAGCCGCTGGTGTGGGCCGTGTACGCCTGGTGCCTCGTGCAGAACAAGGAGAAGGACGAGGCGCTCCGGGTGCTCGGGCGCGGCGTGGAGGCCAACCCTTCCGACGAGAAGCTCAAGAACAGCCTCGCGGCCCTTCAGAATGACAAGAAGCTGAAGATGAAGCCGTATGAGCCCATGTGGTGGCAGTTCGGTCTGGAGACGCCTCCGCCCCAGATGCTCGGCGGCGGCGGCGGCCGGCGCGTTCAGTTCAACCCCCGACGCTGAGCCCCACCTCCCGGGAATTCCTACTGGTGGGATAACCGGGAACGCTGCAACTCTTGCCTAGTCGGGGGCACCTCCGCCCGAGACGACGGCTGCAAGTCCCTGGAATCACTCCCCCCTCGGTTGCCGTGAAGAGGGGCACGGCCCTTGCTCCTGGGTTGACACGTGATCGGGCCCGAGCGGCCCGGCGACGGAGCTGGAGACAGCGGATTTGGCAGCCGGGGGTCTCGGGTGAAGGCGGAGGAGGACGTGGGGTGCGCGCCTTGGGCGGCGGAGGAGGATGGGCGGGAGGGTTCACCCTCCGAGGGGCGTGGCACCCGAGACTTTCGGCCTGCCATTACCAGGCAGACGCGGGAAGTGGAGCGGACCATGGAACGGCACGAGCGCCCCAGTGAAAGGGCCCTGATCCTGGTCGTGGAGGACGACCCGGGTACACGCGACAGCCTGGTGGAGCTGCTCGCCGCCCGGTTCGATGTCCTCGGCGCCAGCGACGGGCAGTCGGGCCTGGTGCTCGCCCGCGAGCGCCATCCGGACCTCGTGCTGCTGGATCGCTTCCTGGACCATGAGGACGGCCTGTCGGTGCTCGAGTCGCTGCAGCACGACAAGGCGACCGAGTCCGTGCCCGTCATCTTCCTCACCGGCGACTCGGACGAGGCCACGCTGGAGAAGTGCCTGGAGATGGGCGCGGTGGACTTCGTCCACAAGCCGGCGAGCGCTCGCGAGCTGATGGCCCGCATCGACCGGGCCCTGCGCCAGAGCGAGCAGCAGCAGCGGCTCCAGGTGCTCGCCCAGACGGACGCCCTCACGGGTCTGGCCAACTTCCGCGCCCTCTCCATCCGGCTGGACGAGGAGTTCAAGCGCGCCAACCGCTACCAGTACCCCATGTCGGTGGTCGTCATCGACCTGGATCACCTCAAGGCCATCAACGACGGCATGGGCCACGACGTGGGCAACCGGGCGATCCTGGCGCTCGCCAGCCACCTGCGCACCAACCTGCGCGAGGTGGACTTCGCGGCCCGCTTCGGCGGCGATGAGTTCGTCGCGCTCCTGCCCCACCAGACGGCGGCCGAGGCAGCGGTTTTCGCCGAGCGGATCCGCGCCGGACTGCGCACCGTGAAGGTGACGCGCAGCGACGGGCGGCCGGCGCCCTTCGGGCTGAGCGTGAGCGTGGGGATCGCGGATCACTCCACCGCGCAACCGAAGGAGAGCACCGAGGCCCTGCTGAGGGCGGCGGACGCGGCGCTCTACGAGGCCAAGCGCGAGGGCCGCGATCGCGTGGTGGTGTACGGGGCGACGGAGCTGCCGCCCCCCAAGGTTCAGCGTCACTGACAACCAGAAACCCCCAGAGGACCGATGGACGGTGGAGTGAGGGCGCGGATGAACGGGAGCAAGCTGGCGAGTGGTTCCAGGGTGGCCATCGTGGGGGGTGGGATCGCCGGCGCGGGCCTGGCCGCCTCGCTGCTCTTCAACGGGAGGGCCCGCGGCTGTGCGCTCGACGTCCGGGTGTACGAGAGCGGCGAGCCGGGCACCATCGCCCCGCCCGCCCTGCTGACGCCCGAGTGCCGCTCCCGGCTCGCCGCGCTCGGCTGCCGCGTGCCCCCCGAGTGGCGCGCCCATGAGCTACGCGGCGTGGAGATCCTCTCGCACGGCAACCGCGAGGTGCTGCCCTCGACGCCCGGCGGCCTGTGGGTCGTGGACGGGTGGCCCCAGGGCCAGGGTGGCCTCGCGCTGGTGCGGGAGGTGCTCGCGGGCGCCGCCACCGCCCAGGGCGCGCGCTTCGTGCCCCGGCGCGTGGAGCGGGTGGAGCACCAGCCCTCGGCGCCGGACGCTCCCGCCGCGGTGCGCAAGAGCGGCCCGCTCGTGGTGAGGGCCCAGGGCAGCGGCGAGCGCTTCCACGCGGTGGCGCTCGCCACGGGCGCCGGTCCCTCCATGGGCGATGCCTTCTTCCCGGGCTTCAAGCCCGCCCCCACCATCTCCGCGGTGCAGGCGCGGCTGCGGCATGCCTCGCCCCGGCTGACCGTGGCACCGCTCGCGCGGCTGTGGCTCTCGCCCATGGCCTCCGTGGACGGGCTGCTGCTGCTGCCCGGTGCGCACTCGGTGTACGCGCTCGCCTTCGGCGCCGCGGTGACGCCGGCGGACCTGTGCCAGGTGCTGATGATGGCCGCCCGCGACGGCCTGGTGGAGGAGGGTTTCGAGCTCGCCGCCCTGGAGACGACGCGGCTGCCGTACGGGCCGGGACGCACGCTGGTGGCCCCCGGGCAGCTCGCCGTGGGCGCCGCCGCCTTCGGCCACCCGCTGCAGCTCGGCCTGTCCGAGACGCTCGCCTCCTGCAGCCGCGCCGCCGTGGCGCTGCTCGACGCCGGCCTGGAGGGCCCCGCCCTGGAGCGCCGCTACGTGCGCGAGGGGCTCCACGAGATGCTCGAGGACTCGGCCGCGGGCGCCCGCTCCATGGCCTGGCTGCGCCGCGCCGGACGCCGCGCGCCCCAGGCCTTCCTGGCGGCTCGCAACCGCGGCACCTCGGGCGGCATGGGCGGCGGTGGCGTGCTGGGGCTCTCCTCCCCCACTCCGCTCTCCCTGCTCAACGCCGCCCGCTGGGCCGGCATCCGCGAGACCATGGCCTCCTGGGTGCGCACCGCCGTGGAGCCCATGCCGGCGACCATTCCCTCGCTCGAGCCGGACCTCTACTACATCGTCGATGACGATCCGGATCAGCGCGAGGCGATGACGCAGCTGCTGGAGTCCACCGGGGCCCGCGTGGTGGCCTTCGCCGACGAGCTGGCACTCTTCTGCGCGGTGGCGCGCCGCCCGCCCACGGCAATCCTCCTGGACGTGGTGCTGCACTGGGTGGACGGCCTGCGGCTGTGCGAGGGCCTCAAACAGCACCCGCTCACGCGCGACACCCGGGTGGTGGTGATGAGCGGGTTGAACCGGCCCCACGTGCGCCAGCGCGCGCTCGACGCCGGCGCCGAGGCCTTCCTGCCCAAGCCCGTGGACCCCGAGCGGCTGCTGCGCCAGCTCATGGGCCATGTCCCCACCAGCGCGCCGGCCACCCAGCCGGGCCGCTCCGGGGACAGCGACGTCGTGTCCGACGAGACGGGCCGCTACGCCTCCTGAGGCGTGGAGCGCCCCCGGTTACCACGGAATTCTGAGGGCCCGTGTGCGCGCAACCCCCCGAAACCCCGGGGGTTGGTTCGGGAATGCACCTTGCAACCGGCATTGCGCACCATGAGAAAATCCCTCTGCGCGTTCCTGGTGCTCGGTGTCTCCGCGTGTGGTCCGGGCGGCGGCATCTTCGACGACGACATCTTCCACGATGCGAGTGAGGTCAGCGGCCCTGGCACGTACCGGATCTCCGACAGCGGGATCCGGTGCGTCGCGGCGCCCTGCCCCTCCCTCCGCGTCTCGCCGCTCGGCTCGAGCGCGAGCATCTTGGTGAGCGGAATCGAGTACCCGCCCGGCATGACGCAGGACAAGCGGCAGCAGGCCTCCAACCGCATCTACATGTCCGACGGGCTGGTGGCCGACGGAGCCCCGCGCGGCGAGGGCGATGCCCGCGTGTTCGTGGTCCAGTCCGTCGTCGAGCCGTAATGCCACCCCCTGCGCTCGCTCCAGCAGTCCCTGCACGCGCTGGAGTCCCGAGCCGCTCAGGCGGTGGGCCGCTCCTGCTCCGCGGGTGGCTCGTCCCTTCGCATCGAAGTCGGCTGACAGCTCCGCGGAAGCTCGACGGTGAAGGTGGCGCCCTTGCCCAGCTCGCTCTCGACGGTGACGCGACCCCCAAGGGCCTCGGCGCTCTGGCGGGCAATCCACAGCCCGAGCCCCAACCCTCCGTAGTGCCGTGAATCCACCGCGCGCTCCAACCGCTCGAAGATCCGCGCGTGGTCCTCCGGCGCGATGCCGATTCCGTGATCGATCACCTGCAGGCGCACGCGCCGCTCCCCGGCCTCGAGCCGGACCGTGAGGGGACTGCCGGCGCCGAACTTGATCGCATTGGAGAGCAGGCAGCCCACGATCCGCCCAAGACGCAGGCGATCACACTCGCCGGGGATCGGACCGGTGCACTCCAACCGCAACTCCGAGCGGGCCTTCTGCGCGGCCTCCGCATGCTGCTCGAGCTGCTCCGCCACGACCTCCCGGAAGTCGAGCGGCTCGTGCTGGGGATCGAGCCTCCCCGTGGTGAGCTGCGTGATGTCCAGGAGCTGATCCGCGAGATCCTGGAAGCGCCGCAACTGGCGCAGCGCCGCGGCGACCACGGGCTTCAGCCGGGCGGCCTCCACCTGGCCTCCGGACGCCCCCGCAACCAACCGCTGCAGGCGTTGGAGCTGCATCTGCATGGTCGTCAGCGGGGTCTTCATCTCGTGGGCCGCGATCGACAGGAAGTCGTCACGCATCCCGAGCGCCTTCTGGGCCTCCCGGAAGGCCCGCTCCGCCTCCTGCCGTGCCCGGCTCTCCTCCACGAGCAGGCGATCCCTCTCGGCCTCCGCCTGACGCCGCACGGTGATGTCGCGGAAGCTCCACACCCGGCCGACGATCTCCTCCCCCAGGCGCTGGGGCCGCGAGACGCGATGGAAGACGCGGCCGTCCTCGAGATGGACCTCGTCCTCGCTCTCCAGCTCGGGATGCGCGTAGAGGTGCTCCACGCGGGAGACGAAGGCCTCGGGATCCACCACCTGCTCGCGCACGAAGCCCAGCGCCCGCGCATCATCGCCACTCTCGAGCACGGACGCGGGGAGCCGCCACAGCTCGGCGAAGCGCTGATTCATGGCGGTGATGTGGCCCTTGAGATCGACGACGAGCAGGCCATCGGCGGTGGACTCCAGCGAGGAGTGCAGCAGGGAGAGGAACCGCGCGAGCTCCCGGGTGCGCTCGGCCACCCGAGCCTCGAGGCTCTCGCGCTCCTTCTCCAGGGCCCGCTGCATCTGATGACGCTCCTCGAAGGCGGCGGCCAGGACGAGGATGAAGGCGGTGAGCACCACGAACCGCGCCTGGTAATGCGTGAAGCCCCGTGCGAGCGCCAGCTCTCCCACCTTCAAGAGGTACATGGAGTAGAACGCCACGCCGCCCCAGAGAAGACAGGAGAGGACCGCGCCCTGGGCGCCGAACCGCAGCGCCGCCCAGAGAACGATGGGGATCATCGGGTACGCCAGCGGGATGCCGACATCGTTGAACCGCCGCCGGAGATCGAGGGCGATGAGGGCGGCGAGCAGCGACAAGGCCGTCACCAGCGCCACCTCCCAGCGGGCCCGGTGCGGACGCCCTGTCGGACCCTCGGCGAGCGCCAGGAAGACGGGGGTCACGGCCAGAACCCCCGCGCTGTTGGCGTTGAACCAGATCCAGGTCTGCCGGAGGAACAACGGCCCGAGCTCGACGAGCCCCACCGCCAGCAGCGCGGCATGGGTGGTGAAGGCGGCGATGGCGGAATGACCGAGGCCCGCGACGACCACGAAGGTGATGACCCCGCGCACGGTGTGAGGCCAACGCGTCGTCCCCACGTACCGGCGGATGAGCCAGACGCCCACCACGGTCGAGAACGCGCGAGCCACGCCCGTCAGGAGCGTGGCGGCGTACTCCTGGACGGCGGAGACGGTGGTGCCCTCCGCGACGACCCATTGCCAGGGAACGAACCAATAGGCGTTGAGCAGCGAACCGAGCAGGACGGCCGGCCATCGCGAGGTACCGCGCAGGAGGAGCATCGCGAGGGCAAAGCCCCCCGCTGGCCAGATGGTGATCAGCCGGCCGTCGGGCATGAGCACCATTCCGAGCCAGCCCAGCAGCACATAGCCACCGGCGATCGCGAGGTGCTCCAGGAGAAGAAGAGCGGTCCGCCGCCACCCTGGCCACCCCCTCGACAGCCGGGGATGCCGCCGTGGTGCTACCTGCCCTGCATGCGCATCCATTTCGCTTCGCTCCCCAGGCAAGAGAAGCCCAGGAGCAAAGTTAGGCATGCCCGGGACCCCAGGGGACTCAGCCCGAGCCCCCCTCCCTCAGCTGCACCTCGACGGAATACGGCACCTCCCCGGCGAAGCTCGCTCCCGCTTCCTTGCGGAACCATGTGAGCTGCCGCTTGGCGTAACGGCGCGTCTCCTGGGCCGCCTGCTGGATGGCCTCCTCCACCGTCAGCCTTCCGTCCACCACCGCCTTCGCCTGCACGTACCCCACGCTGCGCATCGGCGCCGCGTCGGCATGACCCCGGGCGATCAGCTCGCGCACCTCGTCCACCAGCCCGCGCTGGAACATGGCCGCGGTGCGCTCGTTGATGCGCTGGTACAGCACCTCGCGCGGCGGCGTCAGCACGTGCATCCGGAAGGGATAGCGCTCCGCCGCGAACGCATGCTCCTTGCGGAACTCGGACGCCGGCTTGCCCGTCTGTTTGTGGATCTCCAGCGCCCGGATGGTGCGCACCAGATCGTTCGGCGGCAGCTTCGCGGCCGTCTCCGGATCCACCTCGGCGAGCTTGCGGTGCACCGCCTCCCGGCCCTCGGCGGCGGCGAGCGCCTCCAGCTCCGCGCGCAGCTCGGGATCCGCTCCCGGTGCCTCCACCAGGCCATGCAGCAGGATGCGCAGGTACATGCCCGTGCCGCCCACCACGAACACGGGCTTGCCCCGCGAGGCGATGTCCTCAATGGCCGCATCCGCCCGGCGCTGGTACTCGGCGGCGGAGAAGGGCTCGAGCGGCTCCACCACCGAGATGAGGTGGTGCGGCACCGCCGCCAGCTCCTCCGCCGAGGGCTTCGCCGTCCCGATGTCGAAATACCGGTACACCTGCTGCGAGTCCGCGCTGACGATCTCCCCCCCCTCGCGGCGGGCGAGCTCGATGGCGAGCGCGGTCTTCCCGGACGCGGTGGGTCCAGCGATGACGGTGAGGAAGGGTTTCATCACGGAACAGGATAGTAGGCTGGGGCGTGTCATCCGCGCTCGGACGATGAAGCAGCGGACGTTCCAGCGGCACCGCGGAACGATCCCCCGGAAGCCCCCGGGGCTGTAACCATGAGCCATTTGGCTTCAGGAGGCGGCGGGCGCTCCGGGGGGATGGCCGATGGCGAAGTGTTCGATCCAGCTCGAACTGGACGACAGCGAGAGCACCTATGCGCCTGGAGAGCTCATCACCGGCACCGTCGTGGTGAAGGTTCTCAAGCCGTGCCGGTGCGAGCAACTGGCCCTCCGCTGGCAGTGGCGGGCTCGAGGCCAGGGCATCACCGAGCCGGGCCTCGCCGAGCACCTGCTCACCTTGAGCGAGCGGGAAGAGTGGCTCGCCGGCCAGGAGCTGCGCTACCCATTCCGTCTCGAGGCCCCGGAATCGCCGCCCACCTACCATGGGCGTCTGGTGTCCGTGGACTGGTACCTGCAGGCCAACGCCCGCGTCCCCGGCTTCCTGGACTCGATCCTCCAGGTGGAGACGCCCTTCTCCCTGGTGCCCGCGGAGACGAAGCAGCCCGCACCCGCCACCAGCGCTCCGGACGCCTGGCACGAGCTGGAGCTGAAGGTTCCCAGGGACGCCCACGGGAACTTCGCCTTCGTGGGCGTGCTCGTCCTGATCTACATCCTGGCGGCGTTCCTCTCCCAGAAAGCCCCCGGCCTGTTCTGCCCGCTCATCCTCCTCGGCGTGGGCGGTGCACTCCTCTATCGAAGGCGCCGCCGCGCTCCCATCTGGTCCCGCGCCATGGGCAACCTGTGGTTCGACTCGGCGGCCGTGGCCCCGGGCACGAGCAGCGGGCTGCGCCTCCATCTGCGGCCCGAGAAGGAAGTGCCCGAGCATGACCTCTCGATCTCGCTGGAGTGCGTCGAGCTGGTGACGATCTCCCCAGAGAAGAGCTTCCAGGCGTTCTTCAGCGCATGGAACACCCTTCCCAACCGGAGCACCACGCAAGAGCACGTCGTGTACACGGAACAAGTCCTGACGTGCACGAACCGGGCGCTGAGCGCGGGCGAGCTTCTCGAGTTTCCCCACGTGACGTTCGCCATCCCCTCCGGTGCGCCCACCAGCTTCATGCTCGCGAATCACGGACTCAGGTGGCGCCTGCGGCTCGAGGTGAAGCTCAAGGGCGACAAGAGAACCTTCCTCCAGCTCATCCCCTTCCAGGTCCAGCCGCACCTCCCGAGGCACCGGGCAACCGAGCCCCACTACCAGGCCCTCCAGGTCTCGAACTCGCTTCCCTCCGAGCCGGCCCCGTGGCTCCAGGACTCACCGCCCCGTGAGGAGGAGCGGCGCGCCTCCCCGCTGTCGTCCGAGGATGTCCGCCGCCAGCTCGAAGGCGGGCTCGAGGTGCTGGAGGCCGCACACGCGCACTACTCCGCCCTGGAGGAGGCGCTCCAGGCGCCGAAGTGGAAGCTCCACCTGCGGCCACGGCTCGAGACGCTGCGCGAGGCGAGACGCCAGGAGCCCGCGCTCGTGGAGGCGCTGGAGCGTCTGCATCATCGCGCCCGTTCCGAGGCCTGGGCCGGGACCGAGCCGGCCCTCGTGCTCGCCCACGAGGTGGAGCGACTCCGGGCCCGGGTGGGAGCGCTCGCGAGCCAGCAACTCGGCTCGCCGGAGGAGCGGGAGGCGTCCCTCGCACGGCGGCTCGAACAGCTCGAACGGAGCGTCGTCCAGTCCCTTCCCGCGCCACTCGCGCCCGGGGAGAAGCTCCTGTGCTCCGGACGGTTCTCTCCGTCCCTGTTCCTGCCGGTGGTGTTGCTGTTGCTCGGGATCTCCTTCACCCACTGCGCCGCCGTGAGGATGCGTGGCGAGGGGGCGACGCCCGGTGCCGGTATCTGGTGGGGCGCATGGGTGCTCCTCACCGCGCTCTGTTTCTGGCGCCAGTACCGCCGCTCCGGGAGCTTCTGGCTCACCGAGAGCCGGCTGATCTGGCTGCCCACGCGAGGCGATCCCCTCCAGGTTCCCCTGCACGACATCCGGCGCTCCGGTAGCGGCGGTTTCAGCGACCCCAAGAGCGTGAAGGTGGACCTGGTGGACGGGCAGACCCTCCAGCTCGCGTTCATCTCCCGATCGAGACGCTTCGCCGACGAGTTGAAGCGCCAGTGTCAGGCCTCGCATTCCCGCGAGCCTCCGGGGGACGCTGCTCCGCCGGAGCCGCCGGCCTCCGCACCCGGGTGAGCGGGAGCGCGACGTCCACCAACTGGTCCGACTGTTGGACCAGTCGGCGTCACTTCGTCCCCAGCCCGGCGCGCACCACGTCCGCGGCGGAGGCATCCCGCGCGAAGACGAGCCGGGCCGTCTCCACGCCCGACAACAGGCGGCTCGCCGTGCCCAGCAGATGGCGGCGGCCGGCGGCGGAGGACTCGGGCAGGAGCGCGTTGAGCAGCAGCACCCGGGCCACCTCCCCGGCTCCCACGGGCTCCCAGCGCGAGGCCGCGTCCCAGCCCAGCAGCCCCACCACGCGCAGCGAGGCCTCGCGGGGAACTCCCACGTTCCACGGCGTCCCGGCGGCCCTCCAGCCCTCCGCCTCGGGCCACACCGCCACCAGCTCGTCCGTCAGCACCGTGCCCCCGGCCCTCGCCCACAGCGTGCCCAGGGTGCTCTTCCCCGCTCCCGAATGCCCCGTCCAGAGCGCGGCCCGGCCCTCGTGCTCCACCGCCACGCCGTGCACCAGCAGGCCCCCCCGCCGCGCCAGCTCGCCCGCGAGCATCACCTTCAACACCGTGTCCACCGGGAAGCGGCCCTCGCCCGTCACCGTGGCGCTCCGGCCCTCGGGGGCGAGCTCCGCCACGTAGTCCTCTCCCTCCACCCGCAGGCCTCCACCCGGAACGGGGCGGGGCTCGGGCAGGGAGCGCATGCTGGACGCCGAAGCCGGAGCCGCCGGGCGCAGCACCCGAATTCGTGCCTGGGCGGGTGCCTCGGTGCGGAACGCCGGGAAGGCCCGGGCGAGTGACTCCTCCAGCGCCGCGTCCTCGCACTCGAGCGACACCGTCCAGCCGGCCAGCGCGAGCGTCACCCCATGGGACGAAGCCCCCTCACGGCAGGTCCGAGCACGAGCCCGGAATGTCGCAGCCGTAGTCGTCGTGGAAGGACACCTGCGCGAGCGCGACGAAGGGCTGCTCCCAGAGGACCGCGGGCGGCTCGTAGACGCGCGCACGCGGGGCCGGCACCGGCTCCTTCGAGTCGGGCGCGGTCGGGTTTGCCCCGGAAACTGGCTCGCGGTCTCGCGTCAAGAAGGGCTCGGGAAAGGGCTCAGGGGAACGGCACCGGGAAGGCGCAGATGCGGCCGTCCTGGGTGCCCACGTGGAGGCGCGACACGGTGCTGTCCACCGTGGGCGTGCCGATGGCCAGCGCGCCGGGCAGCGAGAGCTGCTTGCCGTCCACGCCGGTGGTGATGTCCAGCTCGTGCAGCTTCTCGTCCTTGCCGCCGACGTAGAGGCGCTGCACGCCGCCGCTCGTGAAGGAGAAGGAGCCAGACGGGCTGGGAATGGGCGTGGCCCAGAGCTGCTTCACCGTGGTGCCCGTGGAGGTGGTGGTGACGCTCCAGCGCTCCACCCTGCCCTCCGCGTCGCTGGCGCCCAGGATGCTCACCACGAAGCCCCCATTCACCGGGCGGGCGAACTGGGAGAACGCGGGCACCGAGGCCGAGGGGCGGCTCGCCACGGAAGCGCTCCAGGAGACCTTCAGGCCCACCATGTCGACGCCGTACACCGTGCCATCACTGTTCGTCACGAGCGCCAGGTTCACCGCCGAGCCATAGCGCACGAGGCCGAAGTCGATGTCCCCGAGGGACAACCGGGCCAGCTCGGCGCCGGTGAGCGAGTCCAGGACGCGCAGCGAGGCCAGTGCGCCGCCGTTGGAGCGCGCGCCCACGTACAGCCGGTTGTACGTGTAGTCGATGAGCATGCCGCCGCTCACCATCCCGAGATCCCCCGGGGCGTATGTCCACACGGGCGTGCCGGTGGCGGCGTCGAGCGCCACGACCTTGTTGGCGGTGCCGGTGCTCAGCCGGGTGGCGAAGAAGGCCAGGTCGCGCCCGGGGAAGGCCGCCTTGTAGGCCGCGTTGGTGGAGGTGGTGTCGTGGAGCTGCACCACCGGGAAGGACTGGATGGTGCCGAGCGAGGTGGTGGAGCGCCAGAGGAGCTCCCCGGTGTCGGTGCGGATGACGTAGGCGAAGCCCGCCTGATCTCCGGTGACGATGTACTGCCCGGGCAGGCCGGAGAGAGGGACGATGGGGAAGCGGCTCTGCACGGCGCCCTGGAGCTGCACGGGCCGCCAGCGCTCGTGGCCATCCAGCGCGGGCGAGGCCGTGTTCGTCAGGTTGGCCGTCACGCGGCCCGAGGTGTTGGAGCTGAAGATGCCCACGCCCAGCTCGGTGATGGGCTGCTGCAACGTGGAGAAGCCCACGCTGTAGCACCACAGCGGCTGGCCGGCCGCGCGGCTGGTGGGGACGGACTTCAGCCCGAGCGACTGCGGCGCGTTGCCGGGAGAGTACCGGTACAGCGTGTCGTGGTTGTGCACCCGGTAGACGTAGGCCGTGCCGTTGGTGAGCCCGGAGTCCTCGACGGTGGAGGCCACGCTCAGCTCGTCCGAGTACACCACCGTCGCGTTGCCGAGCGTCTCGCCCGCCACGTAGCGCCGGCCCGGCTCGGGGGCGGTGTTGGGGGCGGTGCCCACGGCGCGCAGCACGAGCACTCCGTCATGGTCGGACGGGTTGGTCCACACCAGCGTGTTGCGGCTCTGCCCGGCGATCGCCACCAGGGAGTCCACTTCGGGCACCGCGCGGTTGACGAAGAGGGTGACGGGCGCGTCCACGCGCAGCGTGTTGGTGGTGGTGCCGCTGACCTGGGTCAGCTCCAGCTGGTGGCTGAAGGCCGTGTCGCTGGTGACGTTGCCGATGGCGGAGTAGTCGAACGAGAAGGTCTTCTGCGAGCCCGGGGCGAGGCCGGGCGCTCCGGTGGGCGCCGTCCACGTGTAGCCCCCCTTGGTGTCCTTCACCCAGCCGCTGCCGTCGTTGGCGAACGGCGTGCCCGAGACGGTGAAGAAGACCGGATCCGGCGGGAGCAGCTTCACGGTCCGGATCTCCACTGTGCCGCCGTTGTAGAGGGTGTAGCGGAGGGTGCGGTTCCTGGCGCCGGAGATGAGGGAGGACGGCTCGATGGCCAGCCGGTGCTCGACGATACGGCCCTGCGCGGAGGCCACCCACCCCGTGGAGAGGGGCGCACCGGAGCGCGTGGCATCTGCCTGGCCCTCGAACAGGAAGGTGCTGCCGATGGGGCCGTCCATGCGGTACTTCCAGATGAAGGAGACGGACGAGCCCGGGCCGAGCGACGAGGCGCTCGCGGGCGTGGGACCGCTCAGCAGCGAAGGCATCGCCGTTCCCACGAAGGTGGGGGCCCGGGGAACGACGTCCCGGTAGAGGCTGGTGGAGGGGTTGGACACCACGAGGCGGACCGTCACCGTGTCGCCCGGGGCGATGCTGGCGGGCAGGGCCTCGACGAGCGCCGGGAAGCTGCTCACGCTCACCTGGAGCGAGGACGTCGGCGCGGTGCTCACCGTGCCGTTGCCCGCGGAGGCCTGGAAGACCGAGGACCCCTCCGCCGTGGACTGGAGCCTGCCGGTGAAGGCCCCGGTGGCCCCCGGAGCCAGCGAGAGCGTGGCCGGCGAGAAGGCCGTCACCGTCTTGCCGAAGGCCGCGCTGCCCACCACCGCCGGGCCGCTCAGGGTGATGTTGCTCTGGTTCACCAGCGAGCGGTTCACCACGATGAGCTGCACCGTGACATTGGCCCCGAGCTGCAGGGTGCGCGGCAGGGCCGTGAGGGTGGCGGACAGGCCCACGCGCTTCCAGCGCGCCAGCGCCGGGTCTCCGGTGAACGTGACGCCACCGGGGCACGTGTCCCGGGCCATGCTCGACTTGGTGGGATTGTTGCCGCCCACCAGCGCGTCGGTGGTGTCGGCATTGGCCGCGAGTCCCACGAGCCGCAGGGTGAAGCGCGCGGAGGCTCCCGGCGCGAGCCCCAGGGGTCCGGGGGTGCAGGAGCCCGTGGCCCGGTAGGTGATGCGGCGCTCCTTGCGATCGATGGTGCTCACCGTCCAGCCCGCCGGTGCGTCACCGCCATCGACGTCATAGGCGGCACCATCGACGGCGAGGCTGACCTCGTTGAGGGGACGGGTGCTGGTGGAGGCGTTGCGGACCTCGAAGACGAGCGAGGAGATCTCCCCCATCACCGCGGAGCCCTCCACCGGGGTGACGGTCCACGCGTTCTGGGCGAGCACGGTGGCGGGCAGCAGCAGGGTCAGCAGCGCGAGCAGGCGTGCGTTCATGGCGGAGCCTCCTCAGCGGTCCAGGGTGAAGGTGGTGGTGGTGAGCGGCACCCCATCGACGAAGAAGCGCGCCTCCCAACTCCCACTCAGGCCGTGGAAGGGGATGTTCGTCCCCGCCACCGGCAGGCTGAAGACGAGCTCGCGCTGCTCGGTGGGCACAGCCTCCACCTTCCGGGTGTGCTTCTCGTACGCGGCGGGGCCCGGCGCGAGGAGTTCCGCGTCCACCGACGCCGAGCCGACGATGCCGCTCACGCGCAGCCGCACCTCCACCGCCGTCACCTCCGACAGGCCCCGCGCGCCCTCGGGCACGTAGGTGACGTCCGCCGAGCCCACCAAGGGAGGCAGCGGCGGCGTGGGCCTCACCTGCGGCGAGAGGCCATTCCACGACACCTCGGCGGGCACCACGGGCCCGGGCTCCACGGGCGGCTCCCCTGCCCCACCCGGAGGCTCCGGAGGACGGGCTTCGTCACAGGCGGCCAGCCACAGGACCACCGACGCCATCACGAGCGCTCTCATCGAAGCACCTCCTCCGCGTCCAACAGTCCATGTCCCGCGAGCCGCTCGAGGAAGCGCAGGCAATCCCCGAGCACCTGCTCCACGTCCACGCCGTACTCGTGCGCCACCACGGCGGCGATCTCCCGCGCGGTGCGCTGGCCGTCACTCAAGTCCCAGACGCGCGCCGCGGTCTCGTTGAGGCCGCGCAACATCCGCCCTTCCGCATCCAGCACCACGAAGTCCGCGCCGAAGCGCTGGCCCTCCGCGCCCTCGCGCCTGCGGGGGATGCTGTCCGGGCGGAAGCTCATGCGCGCCTCCGTCTTCCGAGCAGCGCCGCCAGCCCGCGCTTCACTCCCACGCGCCAGCGGCCCCAGCGCAGCGGCCCCCGGTCCCACCGGCCCGGCCCGAGCACCTCGCCGCCCCGGCGCACCTGGCGCACCCGTCCCAGCACCCGCTCGCGCGGCACGGGGGGATCCTCCGCCCAGGCGTTGTCCCCGAGCAGCACGCACGTGTCCCCGTCACACCGGCGCACGCGGTGCACCACCAGCGCATGCGGAAAGCGCGCGAGCACCACCTCGCCCGGGCGCAGCTCCCCGCCCCACGGCTCCACCTCCGCCACGTCCCCCGAACGCAACGAGGGCCACATGCTGTCTCCCTGGATGGGAATCCAGCACGGGCCCTCGTTTCGACCTCCAACCATCCAGTCTGGCGGCATGACTGGAACGGGATTGTAAGGTCACAATCCCGACACATCAAACCGATGGCCCTTCTAAACCCTTGAATTCTCAAGGGTCCCGCCGGTTTTTCCCCGTTTCTGAGACTCTTCCCGTCTCAGGAGGCGGCGGGAGCGGTCGGCCGAGCGAGCGCCGTGCGCACGGCGGAGGCCAGCTCCTCGAGCCGCACGGAGATGGGGTCTCCCCCCGCCATGGGCTTGAGCTGGGCCTGGCCGCTCTCGCGCTCGTTCTGGCCGAGCACCAGGGTGAAGCGGGCGCCCGTCTTGTCCGCGCGCTTCATCTGGCTCTTGAGGCTGCCGCCGCGCGTGTCGAACTCCACGCGCAGGCCCTCGCGGCGCATGCGGCTCACCAGCCCGAAGGCCACGTCCGCCGAGCCCTCGTCCGCCGCGGCGATGAAGAGGTCCACCTGCGGGGAGAACTGCTGGCCGCTCTCCTTGAGCAGCAGGCAGAGCCGGTCCAGGCCCAGGCCAAAGCCCACCGCGGGCACGTCCGGCCCGCCGAGGCTCTTCACCAGCTTGTCGTAGCGGCCCCCCCCGCCCACGGTGCTGGCGGTGCCCAGCGCCGGGTGCGAGGCGATGAACTCGAAGGTGGTGCGCGTGTAGTAGTCCAGGCCGCGCATGATGCGCGAGTTGACCACGTACTTGATGCCGAGCACGTCCAGCTTGCGCTGCACCTCGGCGAAGTGCGCGCGGCACGGCTCGCACAGCGACTCGGTGATGTTGGGCGCGGCGTTGGCGATCTGCTGGCAGCGCTCGTTCTTGCAGTCGAGCACCCGCAGCGGGTTCTTCTCCAGGCGCACCTTGCAGTCGTCGCACAGCTCGCTGGCGTGAGCGCGCAGGTGCTCCACCAGCCGGTTCTGGTAGCCGGGGCGGCACGCGTCATCGCCCAGCGAGTTGATGTTGAGCGACACGTCCGTGAGCCCCAGCTTCTGCAGGAGCTGCACGACCATGTCCATCATCTCCACGTCCTGGGCGGGCTCCTTGGAGCCGTAGCCCTCGGCGCCGATCTGGTGGAACTGGCGGTAGCGGCCCGTCTTCATCCGCTCGTAGCGGAACATGGGGCCCATGTAGAACCAGCGGGTGATCGGCTCCTGGTTGAGGATGGAGTGCTCGATGTACGCGCGCGCGGCGGGAGCGGTGCCCTCGGGACGCAGGGAGAGGCTGCGGCCGCCCTTGTCCTCGAAGGTGTACATCTCCTTGCCGACGATGTCGGTCGTCTCGCCCACGCTGCGCACGAAGAGCGCCGTGTCCTCCACCATGGGCGTGCGCACCTCGCCGTAGCCGAAGCGCGAGAAGATGTCCCGGGCGGTACGCTCCACGTGCTGCCACACCTCCACGTCGCCGGGGAGGATGTCGTTCATGCCCTTGACGCCACTGACCTTCTGACTCACGGAATCTCTCCAATCCGCCGGCCCATGCGCACCACCGCCTCGGGCTGGAGGCTGTCGTCCCACTTCACCCGCCCCGGCTCGAACACGAGGATGACGGTCGAGCCCATCTCGAAGCGGCCCAGCTCCCCGCCCTTCTCCACCGGAATCGCCGTGTCGTAACGGTGCACCTTGCCCGGCTTGCCCAGGTGGGTGATGACGTCCTCGTAGGCGGCCTTGATGCGGGACACGCAGGTGGCGCCCACCTTCACCACGGCGCACTTGCCGGCCACCGTGTCCAGGTAGGTGACGAGCCGCTCGTTGACGCAGAAGAGCGACTGCTTGTTCTTCACCGAGGCCGGGTTGACGGGCCAGAACTCGCCGGGGATGTACGAGTAGCCGGTGATCTTCCCGCCCAGCGGCGAGTGGATGCGGTGGTAGTCGCGCGGGGACAGGTAGATGGTGGTCCAGGCGCCGCCGTGGAAGGGCTTCGCGGCCTCCTCGTCACCGAGCAGCTCGCCCACCGAGTAGTGGATGCCCTTGGCCTGCATGACGCGGCCGTGCTCGGCGTAGCCCACCTGGGACACGGCGCCGTCCACCGGGGACACCACCACCTTCTCGCCGGGGTCCACGGGGCGCGAGCCCGTCTTCAGGCCGCGGGTGAAGAACTCGGCGAAGGTCGGGTAGTGCTCGAGGGCGTGCTCCGCCTCGGCCAGGTCCACGTTGTACATCTTCGCGAAGGCCTTGATGGCGGCCCGGTGCAGCGGAGCCGGAGCGGGCAGGCGGGTGGCCATCCCCACCGCCGTGGACAGGGCGGACTTGGGGAGGATGTTCATCAACTTCATGAAGGTCTGTTCGTTCATGACGTGTTCCGCGAGGGAAAAGACGGGTTCCGCGTGGGAAATCTGAAATGGGATGCGCGAGCCGGCTTCAGCGACCACCATCGGTGGGGCCACCCGTGCCGCCATCCACGGGGATGGCCTGGATGGCGCTCCGGGGCACCTGGGCGAGCACCTTGCCCTCTTCGATGATCAACACCTGATCCTGGAGCGACGCATACTGCTGGCGACACGCCGGGCGGTCCGCCAATTCCCAGCGGTCGCGGCGGCCACGGCCCTTCACCTCGAGCGGCTCGCCCTTCTGGAAGCAGCCGGAGCTCGCCAGCTGGGCCTCCGGGGTGCCGACCCCGGGCACGCCCGTCCCGGCATCGGCGCCGGTGCCCGCGTCGGAGGCCTCGTCGGGCTCCTCGGAGGCGGAGGGAGCGGGCGCGGCGCTGCTGGGGGCCGAGTTGAAACCGGGAGGCACCTGGCCCGGCTGGCGCGCCTGGGCCATGGCGTCGGTCTTGGCCTTCTGCTGGGCCTCGGCCTGCTGCTTGCCGGTCTGGATGCGGGTGCGCAGCTCCTGGGCCGCCGGGGCATCGAGGCTGTCCGCGGGCACCTGAGCCAGCAGGGCCTCCACCTGGGCCAGCTCTGGATCCAGGAAGGCGTCGTCGCCCTTCTCCCCGTAGAGCTTGCCGAAGCGCGTGTGCGCCTGGGCATAGGCCTCGGAGGGCTTGGCGGGCTTGCGGCAGGCCACGGGGGCCGCCACCACGAGGAGGGCCGTCAGGAGGCCCACGAGGGTCCGGCTGGAAGGGAGGGTGCGCACGGGGCCGGTTTTCTACGCCATTTCCGGACCGCCGCGCCCCTTTTTCGCACGGGAGCCCCACCCCGGCTGAGAGGGGGCATCCACGGGTTTACACCCCGAGGAACAGCCGCTTGCCGAAGTTCAGCGCCAGCGACGCGTCGAAGATCTTCTGCGCGGCCGACTCGATGTCGTACTCCACGCGGAGGTACTCCACCGTGCGCGCCCCGGTGTCACAGATCACGAAGCACGCCCGGTTGTCGTAGTCCCGCGGCTGCCCCACGCTGCCCACCGAGATGATGTACTTGTAGCCCCGGCGGATACCGAACTTCTGCGCCACCACGTCGTGCACCTCGCCATTCCCAATGGCGAACGCCTTGCACAGGTGGCTGTGCCCGATGAACGTCACCTCCGGCAGGTGCTCCACGTACGGCGCCAGCTCCCGCGCCTGCTCCAGCGCGAAGATGTACTCGTACGCCTTGGGCTCCACCGGCGAGCCATGGCTGAAGCCCACGTCCCCAATCCGGTACGTGTACGGCAGGCTCTTGAGCCACTCCATGTTCTCGTCGGACAGCACCCCGGCCGACCAGTCCAGCGCATGGCGCGCGGCGTCGTAGTAGTACGAGTAGTCCATCCGCCCGGCCACCGCCGCATCATGGTTGCCCAGCAGCGTCACCTCGGTCACCGAGCGCACCAGATCGCAGCACGCGTTGGGCGAGGCCCCGTAGCCCACGATGTCGCCCAGCGAGACGATGCGATCCACCTTCTGCTCTTCCGCGACGCGCAACACCTCCGTCAGAGCCTCGATGTTGGAGTGGACGTCGGAGATGATCGCGATTCGCATGGTGGGTTCTCGCCGGTGCCCACGTCCGGTGTTCAGCTACCGAACGCGACCCCTCGCTGCTCTTCGGAGATGATGCGCCGCAGCAGTGCCTGCGCGCTAGAATCCAGCGCTTCGAACTTCAGCCCCATCCCCGGCGGCCCCTTGTCATGCCGCTGCGGCCGGCTCCACACCACCGTCGCCTCGGCCATGACCTCGCGCACCTCGCCGCTGCTCAACCTCAGCAGCGTGCGCCGCCCCGTGTCCAGCGGGGTGTGCGTCTGCAGGAACAACCCACCCTCGCTCAGATTCGCGATCCGCGCGTAGAGCGTGATGTTCTCCGACTCGCACCAGCACCGCAGGCGCGAGGGGAATCGTGCGTTCTTTCGGTTATCCGTCCGCAACCCCTTCGTCCTCCGCGGTGCCTGGCCGTTGGGCGCTCCCCCAACGAGCCACTGCTCTTCCCCAGGAATCGGGATTCGCGGGAACGAAGATTAAGGACAGCATAAAAATCCGTCAAGCCAGGTGGGGGCATTGTGCCCCACCCGGGACGGGCGCTCAGCCCTCCAGCGGGCCGAGGTCCTCGAAGTGCGTGAGGCGCTTGAACTCCGAGAAGCGGGTGCGGATCTCCGAGCGCGTCACCTCGCGCAGACGCTCGAGGCTGAACTTCTCCACGGTGAAGGAGGCCATGACGCTGCCCATCACCATGGCGCGGCGCAGCGTCTCGCTGTCCACGTGGCTGGCGATGGCCAGGGTGCCCATGAAGCCGCCGGCGAAGGTGTCTCCGGCGCCGGTCGGGTCGAACACGTCCGCCAGGGGCATGGCCGGGCAGGCGAAGATGTGCTCCTGCTCGAAGAGCAGCGCGCCGTACTCACCGCGCTTCACCACCACGCGCTGGGGGCCCATGCCGAGGATGGCGCGGGCGGCGCGGACGATGTTGTGCTCGCCGGTGAGCTGGCGCGCCTCGGCGTCGTTGACGAAGAGCAGGTTGACGCGCTTGAGCGTCTTGAGGAGCGCGGGCCGGCTGCCGTTGATCCAGAAGTTCATGGTGTCGGCGGCCACCAGCTTGGGCGCCTTCACCTGATCCACCACCTGGGACTGGAGCTCGGGGTGGATGTTGCCCAGGAAGACGTACTGGGCGTCGCGGTACTTCTCGGGCAGGCGGGGCGAGAAGGACTGGAAGACGTTGAGCTGGGTGTCGAGCGTCTCGGCCTCGTTGAGCTGGAAGCCGTAGCGGCCCTTCCAGCGGAAGGTGCGGCCCTTCTCGCGGGTGACGCCCTCGAGGTCCACGCCCCGCGCCTTGAGGAACTCCAGGTGGGCCTGGGGAAAGTCCTCCCCCACCACGGCCACCACCTGGGTGGGGGCGAAGAAGGACGCCGAGGTGGAGAAGTAGGTGGCGGAGCCGCCGAGGACGTCCTCCTTCAGCCCGAAGGGGGTTTCCACCGAGTCCAGCGCGACCGAGCCAACGACGAGAAGAGACATGGGGCTTCCAGGGAGAGGGGCCTTCGAACCAGGCACGGGGCTCCCAGGGGACCGCCCGTGCCGTGGCGAGGTACGACTTTTCACCCGGTCAGGTCAAGCACGCCGGGGCCGGACCCACACTCAGGGCGTGGGGAGGACGGGCAGCATGGACTTGAGATCGTCGTCCGTGAAGTAGATGCCGCCGCCGAAGAAGAAGTCGCGGCCGGCGAGCATCCGGCGGGTGTTGGTGTCGCGCCGGGGATCATTGAGGATGTCGTCCATGCCGGCGGTGACGAAGAGCCGATCGAACGCCTGGGCCCTCAGCGAGGTGCGGATGCGCGGGTAGCGCAGCTCGGCCACGGAGAAGTTGAAGGCGTCCACCGACAGCTTGAGGTGATCCTTGAAGAAGTGGAAGTCCGCGCCCACGCCGCCGGTGGACTCGATGATGCCGAAGCGCAGCGTGGTGAAGTAGTAGCGCTTGGCGAACTGGGCGCTGAACTTGAAGGCTTCCTTGGTGATGGTCTGCTTCTGGATGACGGGCTCGCCCGAGGAGGGCGGGTTGGCCTGGACGTACTGCGTCTCGGTGGCGCCGCGCGGATCATCCACCAGCTCCAGCAGGTAGTACTTGTCCGGCTTGGGGGCCAGCCGCAGCGTCAGCATGTTCTTCGAGGAGCCCTGCTCCACCAGGTAGGTGGCCTGCAGGCCCACCTCGGCCTGGAGGCCGGTGAGCTTGGAGGAGAAGTCGGACAGGTCCTCCACGGACTCGGAGAGCTTCTGCCCCAGGCGCTTGTCGGTGAGCAGCGTGCCCACGGCGCCCTCGCCGTTCTTCACCTTGGTGGTGACGTCCTCGATGTTGGCCAGCGTCCTGTCCAGCCGGCTCATCGTCTGCTTGAGGCTGGCCACGCTGTCCTTCAGGTCCCCTTCCCCGCCGTTGCCCACCAGCTTGTTCACCATCGAGAGCACCTCGCGGGTGTCGCGGGTGATGAACTCGATGTTGTGCACGATGTTGTTGACGCTCTGCTCGTTGGACGCGGTGATGCCGCGCACATCCGAGCTCACGCCCTCGACGTTGCGCAGGATGGCATCCAGCCGCTCGGAGCTGGCGCGCACCGTCAGGTCCACCGCGTCCGACACGCGCACGAGGTTCTCGACGATGCGCTCCATGGAGCCAGCGCCCTTGTCGCCGCCGAGCACGTCGCGCAGCGCGCCCGTCACCTGCTGGATGTCCGAGGTGATCTGACTGAGCGAGGCGAAGACGGCCTCCATGCCCTGCACGTCGATGACGCGGCGGATCTCCCCGCCCTCCTTCAAGGGGGGCGCCATCTCCGTGCCCGGGTTCAAATCCAGCAGGTAGTCGCCCAGCAGGGACTCCGAGCGCTTGGCCAGCGTGGCGTCCTCGAACATGGCGACGTCGCGGCGGATGCGCACGGTCACCCTGGCCCGCGTGCCCTCCAGCTTGATGCTCTCCACCTCGCCCACGGGGAGGCCGGCGATCTGGATGCGGCTCTTGGGCCCCAGGCCCGAGGCGTCCCGGAAGTACGCATAGGCCTGGAGGGACTCGTCCTCACCCAGCCCCCCCTTGCGGGTGAAGAGGATGAAGCCAAAGAGAAACCCTCCGGCGACGAGCACCAGCAGGCCTACTCGGAACGGTGTGACGAGCTTCTTCACCGGGTGTGACTCCTAATCATTCTTTCCGAACCAGGTCTGGAGGAAGACCTTCACGGCGGGGTGCTGGGAGGAGCGTAGCTGCTCCGGCGGCCCCTGCTCCAGGATGACGCCCTTGTTGAGGAAGGCGATCTGATCCGCGATGTTGAAGGCCGAGGCGATGTCGTGGCTGATGACCACGCTGGTAATCCCCAGCTCGCGCTGGGCCGCGAGGATCATCTCGTCCACGTAGTCGGTGGTGATGGGATCCAGCCCCGTGGTGGGCTCGTCGTAGAGGACGATCTTCGGATTCATCACGATGGCGCGCGCCAGGCCCACGCGCTTGCGCATGCCGCCGGACAGGTCCGCCGGGAACTTGTGCTCGGCCGACTGCGGCAGGCCCATCAGATCCAACTTCGCGCGCACCAGCTTGCGGATCTCCTCCTCGGAGATGCCGCGGTGCTCACGCAGCGGGAAGGCCACGTTGTCGTAGACGTCCATCGAGTCGAAGAGGGCGGCGGCCTGGAACACCATGCCGAACTTGTGGCGCACCCGCTCCAGCTCCTGGGCGCCCATGGGGACGATGTCCTCGCCGTCGATGACCACCTGCCCCTCGTTGGGCTTGAGCAGGCCGATCATGTGCTTCATCAGCACCGTCTTGCCCGAGCCCGAGCCGCCGAGGATGACGCAGGTGCTGCCCGCGGGCACGGACAGGTTGATGCCCGTGAGGACCTTGTGCACGCCAAAGGACTTGTGCAGGCCAGTGATTTCGATCATCGGCCGGGAGTTCGTGGCGTCCATCAGTGCAGGAGCACCCCGACGATGAAGTCGAGGATGAAGATGGAGAGGGCGCTGGACACCATGGCCTCGGTGGTGGCCTTGCCCACGCCCTTGGCGCCGCCCGAGGCATTGAAGCCCTTGAAGCAGCACACGAGCGCCACCGCCAGGCCGAAGACGGCGCCCTTGATGAGGCCCTCGTAGACGTCGATGGGATCCAACCACTGCTGGGTGCGGCTGATGAAGGTACCGGCGGACACGCCCTGGGTGCCCACCGAGACGACGTAGGCGCCGAGGATGCCCGAGGTGTCGAAGAGCAGCGTGAGCAGGGGCACCATGAAGAGGCCGGCAAGCACCCGGGGCACCAGGAGGTACTGGATGGGGTTGACGGCCATGGTCTCCAGGGCGTCCACCTGCTCGGTGACGCGCATGGTGCCCAGCTCGGTGCACATGGCGGAGCCGGCGCGCATGGTGACCATCAGCGCGGAGAACACGGGGGCCAGCTCGCGCGTGAGGGTGAGGGCCACCGTGGGGCCCACCAGGCTCTGCGCGTCGAACAGCTCGAAGGCCCGCGAGGACTGGTGGGCGAACACCATGCCGGTGAACAGCCCGGTGAGCAGCACGATGAAGACGCTGCCCACGCCCACGAAGTCCAGCTGGAAGAAGAGGTTGTGCCAGCGATACGGCCGGCGCACGCCCCAGCGCACCACGTCCACCCCGAGGGTGACCAGGTGCCCCAGCTCCTCCACCGCCTCGATGGCGCCCCGCCCCACACCCTCGATGGACTGGGTCACCAGGGAGGGCGGCTTGGGCTGCTCTTCGGCGTTCTGTGCGTTCTCGGAGGCCACGTGGGGCCCTACTCTACGTGGCTGCCCCGCCGGAACAAGCAAACGCTCTGCCTCCAGAGCCCCCCTCCGCCTCCAGGCAGCCCAGGCATCCAGGCACTCGGCCCCCCGTCATGACACGGCCCGACAAAGGGGTTTCTCCCGAGCGCGCTTGCCGTTATGTTCCGCCGCCCTTTTCATCCCCCTCCCAAAAGAGAAGCGAGAAGCAACACCCATGGCGACCCAACACAAGGTCGGCGGCGAGGTCGACGCGTTCTGTACCCGGTGCCGGCTCACGCTGGCCCACACCATCCTGGCGATGGTGGGCACGAAGATCGCTCGCGTCCGGTGCAACACCTGCAACGGAGACCACGCCTACCGCTCGGCACCGGGCACCACCGACAAGCCGAGCGCGGCGGCGCGCTCCAGCGGCGGTACCGGCGGCACGAAGGCTCCCCGGGCCAGCCGCGCCGAGGAGAAGATCATCATCTCCTTCGAGGAGCAGCTGGCGGGCAAGGACATCGCCAACGCCCCGCGCTACAGCCCCAAGGACACCTACAAGCCGGAGCAGGTCATCCAGCATCCCACCTTCGGGCTGGGGCTGGTGACGGCGGTGCGGGGTGACAAGGTGGACATCACCTTCAAGTCCGAGACGAAGACGCTCGTCCACGGACGCGGTGGGGCGCCGGCCGAGAAGCCCGCTTTCAGCCCGCCCAGTGCGAAAGCTACGGGCCCAGCGGACAAGCCCCAGGCCGAGGCAACGGAAGAGCCCGCTTCCCCGCCGGGCAACCCCGCCGAGAGTTGACAGAGACGCCAGGGAGGCTGGACGGTAGGCCCCCTCGTATGCGCGCGCCGTCACTCCCACTGCTGCTGCTGCTCGCCCTGCCCTCGCTGGCGGCGGCGGCGCCCTTCCCGGCGACGGCCACCCCCGCTCAGGTGGTGCTCGGCCGGGACAAGGCGGTGGTGGTGCAGGTGAAGGTGCCGCGCGGCACGCCTCCGCTCCGGGCCGTGGCCTCCACGGGCAGCCTCATGCCGCTGCCCGCCACCGCCCGGGGCGTGTATTCGTACCGCTGGATTCCCCCGGACATCCGCTACCCGCTGCTGGCGGTGCTCGCCTTCTGGGTGGACGCCGCCGAAGGCCCGCCGGACATCACCCCCGTGCACATCCCCCTGCTGGGCCGCACGGAGCTGGAGGTGAACACGGACGTGGGCGCCGGCGCCGAGGTGGTGGTGCAGGTGGCCGGCATGCGTTTCGGCCCGGTGACCACCAACCGCAAGGGCCGCGCCCAGGTGCCCGTGGAGGTGCCCCCCGGCGTGCGCGAGGCCATCGTGCTCGCCACCGCCAAGGGCCAGCAGACGCGCCGCACCACCCCGCTCGACGTGCCTCCCGAGCGCCCCCTGGTCGCGGTGCTCAGCCCGGACGTGATCCCGGTGGGCGGCACCGGCTGGTTGACGCTGCTGGGCGAGGCGCCCGTGCCCGCCACGGACGTGGAGCTGCGCGTGCAGGGTGGCGCCGTGGAGGAGCTGGGCCCGGGCGTGTTCCGCGTGAAGCCGGAGGCGGGTGCACGCACCGTCGTGGTGGACGCCCGCCGCAAGGACGGCACCGGCGCGACGCGCGTCATGGCCCCGGTGGACGCGCCCATCGTCGCCCGCGACCCTGCCCCCACCCCGCCCCCGGTGGAGCCCGTCCCCGTGAAGCCCGCCCCGGCGGTGGACTGGAGCCAGTACCTGAGCTGGCACAACCTCTCCCTGCACCTGCTGGCCGGGGGCTTCTTCGCTGGCGGCGACAACCGGGGGCCCCTGTTCTCGCTGGGGCTGGGCTACCGCCTGCCTCCCCTCGGCGGCCGCTTCTCGCTGGAGGTGGAGGCGGGGCTGCGCCAGTCCATGAGCCACCCCAGCCTGGGGCCCACGGGGCCGCTGCTGGACTCGCGCATGATGGGCCTGCCCCTGCTGCTGTCCGTGCGGGGGCTCGCCTTCGAGCGGGGCCCCCTCTCCCTCCACGGCCGCGCCGGAGCGGGCGTCGTCTACTACGACCAGCGCGTGACGAGCGCTTCCTTCGATGGGCAGCTCATCCAGCAGGGCAGCACGTTCATGGCCTTCGTGGCGGCCCAGGCCGCCTGGCGCCTCGGCCCGGTGAGCGCCCTGGTGGAGCTACGTGGCAGCCATGCCGCCGTCCAGACTCGCGAAGTCGATGCACAGCTCGGGGGACTGTCCGCGTCCCTGGGCGTGAGGTACGCCTTATGAGCAAGCTGCCTTCCCTCCTCCTGCTCCTGCTGTGCGCGTGCGAGACGCCCATGACGCAGCCGGAGCCCTTCCAGATCCTCGACATCACGCCGAGCGTCCAGGTCGCCAACGACGCCAAGAGCGTCACCGTGCGGCTGGACGTGGAGCCCCGCTTCCACGTGGACTACGGCGACCAGGAGGTGCGGATACTCGAGGAGCCGGTGCTGGAGATCGGCTCGGAGACGCTGGTGCCGATGGCCACGTACCTGGGCCACGGCCGGTTCCAGGGCCAGGTGGCCCCGGGGCTGCCACCGGGGCGCTATCCCATCCGGGTGAAGCTGGGGGACGGGCGCGAGGCCACCCTCGCCGACGCCTACGAGATCAAGCCCGCGGTGGGCTTCTGGGTCGAGCAGATCGGAGACCAGAAGACCGGCGAGCCCTTCACCGTCGTCCTGCATGCCGGGGACCCGTACGGCGAGTTCTTCGAGGGCACGGTGCAGGTGAGCGTCTACATCGGCAACACCAACGCCAACCTCTTCTCCTTCGTCAGCGGCCCTTTCACCGCGGGCGTGCGCGCGCAGGAGCTGACCGTCGACACGCCTGGGAACAACTACCTCATTGTCGTCCAGGACGTTCTGGGCAACACCGCCACCTCGAACGCCTTCCGGGTGTTTCCGAAGAACTGATTCACGAGACTCATGAGCACGCAACCCGTCCCTCCCTTCACGTGGCATTTCAACCTCGGCCGGATCCCCGTCCTGGTCGAGCCGAGCTTCTGGCTGTTCACGGCACTGTTCGGCTACGCCTTGTATGGGATCCGGGATCCGCGGGCCCTGATGGCCTGGGTGGGCGTGGTCTTCGTCTCCATCGTGGTGCACGAGATCGGGCATGCGCTCATGGCCATGGCCCTGGGCTGCGACGTGACGGTCATCCGGCTCTACGGGGGCGGAGGCCTGACCTACGCCGACCGGGCCCTCAGCCGCTGGCGGGACGTGGCCTTCGCCGCGGCCGGACCCCTCACCGGCTTCCTCTTCGGCGGGCTCATGCTCGCCGTGAATCGCTGGATTCCCCCGCGCAGTGACATGGGCCAGCTCATCCTGGGCTACCTGATGTGGGTGAACTTCGGGTGGGGCATCTTCAACCTGCTGCCGGTACTCCCGCTGGACGGGGGGCACATCCTGAAGGGCGTGCTCGGGCCCTCCCGGCTGCGCATCACGCTCTGGATCAGCGTCCTCACGGCCGGCGCGCTCACGGCCCTGGCGCTGGCAATCAAGGCCATCTACATGGTCTTCATGTTCGGCTGGATGGCCTACGACAACTGGCGGGCCCTCGAGATGGCGCGGAACATCAAGCCCCTCAAGCCCGTGAAGGTGCCGGAGATCGAGCCGGATGCGCTCGCGCGCGGCTGGCAGGCGCTGCGCTCGGGCCATGAGACCGAGGCGTCGCGGCTGGGGCACCTGGCCCTGTCGGCGGCGAAGCCGGGCGAGGAGAGCAACGCGGCGAGGGATCTGCTCGCCTGGGTGGCGCTGGCCGAGGGCAATGCCCGCGCCGCCGTGTCGCACCTGGAGAAGGTGGAGCCGCCCCAGGCCGCCCGGCCCTACAGCCTGGCCATGGCGTACGAGGCCGCGGGCGTGCCCGAGCGTGCCCTGCCCCACGCGCTCGCCGCGCTGGAGAAGGAGCGCACGGAGGCGGTGGCCGCGCTGGCGGTGCGTCTGCTGGTGAAGGCGCAGCGGCTGGACGAGGCCGAGCGCACCGCACGGGAGTTCTCCTGGAAGTCGCCGGCGAAGCGGGATGCGCTGCTCGCGGAAGTGGCGGTGGCCCGGGCGGACTTCGGCGCGGCGGCGGCACTGCACGCGAGCGCCTTCGAGGCCGTGGGCGACGCGGAGAACGCCTACCAGGCCGCCCGCAACCACGCGCGCGCCGGTCAGGGGGCCCAGGCCTCCGAGTGGCTCGCGCGCGCGCTGGAGGCGGGCTACGACGACTTCGAGGAGCTCGGCCAGGACGTGGCCCTGGCCGAGGCCCGCTCCGTTCCGGAGATCGCCGAGCGGCTCGCCCGGCGCGGCAAGGGCGTCGCCTAGAGGGCGGGCACCGGCCAGCCGGCGGGATAGCTGAGGTACGCCGTCCCGGCGGAGGCCTGGAGCCAGAGCGGCTCGAACTCGGAGCGCAGGTAGGTGCGCTGGACCGCGGCGTCGCTGGAGGCCGCGGGATCATTGATGATCGGGTTGCCGTTCGCGTCGAAGCCCACCAGCACCAGCAGGTGGCCGGCGGTCGAGCTGATGGGCGCCCCGGTGAGCTGCCCGCTGCCCCAGGAGATGCTGAGGATGGCGGGCACCCCGGCGGAGATCCACGGCTCGAGCTGCGCCAGGCTGCTGAAGCGCGTCACGTGCGACTGCAGCCCCTTGGTGGCCGAGTAGGCGGTGTTGAAGGGCCAGTTGCCGTAGCCCTTGTAGATCCAGTCATAGACGCCGCCGAGGGCCGCGCGCACGTGCGTCTCGCAGGCCGTCGTGGTGTCCCCCGCCCAGTAGCGCAGCACCATGGCCGAGGACGTGGGGCTGCACCAGACCTGGCCGCCGTCCGGGTAGACCATCTGCGAGCACTCGGGCACCGCGAGCACCTTGTTCCAGTGCGCCGGGTTGCCCACGGAGGCCACCGCGCTCTTGTCCGGCGAGGTGGAGAGGGCCACGGAGCTGGCGCGCACGCGCGGCACGGCGATGCCATCCGCGCTGAAGAGCCGCACCTTCAACTGGAAGGCCGTGGCCGACGCCTTCTTGTTGGTGACGACCAGGGTGTCGATGCCCACGTAGCCGTTGGTGTCCGACTGCGAGCCCGCCGAGTGGCGGCGCACCGTCGAGTAGTCCGCGGCCCACACACCCAGGTTGTACCACTTGGTCCACACCCCACCGACCTGGGCGCGGATCTGCGTCTCCATCCAGGTGCCGGTGGGCGTCTCCGCCTCCCAGGAGGCGATGGCCTCACGGAAGCCGAAGCCCGCGTTCATCATGGGGCTGGTGGCCTCGCCCACGCGGAAGCTGCCGCCGTTGTAGAAGTTGCCGCCGTTGTACGCACCGGGCGCGTAGGGATCCGTGCCGGCCACCGCCGTCTGGGGATCCACCTGCAGCGAGCCATCCGCCGCCAGGGCCACGCCGCTGCGCTGCCACGAGGAGAAACCACCCTGGCTCGCCGCCCAGCGCGCGAAGCCACTCTGGCTCGCCAGCGCCGGACTCACCCACGTGAGCGTGACGAGCACCGCGAACACGGCCGTCTTGAAGTTCCGCATGAACCGCCTCCTGAAATCGGGGGGTTCCTTTTTTACGCGTTTTCCAAGAAGTTACCAATGCTCAGGTGGCGAGTTGTTGGAGCAATGACCTCGCGGCCCGGACGTCCGGCGAGTCGTGGCGGTGCAGCTCGAGCCGCTGGGAGGTCGTCTCGAGGAGGCGCCGGGCCATGAGGGGCCGGCCCGTGTCGCGCAGCAGCCGGGCCAGGCTCACCGCCGCGCGCAGCTCGAAGAGGCCCGAGCCCTGCTCGCGGGCCAGGTGGATGGCGCGCAGCAGGCTGTAGCGGGCGTCGTCCTCGCGGCCCCAGGCGCGCAGCAGCTCCGCGTAGAGGCGGTGCAGCTCGACCCCGTAGGACAGCTCTCCCGTCGTCTCCTCCCAGGCCAGCGCTTCCAGGATGGCGGACAGGCCCTTGCGCACCTGTCCCCGCTTCAGCTCGGCCTCCGCGAGCAGGATGAAACTATAGGGCATGCCGGCCCGCAGCCCCATCGCCCGCCAGCGCTCGATGGCGTCGCGCAACAGTGCGATCCCCTCCTGCTCCTGTCCCAACATGCACAAGGCCCAGCCCCGGGTGACCGCCGACCAGGAGAGCCAGACCCAGAAGTCATGCCTGCGGGAGAGCTCCTGTACCCGAGTCGCCAGCTTGAGCGCCTCCTCGACTTCCCTCCGGATCTGGCAGGTCACAGCCGCGTAGGTCAACGCATAGGCCAAGGTGTGCGGATGGCCGATCCGCTCGGCATACTCCTGGGCTTCCCGGCTATAGCGCTGCGCCTTCTCCGGCTCACCGATCGCGGAGAAGATGATGGAAGCCACATTCAGCACACCCACCGTCGGGCTGATCCCATAGCGCGTAGCGATCGCTAGATTCTGCTCGACATCCGACTCCACGCAGGCCACCGAACGCTCGATGTGCGCGCGGGCCACCCGCATCCGTCCCCACATGAGAAAATTGGTGGCCATCATCCGGTGGCCCAGGGCGAGCAACTGGGGGCGGTGCTGGCCGCGGCCGAGTCCCACGAGATGCCGGGCCAGCTTGTGCCGCAGGTGGAAGTCCGCCCGCGCATAGCTGATGAAGGGCTCCCAGTAGGCCAGCTCGCTGACGGGCATCGACTCGCCCTGCTCCCGGATGAGCTGCCGCACGCGATCATCCGCCTGCTGCACCTCGGGCGCCCGGAGCCCCCGCGTCTGCATCAGCGGAAGCCCCATCGCCATCAACAGCTGCAGCTCCTGCTGGTTGCGCTGGCTGGACTCGGGCTGGGCGCGCAGCACCTCCAGGGCCGTGGAGAGATAGCGCACCGCCTCCGGGTGGTCGGCCTTCATGCTGGCGAGCTGCCCGGCCCCGGCCCAGTAGGGAATGGCGCGCTCGGGCTCCCCGGCCTCGGCGTGATGATGCGCGAGCACCTCGGGCCTCGTCGCCGCCACCCCGGGGAACTGCTCCTCCAGCACCTGGGCGACGTGCCGGTGGTAGCGCCGCCGCTCGCGCCGGGACAGGGACTGGCAGGCCGCCTCCTGGATCAACACGTGCCGGAACTGGAACACGGGCCCGCCCGCTCCCGGCTGCGCCTGTAAAAGGCCCGCGTCCTCCAGCCTCGCGAGCACCCACCGCAGCCCGGTCTCGTCCCGCCCCGTGAGCTTCACGAGCAACGCCAGGGAGAGATCCCTCCCCACCACCGCGCACAGCTGGGCCAGCGCCTTCTGGCGCGAGGGCAGCAGATCCAACCTCGCCAGCAGCAGCTCGTGCAGCGTCTCCGGGATGGAGGGCGGAAGCGCCCGGGGCCCGGCGGCGCTGGAGTCCGCCCGCTCCAGCACCATGCGCGTCATCTCCTCGATGAAGAGCGGGACCCCATCCGTCTTGCGCACCAGCTCCTGCAGCAGCTCCGCGGGCAGCTCCCTGCCGAGCGTCACTTCCTTCACCAGGGCCGCGGAGGACCCGGCCGGCAACCGCTCCAACCCGAGCGGGTGGAACCAGGGCCTGGCCGGCCAGGGCGGTTGGAACTCCGGACGCGCGCTGAGCGCCACGAGGATGGGCTCCTTGCTGACGGCGCCAAGCAGCGCGCCCAGCAGTTCCAGCCGGAAGGAGTCGGCCCATTGCAGATCCTCGACGGTGAAGAGCAGCGGACGCTCCCGCGCCATGCGCCGCAGCAGCTCCACCAACGCCTCGAGGGCGCGCTCCTTGCGCCACTCGGGCGCGAGCACGTGCACCGGAGAGCCCGCCGGCACGGGAAGGCCGACGAACAGGCCGATGAGGTGTGCCTGCTCCTCGCTCAGGCCGAGCGCGCCCAACCGCGCCACCATCTCCGCCAGGTGCTGGGCCGGCGTGCCCTCCGGTGACAGCCGGAGCAGCTGCGTGAGGATGGCGCTCGGCGGTTGCAGCGAGCCCGCGCTGAAGCGGGGCCAGCACTGGAGCGGCATCGGCACGGTGGCCTCTGGAGCCACCCGCTCGCGCAGTGACTGGAGGAGCAGGGACTTGCCAATGCCCGCCTCGCCCTGGACGAGCACGAAGCTCCCCTGCCCGCTCCGGGCTTCCTCCCACCGCTCCAGCAGCCGCCGCAGCTCGCGCTCCCGGCCCACCATCGGCCGGTGTCCCCGGGCGGCCAGCGACCGATCGAACCGGGAGGCCACCGCCCGCGCTCCCCTCACCCGATGGACCTCTAGGTGCGTGGACCCCGACAGCCCCTCGAAGGTGCGAGCCCCCAGCGGCTCGGTCTCGAAGAGTCCCCGCACCAGCCGCCACGTCGTGTCGCCGATGGCGACGCCACCGGGCCCGGCCTGCCGCGCCAGCCAGGAGGCCACCCGAGGCCCCTCGCCCTGGACGGAGTGCTCCTCCAGAATCACCCGATCCGTACGGACCCCCAGCCGCACGGAGAGCCCGCCTCCGCGCAGGTGCGGCAGCTTCTGGCGCAGGCCTTCCGGGAGCAACCGGGCCAGGAGCAGCGCCGTCCGCACCGCGCGCTCCGAGTCATCCTCCCGCGTCCGCAGACAGCCGAAGCACGCCAGCACCTCCCCGCCCATGCTCATCAGGAGCGAGCCCCCATGCCGGGGAAGCAGCTCCTTGCAGGCCTGGTGGAAGGCCGTCTGGAGCTCGCCGAGATCCTCCGAGTCGAGCTGCGTCAGGGTCCCCGTCTGGCCCGTAAGCTGACAGCACACCAGCGTCACCTGCCGGCGCTGGGGCTCCAGGGCCTTCGGAGGCTCGTGCACGAAGCCGAGCCGCACCTGCACCTCGTGCAGCTCCTCCCGCATGTCCCGCGCGGTGGGAAAGCGCCGGCCGGGCTCCTTGGCCAGGGCCATCGCCAACAAGGCGTCCACCTCCCGGCGCAGCTCCGGGCGCACGGCGCGCGCCTGCGGCATGGGCTCCGCGGACGTCACCCGCGCCTTCAGCTCATGGAGCGACACATGCGGGTACGGCAACGTGCCGGTGAGCATCTCGTACAACACCATGCCCGCGGCCCAGAGATCCGTGCGCACGTCCTGCGCCTCGCCCCGCCACTGCTCCGGCGCCATGTAGCCCGGCGTCCCGGCGGTGGGCAGGTGCGGCGCATGCGGCAGGGCCGACACCGTGAACCACGCCAGTCCGAAGTCCAGCAGCTTCGGCGTCCCGTCCCGGGTGATGAAGACATTGGTGGGCTTGAGATCGCGATGGATGACGCGCTGCTCATGCGCATGGGCCAGGCCCGCGAGGATGGCGTCGAGGATCTCCAACGCACGCCTCGGCTCCAGCCGCCCCTCCCGCTGCAACACCGCCGCGAGCGACTCGCCCTCCAGGCACTCCATCACCAGGAAGGGCAACCGGGTGGCTCCCGGCCTGTCGCTCCACTCGCCCACGTCGAAGATGCGGACGATGTGCTCGTGCGACAGCCGGGCAATCGCCCGGGCCTCGCGCAGGGCCTCCTCGATGAACTTCCCGCGGGGCATGAGGAACTTGAGCGCCACCTCGCGCTGCAGCTCCTCGTCCCGGGCGCGGAATACCCACCCCATGGCCCCGTGCCCCAGCTCCCGCAGGACCTCGAACCGCCGCCCTTCCTTTCCCCCCAACCATTCCCCGGGCACCGGCAGGCGGGGAGGCGCGTCCGCCAGCACCAGCTCGCGCAGCAGCTCGCGCTCGAAGCTCGACAACCCGGACTCTTCTCCCTGGCTCAGGGCCGGGCAGGACTGCGGGCCCTCCCCGATTGACTCGCTGGACATGATGGCGCTCCCAGCCTGCTCCCCTGAAGTTATGAATCCGCCGGAGCACGAACCACCGGGCCCGCCGAGGCACCTCGGCGGGCCCACCCCTCTCCCGCCCGCTCACTTCCAGGGCGCGAACAGGTTCTTCAGCCCGCCGATCACCGGCTCCAGCGCGGGGTAGTGCCGCAGCAGGACGGTGCGCATCGTGTTGTCGCTGACCCACTGGCGGCCCGCCTCGGTGTAGTACTCATTGGTGTACGCCGTGGTGAAGAACCGGTCGCTCTTCAGGCGGCGCGAGGCCATGAGCAGGAAGATGCGGAACGCCGTGTCGCTGAAGCCGAAGCCCTGGGGAGGCTGCTCGGCGTAGAGGCCCACCATCAGATCCACGCGGTCCATGTCCCCGTAGACCTTCTGCAACTGCTGCTGCCAGGTCTTGTTCGAGGTGAGCTGGGCGAAGGATCTCAAGCGGGGTGTGCGCAACGCCTCCCGGAAGTCGTTGTACCGGGGCACGCCCCGCTCCCGATCCCTCAGGATGTCGATGGTGGCCAGATCGATGCGCTCCGCCGCGCCGTCCGGCAGCGCGTGGTTGCGCAGGAAGTCGGGATAGTTGTGCAGGGTGAGGGCCCCCGGGTGGGTCATGCCAAAGGAGAAGAACAGATCCTCCATCGAGCTCTCCCGCTGGGCCGTCCGCGCCCTGGCACCCGCCAGCTCGTGGATCGGCTTCATCCGCAGGTAGCGGGGATCCGCCAGGGAGCGCAGGGGGACCTTGTCGGGGATCAGCGGGTGCATGCGGTAGACGGACGCGAACTCCTCCGTCAGCGCGAAGTCCACACCGAAGTGATCCGTCGGTGAGCCGAGAATGCCGTGCTGCGTCTCCGAATCCTTGACGGCCAGCTTCAACAGCCGGGACACCTTCTGGGTGGCGAGCCCCGTCCAGTTCGAGTTCATCGCGATCTCCAGGGCCGGGTGGCCGAGGATCGCCGGAGTCCACTCCACGGTGTGGATCTTCGCCATGAGCGCGCAGTTGACGAGCCGCGCGTGCTGGTAGAGCTGCTCGTCCGTCAGGGAGGGATTGACCTTCTTCAGGCGCTCACAGATGGCGTTGTGCTCCAGGGTGAACAGGGTGTGGAGCATGCTCAGGCCCACCCACCAGCCCACGGTCGAGCCGGTGAGGTCGATGCCCTTGGCATCGAGCGGCAGGAGCCGATCCGCTCCGATGTGGAGCTTGCCGTCCACGTGGGAGCGGAACTGGTGGGATTGCTTCGGGGAGTCGCCGTAGAGCTGTGAGGCGTCCCACCAATGGGTCCCCTGGTTGTCGAAGGCAGGTGGAACCCTGCCCGGGATGCCAGGCGCGGAGGGCAACGTGCGGGGCACGCGCATCTGCCGCTCGTGCCAGGTGTCGTGCTCCGGGACGGGAATGGTGTGATCGTTGCGCCGATCCTCATCCGTGGCGTGCTCGAACCAGTCATGGACCTGGAACTGGATCCACGCCGCGGCGAGCAGGTTGAGCGTCGTGGCGGGTTTGAAGACGTCGCGCGCCAGCAGGAGGCGGCTGACCTCGCGAGGACAGGGCTTGAGCAGGGTCGTTTGCTTGGTCTCCGGGATGAGCGCTCCCGGATCGAAGTTGCGGCCGAAGCGCCGCCCCTTCGCCCCCATCAGCGGGTTCTCGAGGTCGGTCCTCGTGCCATCCAGGCTCCGCCAACGGAGGGGAGCACGCCCATCATTCACGCCCACGGGCTCCTGGGGCCGCAGCGCCGAGGTGCTGTGCAGATTCTGCCAGCGCAGGCGGTTGCGCAGCGCCCAGAGCGACATGACGGCGAGGGTGGTGGGCTGCTTGTGCCAGGCCCTGTGCTTCGAGAGGCGCTCTAGCGCGGGGGTCAGCAGACGCGTCTTGAGGGGGATGGGGGTATGGGGTTGCATGGCACTGCCCTGACTCCACCGCGGATGGATGGGACGGCCCGGCTTGCGGTGGGAAGCCGGAGACCGCTTGCGCGAAAAGGGGATGGGTTCAGGCGTTGATGTTGGCCTCGAGGATGCCCGGCTCGATCCGCCAGAGGGCCGGGGGCTGCCGCCCCATCCGGCACTGCAGGGCCTGGAGCTCGTCCTGGAAGGCCCGCATGGCGGCGGCCCCTTCCTTGTCCAACGCCAGGTACGAGAAGTCCTCCAGCAGCGAGGTGCGCTGCACGTTCAGGATGAAGTTGGCGTTGACGAGGCGCTGGTAGACATCCACGGGCAGGCGCTGGCCGTTCTTGTAGACGCGCACCGGCTGGACATGCGGCCAGAGCTGGTAGTTCCACAGGCCAGTGCCGAGGGACTCGTGCTCCACGGACTCGAGGTAGATGATCGCGGCGATCAGCCGGGCCGCGCTCGAGACGGTGGGATTGCCGCCGATCAACCGCCTCGTCCCGTTGGGAAGGAGCGAGTCCAGCTCACCCAGCCAGCGGCCGAAGTCCTCGTCCCGGCGGAGCCCGTCGTCCGTGTAATACAGCTCCAGGTAGCGCTCCGCATACGCGTGCATCACGTTGAAGAGCGCCCGGCGGTTGTCCAGGACCGGCATGGCGAGGCCCTTCCCCTCCAGCTCCAGGAGGCCGCGCTGCCGGGCGTCCTCCTGGGGATCGAACCGGGAGATGTCGAACTGGTCGTGGGTGTCATCGAGCAGCCTGCACATCTCCGGGTACTTGAAGCTGAAGAGGTCCCCGTAGTCGCCGCCCGGGGTGAGCTGGCTCTTGATGGCGAGCAGGTTGCTGTCCTGCGTCCCATACACGTGAGGCCAGAGCAGCCGGCGCACGGGGTGGTCGGCGGGGAGGCCGTTGCGGGTCGCGATGGCGGCCGCGGAGCCTCCGGTGAGGTGGACCCAGTTGAGGTGGCGCACCAGCGACATGTGCGTCGTGGCCGCGCACAGCGCGAGCTTGCGTGACAGCTCCCACTGGGAGTCTCCCGGCCTGGAGCTGCCCAGCTCGGATTCGATCCGCACCACCTGGAGCTTCCGCTCACCGTCCATTTCGAACAGGACACGAACGCCCAGGGAATGCAGCCCGTCCTTGTGCTCGTAGTCTCCGAGCTTGCGGAAGTCCCACTGGTAGCTGTCGTGCGAGGCCTTCTCCAGATAGCAGGCATAGGGGCTCGCCACGGCCAGGCGCGCGAGATCGACGTCGCCGGTGTACTCCGCGGGCAGCTCGGGGTCCTTGAACAGCTTGCGGTGGCCCGGGGTGCAGGCCGTGCCCATCGCCTTCCAGGGATCCGCGTCGATGGGGGGCAGTCCCTTCTGCGTGGGAGGGAGCCAGCGTTGCAGTACCTTGTCCTGGAACCAGTAGATGCGCTGCCTCACCCACGAGCGGAAGGCGGGCCACGAGCGCCACACGCGCCAGGAGACCTCGTCCTCGGGAAGCCACTGGGCGACGCGGACCTTCCTGACGGGAATCTCCCCCAGCAGGCTCTTGAGGCTGATCGTCTCGAGCCTCCTCCCGGCCTCCCGTGGAACGGGGATCCGCACCACCCGGTTCATGCTGAACTTGGTCTTCGTCCACCCATTCCAGAGGGACCGCCGGGACTGCCAGAGCTTCTTCGCGATGAGCTGTCTGGAAGAGTCGATGAACCGCATACACGCGTCTCCTTCTCCCGGCGGAGGCCGGAAGACATACAAGATGTGAGTGATTGGGAGGGTGGGCCCCGATGTAATGCGCACCCATTGAGAAGGAGAGGAACGGTCCTGGATGTGACGAGGAGCGGGAGGAGCCTCCTGGGGCGGGCGCTCAGGAGAGCCGAGCGGGGCTCGCTTCCTGCTCCAGCAGCGCGCGCGCCTCCTGGAAGTCGGGCGAGTCCCCTTCCCAACCGAGCCGATCGAGCAGCCTCGTGAGGAGCCGCCGGGTCAGCGCCGGCTTGCCCAGCTCCCCAAGCATGCGCCCCAGGCCCACCGTGGCGCGCAGCTCGAAGAGGCCGGCCGCCTGCGAGCGGGCCACGGCGATGGCGCGCAGGAAGCTGTGTTTCGCCTCGAGCACCCTTCCCCCGGACCGCAGGAGCTCTCCCCTCAGCCGATGGAGCTCGGCCTCGCAGCCGCGCTCCCCCGTCGTGTCCGCCCACTCCAGTCCCTGATGGATCGCCAGCAGCCCCTCCTCCACCTGCCCCAGCTTCCAGTGGAACTCCGCGAGCACCGAGCAGTTGTAGGGCATGCCCGCCCGGACGCCCCGAGCCAACCAGCGCTCGATGGCCTGCTTCAGCTCCTCGAGGTAGTCCTCGGGCCGGCCCAGCTCGGACAGGGCCCAGAGCCGGATGACCCTCGACCAGGAGTTCCACAACCAGAAACCGCGCTCGCTGGAGATGGCGATGGCCTCGTCCGCCCATTTCAAGGCCAGGTGCACGTCCCTGCGGAACTGACTGGCCACGGCCGAATACGTCAGCGCGTAGGCGATGGTGTGGGGGTGGCCAATGCGCCGGGCCAGCTCCAGGGATTCCCAGGCGCGCTGCCGGGAGCGAGCC
Source organism: Archangium gephyra (assembly GCF_042230915.1). Classification (GTDB taxonomy): domain Bacteria; phylum Myxococcota; class Myxococcia; order Myxococcales; family Myxococcaceae; genus Archangium; species Archangium gephyra_B. Next base: position 5,969,490 of record NZ_CP102578.1, on the reverse strand, counting down.
GGCTCGCCGAGCATCGAGAGGACGATGGAGCTGTGGGCCAGCGCCGTCGTCAGCGGATTGGCCCAGTGCCGCAGCGACAGCTCCCGGTGGTGCTCCAGGTCGAAGTGCGAGAGGGCCATCGCATGCTCGAAGTGCTCCAGGGACTCACGGAGCTGGCCCCAGAAGAAGAGATCGGTGGCCATCATCCGGTACCCCTGGGCGAGCAGCTCCGGGTCGTGCTGCCGCCCGCCCACCGCCACCAGCCATTCGGCCAGCTCGTGCGCGAGCGCATATTCCCCTCGTGCGAAGTGGTAGGAGTAGATGCCCCAGTACGCCAGCTCCAGCCGGGGCAGCACCTCGCCCATCTGGTAGAAGAGCTCGCGCACCCGGGCGAACGTGCGCTCCACCTCGGGGGCGAGGTAGCCGCGCACCTGCACCAGGGGAATGCCCAGCGCGACCTGGATCTGCAGCTCCTGGCGGCGGCGCTCGTCGGAGTCCGGCAGACGCTGCAACAGCTCCAGCGCCCGGGAGAGATACCCCATCGCGTCCTGATGGGCCGATTGCAGGGCCGCCTGCCGCCCGGCCTGGGTCCAGTAGTGGAGGGCCGGCACGAGCTCCCCCGCCTCCGTGTAGTGGTGCGCGAGCACCTCGGGCCGATCCTGGACCTCCTGGGGGGAGTGCTCCGCCAGGGCCTTCGCGATGCGCAGGTGGTACTGACGCCGCACGCCCCGCGACAGGGACTGGTAGGCGGCATCCTGGATGAGCGCATGCCGGAACTCGTACCCGGGCGCGCCCGGCTCTTGTTGCGCCTGGAGCAGCCCCGCGTCCACCAGTCCGGACAATTCACGCTGGAGCACCGCGTCGCCATGCTCCACCAGGGTCGCGAGGAAGGCGACGGTGAAGCCACGGCCCACCACGGCGCACAGCTGGGCCAGTCCCTTCTGGCGCGAGGGCAGCGTGTCCAACCGGGCCAGCAGCAGCTCATGCAGGGTGATGGGAATGGAGTGCGGCAGGCTCTCCGGCGTGCCACCGGCGGAGGCCCGCTCCAGCACCATCCGTGTCATCTCCTCGATGAAGAGCGGAATGCCGTCCGTGCGGCTCACCAGTTGCTGGACCATCCCGGCCGGCAGCTCCTTGCCCCCGGCCTCCTTCACCAACGTCGAGGCCTGACACGTCCCCAGGCGCTCCAGGGGGAGCTGGTGGTCCCAGGGATGCCGGCTCCACGGTGGCCGGAACTCCGGACGAGCGCTGAGGACGACCAGCAGCCGCTCCCGCTCGATGGAGTCCAGCGCGTAGCTCAGAAACTCCAGGTGGGCGGAATACGCCCAGTGCAGATCCTCGACGGTGACGAGCACCGGCCGCTCCCGGGTCCGCTGCAGCAACAGGTTGCGCAGCGCCTCGAAGGCCAGGTCCCTGCGGCGCTCGGGGGTGAGCAGCTGGAGCGGAGAGCCCTCGGGCAGGGGCAGGGCCAGGAGCTGGCCAATCAGCTGTGCCTGCTCGGCCGGAACGCCCCGCGTCCCCAGTTGCTCCTCCAACTCCTTCAACTGCCGCTCGGGGGAGGCACCCTGGGACAGGTGGACCGTGTCCTGGAGCAGCTCGATGACCACCGAATGGGAGCGGGCGTTGAACCGGGACCAGCACTGGATGGGGATCCACGTGACCGCCTCCGGAAGGACATGCTGCCGCAGCTCGAGGATGAGGCGGGACTTGCCAATCCCGGCCTCTCCCTGAATCAGCACGGACGCCCCCTGCCCTCGCCGGGCCCACTCCCACAGCTCCAACAGCCGGTCCAGCTCGTGCTTGCGCCCCACCAGCGGCGTGAGCCCGCTCGCGGCGAGCGCCTGCTCGATCCGGGTGGCGGCCGGCCGCTCGCGCAGCACGCGGTGGACCGCGATGCGGACGCTCCCGGCGAGCCCATCGAAGACGCGCGTCCCGAGCGGCTCGGTGACGAACCCGCCACGCACCAGCCGCCAGGTCGTGTCGCTGATCACCACCTCGCCCGGCCCCGACTGGCGCGAGAGCCAGGCGGCCATGCTGGGGGCCTCTCCTCGCGGAGCCGCTGTGCGCTCCCAGGGGTCCGCCGAGACGTCCTGCAGCACCACCCTGTCCGTCCGGATGCCCACGCTCACGGCCAGCGTGGAAGGCAGGTACGGCAGCTTGCGCCGCAAGGCCACTGGCAGGTTCCTGACGAGGTGCAGTCCCGCCTGCACCGCGCGCTCCGAGTCGTCCTCGCGCACCTGATTGCACCCGAAGCACGCGATCCCTCCGCATCCCACGTACTGGAGCGGACCCCCTCCGTGCCGCCGGATGATCTCCGTGCAGCACTGCTGGAAGAGTGTCTCCAGCTCGCCCAGGTCATCGGCATCGAGCGGTTCACCGGAGTCACTGCCGGTGAGGCCCGAGAGGCCGGTGAGCCTGCAGGACACCAGCGTCACCTGGCGGTGCTGGGACTCGGTGGAGGAAGGCCGCGCCGCTCGGGACCGGGCCTCGGAGGCGAACAGCGACTCCAGCTCGTGCAGCTCCTCGCGCAGCTCCAGGGCCGTCTGGAAGCGCATGGCCGGCTCCTTGGCCAGCGCCGTGGCCAGCAGCCCGTCCACCTTCCGGGGGATCTCCGGGCGGAACTCGCGCACCGAGGGCATGGACTCGCCCGAGCTCACCCGCGCGCGCAGCTCCCGGGGGCCGGCCTCCTGGAAGGGGAGCCTCCCGGTGAGCATCTCGAAGAGCACCATTCCCGCGGCCCAGATGTCGGTGCGCTCGTCCTGCGGCTCGCCCCGCCATTGCTCCGGGGCCATGTACGCCGGTGTTCCGGCGACGAGCAGCCGCTGGGGCATCCCGGAGAGATCATTGGCGATCAGGTGGGCCAGCCCGAAGTCGAGCAGCTTCACCACGCCCTGGGGGGAGATGAAGACGTTGCTGGGCTTGAGATCGCGGTGGATGATGTCGCGCTCGTGGGCGTGGGAGAGGCCCGCGGCGATAGCGTCCAGGATCTCCATCGCGCGCCGCAGCCCGGGCAGCTGCTGCTCGAGCATGCCGGCCAGCGAGTCTCCCTCCAGGCACTCCATGACGAGGAAGGGAACCGGCGTCTCCCCGGGGCCGCTGCTCCACTCGGCCACGTCGAAGATGCGGATGATGTTCTCGTGATCCAGCCGGGCGATGGCCCGGGCCTCCTGGAGCGCCAGGCGGCTGAGGCCCCGGCGGGGCAGGAGGAACTTGAGCGCGACGATGCGCTGCAGCTCCTCGTCCCAGGCCCGGAACACCTGTCCCATGCCCCCCCGCCCCAGCAGCTTGCGGATCTCGAAGCGCGAGCCGTCCTTGCCGCCGAGCCGCTCCCCGAGCAGCGGCATTCGAGGCAGCGGCTGCAACACGAGGAGCTCCTTCAGGAAGGAGTCATCGAAATCCGAGTTCCCCGATAGGACGACGTACCCGCTCGTGAGAGGAGCGAGGGTGCCGCCTTCGTGACTGGATTCCTTGCGCATTCGAGCCCCCAGCGCATTCCCAGGCATTCCGCACCCGGGAGAGCGCTCCAGCAAGGAAGCTATGAATGCTGTGAATCGGATGTCACGTTGCGCGGATTCATCCCCGTGTACCGGTACGGCCTGGCAGCGGCCCGCCTGGTCAGTCGAGCAGCTGCATGAGGTCCGCCCGCGTGATGGCCGCGGCCCCGGAGGCGCCCCCGAGCGCGGACTCGAAGAGCGCGCGCTTCTTCTCCTGCAGGGTGAGGATCTTCTCCTCCACCGTGCCCTGGGACACCAGCCGGTACACCATCACCGGCTGCTGCTGGCCGATGCGGTGCGCGCGGTCCGCGGCCTGCGCCTCCACGGACGGGTTCCACCACGGATCCACGAGGAAGACGTGGTCCGCCGCCGTGAGGTTGAGCCCCGTGGCGCCCGCCTTGAGGGAGATGAGCATCACGGGAGGGCCCTTCGGATCCTGGAACGACGCGGCCACGGCGCCGCGGTTGGACGTGCCGCCGTCCAGCCGGATGAAGCCGATGCCTGCCTCGCGCAGCGCCGGCTCGATGAGATCCAACATGGACGTCCACTGCGAGAAGACGAGCGCCTTGTGCCCCTCCTCCACCGCGGTGCCAATCGCCTCGAGCAGGGCCTGCACCTTGGAGGACGTCTGCGCCTGCTGTCCCGGCACGAGCGCGGGATGGCACGCCGCCTGCCGCAGCCGCAGCAGGGCCTCCAGCGCCTTCAGCACGCTGCCGCCCTCCTCCAGCTGCGACACCACCTCCTCGCGCGTGGCGGCGTACACCGCGTCATAGACGGCGCGCTCCCGCTCGTTGAGGGTGACGTGCAGCACGGACTCGGTGCGCGGCGGCAGCTCGGGCGCCACGTCCCGCTTGAGTCTGCGCAACACGAAGGGACGGATACGCGCGCGCAGCAGCTCGGCCGCGCCCTTCTGGTTGTCCGAGACGGGCCGTGACCACCGCTCCTCGAACTCCTTGCGCCCCCCGAGCAGCCCCTGGTTGGTGAAGTGCATGAGGCTCCACAGCTCCTCGAGCCGGTTCTCGATGGGAGTGCCGCTCAGGGCCACCCGGAAGGAGGCCTGCAGGCCGTACGCCGCGCGCGCCACCTGGCTGTCCGGGTTCTTGATGGCCTGGGCCTCGTCCAGCACCACCGTGTCCCACGCCTTGGCGCCGAGCACCGCCGCGTCCAGGCGCAGCAGCGCGTAGGTGGTGAGCGTCACGTCGGCCGTCTCGTCCAGGGTGCGGCCGGGGCCGTGGTAGACGGAGACCTTCAGCGAGGGACGGAAGCGCTTCACCTCCGCCTCCCAGTTGGGCAGCACGCTCGTGGGAGCCACCACCAGGGTGCCCGGCCCCAGGACGCAGATGGTCTGCAGCGTCTTGCCGAGACCCATGTCGTCCGCGAGCACGCCGCCGAGGCCCGCCTGCCGCAGGAAGGTCAGCCAGCTGATGCCCTGGAGCTGGTAGGGGCGAGGCGTCGCGGTGAGATCCTTGGGGAGCTGCACGTCCGGCAGCTTCTCGAAGCCCTGCACCAGGGGCGCCAGCCGCTCGAGCCCGGGCGGGGGTGGATGCTCCAGCGCGTCGCACAGGCCGGTGAGCTGCGGGATGGCGTGGTTGGCGAGCCGCCCGTCCTTGCCGCGCGCGGCCAGCAGATCCGCCACGCGCTGGCCGTGCGACTTGAGCCACGCGGTGGGCAGCGGCGCCCATCCGCCGCCCTCCAGCGGCACCAGGCCCAGCCCCTCCTCCCACGCACGCATCACCGCCGCCGCGTCCACCGAGCGCGGCGCGCCCGGCATCCCCTCCACCTGGAAGTCGAGCGAGAAGCCCACCTGGGGCACACCGGCCTGCGTGGCGCCCGCCTCCACCGAGAGCATGGGGCGCAGCTTCACGTTGGGGCTCACCACGCGCGCCGCGTCTCCGGTGAGGCCGCCGCGCCAGCGCCGCAGCTTATCGGCGAGCTGCACCGCGTCCTTGCCCTGCACCGTCACGCGCCGGCCGGGCACCATGTTCAGCTCGTCGCGCAGTTGGTGGATGAGCTTCTGCTCGGCGCCCTCGTCGCGCACGGGCACCGCGCCCTCGAGGTACACCATGCGCCCGTTGTCGATGCGCACCGTGGGCGGCGAGCCATACACCAGCGTGGGCAGCACCGAGAGGCCGGAGTCCAGCTGGTTGAGGTCCAGGGAGATGCGCGGCTGGAGCGTGCGGTCGATGGGCGGCAGCCGCTGGCTCTTCACGTTCACCGGCATGCGCCGCGCGAGGTCCGGCAGCATCTTCCCGGTGAGGTCCCCCATCTGCTCGGGAGAGAAGACGCGCTCCTGAGGCAGGCTCTCCAACCTCGTACCGGTGAGCCCCTGCTCGCCAAGCCGGCAGAGCGTGCCGCCGCACACCACGATGCCGGGGCACACCAACTCGGAGATGCGCGGGTCCTTCTCGATCTTGACCACCGTCTGCTCGCCGCGGTCCTCCACGGTGACGCGGGGAAGGACGGGCTCACTCGAGACGGACACCAGCGCGCCGTCGAAGATGACGGTGCGCGCGGGCTCCAGGACGCGCAGGAGCGCCTCGAGCCGCTCGGGTGGAAGCGCGCCCCGCGTGGGCTTGAGCAGCAGCTTGTCCGCGAGCAGATCGCACGGCTCCACCTGGATCCGGGCCGCCTCCACGGGATTGGTCAGCACCGACGCCAGACTGCGCGCCAGCAGCCGCGCGGTGTTGTCCGGACGCACCAGGAGACGCTCGAGCTGGAGCCCTCCATCCACGCGCTTGAAGCGGTACACCATGCGCTCGGGCTTCGGCGCGTTCGGAGTGGCACCCGGGCGCGGGCTGGCCTGGACCGTGTTGGCCTGGGCGGGAGCGGGCCGGGACGGCACGGGCCGCGCGGGAGCGGGAGCGGGAGCGCGCTGAGCGGCGGGGGCGCGCTGGGTCACCGAGTGGTGGAGGACGATGGCGGCGGCAACCACGTGCTCGCAGGGGTCCACGCGGCCGCGGCAGTCACACTCCCAGATCTCGTCCTCCGGGTAGAGGACAGTGGTGAGGGGGGCGGGCCGGCCGGTGGCGCGCACCCGCAGTACGGCCTCTTCCTCACCGACGGACTGCACCGAGACGGCACCGGCGCGGGCGAGGCCCATGCCGGCGGACCAGGTGTCCGGGCGCGCTTCCTCCCGGACGGCATCGAGTAGCTCCGCGGTCAGAGACATCAGACCCCTTCCCTATCCCCACGGAGGGCCCCGCGCAAAAAAGGCATCCGGTCCGGGAGGGTGTTCCGCACAGCGCAGGCCAACCTGTCACGCCCTGTCCTTTTCTATCGTCCCCCGGTTGGCGCTCCTAGCCTCTGAAAAATGAGAACCATGAATACTGCCCGTCACCTCAGGGCGGTTGTGCTGTGGGGCATGCTCGTGTCGGGCTGCTCAGCTGGGACTGCTGCTGTCGGCCTCACTGACTGCGACAACTCCATGACGTGCTGCATCAAGAAGTTTCCATTCGACCCCGTGGGCGCTTGTGGCGCCACTGCGGCGGACATAGAGGCGGCGATTCAGGCCGGTGTGGTGGTCGAGGAATCTCTACAACGAAAGGCGGACGAAGGAGCGGGCGAAGGAGCAGACGACCCGGACGAGGGATGGCGGGAGCACTGCCGTGACAACTATGTCCGGTGCAGGGATCAGAAGAAACCGCGTTGGGAGGGCAACTGCTACGATTGCTTCCGCTGGTGCGAGGGACAGCGCCAATGGCCTTTCTTCATGTGCTGGCCAAAGCAGAGGTAATGCAGGAATGAACGAGCCCCACGATTGGGACAAAGTGCTTGGGCTCTATGCCAGGCTCGAGCGGAACGAAGCGATAGAACCAAACGCCGACGTACATGCTCTCTGCCGGCGAGTGGCGCGAGACGTCGCTATCAGTGATGACGATGCGGAACGCGCATTGCTCACCACCCAGGGAACGGAAACGCTCGTGCGCGAGATGCGCCGCCGGATTTTCGAGGGAAGCCGGCGGCTATCCCGGGCGTTTGCTGAGTCAGACCGCCGCAAGAAATCAGGCGACGTGGCCGGAGCAAGAGAAGTGCTGGAGGGCGTGTTGGCTGTCGAGATCGTGCCCCTCTACCGTCAGCATGCCACGACCATGCTTGATTACGTGGACGACCCGGAGGATTAGAGGGTGATGCAAGACGTCGACATCAAAACGCGCGAAGGAACGATGGACGCGAAGCTGTTCCATCCGGACGGACACGGGCAGGGACTGGGACAGGGGCCCGGGGTCATCCTGCTGACGGATGCGATGGGAAGCCGGCCGGTGTTCGAGGCCATGGCGCGCCGGCTGGCCAAGGCGGGTTACGTCGTGCTGCTGCCGAACGTCTACTACCGGGAAGGGCGCGCGCCGTTCCTCAACATGCACGGCTCCTTCGCGGACGAGGCGTTCCGCAAGCACATCCTGGGCCTCATCGCGACGCTGACGCCCGAGCGGGTCATGATGGACGCCGCCGCCGAGCTCGACTTCCTCTCCGCACAGCCGGAGGTGAAGGGGCAGCGGGTGGGCGTGGTGGGCTACTGCATGAGCGGCGCCATCGCGGTGCACATGGCGGCCGGCTTTCCGGATCGGATCGCCGCGGCGGCCTCGTTCCATGGCGGGCGCCTGGCCACTGACGCGCCCGAGAGCCCTCACCTCGTGGTGGGCAAGGTGAAGGGCGAGCTCTACTTCGGCCATGCGGACCAGGACGGCTCCATGCCGGCCGAGGCCATCGCGCGGCTGGAGGCGGCCCTGAAGCAGGCCGGCGTGAAGGCTCAATCCGAGCTCTACGCCGGCGCTCGTCACGGCTTCGCGGTGGAGGGCATGGCCGCCTACGACAAGGACGCCTCCGAGCGGCACTGGAGCAAGCTGCTCGAGCTGTTCGGCCGGACGCTCCAGGCCTGAGCAGCAGGGGCCAGCGGGCCCCTGCCCTCCTCCCGGGCCACGGGCCTACGGAAGGCCGCAGACCCCGTCGGGCCGGCACTCCAGAGAGTAGTCGCAGTCCGCGTTCACCCCGCACGAGGTGCCCTCCGGGCAGTCGTAGCCAGCGCCGCCGGACATCCCGCCCACCCGGAATCCGCTGCTCGAGACCATCTCGGTGATGGCCCGGTTGCCGATCGTGCCCTCCAGATCGTGCGTGAGGGTCACGATGTTTCCGGAGGCCGTCGCGCTGATCCGCAGCTCCGGGCCCACGTTATTGATGGCCGTCCTGATGGCCAGGGCCACGTCGGTGCTCGTGGAGCCCGCCACGACATTCACGGGGATTCGCGTGGGAAGGACGGTCCCGTTCGTATCGAACTCAAAGACCACGGTATTGAAGCCATCCTGGAGGGTGAACGTCTCACCGTCCGCGACGGAGTCGGCGGTGATCTGCCCGACCGCCTTGGCGAGCTGGGTGACCGAGCACGAGGCACTGCAGGTCCCGCAGGCCAGCGTGTTGCCGTCATCACAGGCCTCGCCCCCGTTGACGATGCGGTCGCCGCAGTAGGGACCGGAGAGCGTCAGCGTGCCGGTGCAGCCCGCGTTGCAGGTGATGCAACTCGCCTGACCATACGGGCAGGCGCCCTCGTTGACGGTGTTGCCGTCGTCACAGCTCTCGCCACCGTTGAGGACGCCGTCACCGCAGAAGGCGCCGGTGAGGTTCAGCCGGGCGGTGCAGGCCGCGTTGCAGGTGGTGCAGCTCGCGGTGCCATAAGGGCAGGCACTCTCGTTGACGGTGTTGCCGTCATCGCACACCTCGCTGCCGCTGACGGTGCCGTCACCGCAATAGCCGCCCGTGAGGGTCAGCCGGGCGGTGCAGGTCGCGTTGCAAGTGGTGCAGCTCGGGATGCCATAGGGGCAGGACGACTCGTTGACGGTGTTGCCGTCGTCACACACCTCGCTGTCGCTGACGGTGCTGTCACCACAGACGCGGCCGGTGAGGTTCAGCGTGGCGGTGCAGGTAGCGTTGCAGGTGGTGCAGGCAGGGGTGCCATACGCGCAGAACGACTCGTTGACGGTGTTGCCGTCGTCACACGCCTCGCTCGTATCGTTCTTCGAGCCGTCACCGCAGTAGCGGCCCGTGAGGTTGAGCGTGGCCGAGCAGGCCGCGTCACAGGCCGTGCAGGTGGGCGTGCCGTAGGCACACTCGGACTCGGTGGTGGTGTTGCCGTCGTCGCACGCCTCGCCGAGGTCGCGCACGCCATCGCCGCAGCTGTCGTCCGGGCGGCAGTCAGCGCCGCACCCGTCACCGCTCGTGGTGTTGCCGTCGTCGCACAGCTCACCCGCCGCGGTGTCCACATAACCGTTGCCACACGTCTCATTGGACTTGCAGTCGGCGCCGCAGCCGTCGCCGCTCGTGGTGTTGCCGTCGTCGCACAGCTCACCCACCGCGGTGTCCAGGTAGCCATCGCCGCAGCGCTCCAGCGCCAGGCAGTCGGCCCTGCACCCATCGCCCGCGGTCGTGTTCCCGTCATCGCAGGCCTCGCCCAGGAGGCGGTCCACGACACCATTGCCGCACAGCTCGCTGGACTTGCAGTCGGCGCTGCAACCGTCGTTGTCTCGGGTGTTGCCGTCGTCACAGACCTCGCCGGCCACGGCGTCCACGATGCCGTTGCCGCAGCGCTCGTTCGACGTACAGGTGCGGTTACAGCCATCACCGTCGACGATGTTGCCGTCGTCACAGGCCTCACCAGCCTGGCGGGTGCCATCGCCACAGTCCGTCGTGATGCAGATGTCCTGGCTGGCGGCGCACTTCTGGCCCTCGGGGCAGACCCGCCCCGAGGGGCAATCCCCGGTCTCGGAGCCGGGGCAGGCGAAGAGCAGCGGCAGGGTCAACAGCGCCATCACGAGCACGGCGCCGGGGCCGCGGACTGGGGGGCAGGACTCTCGTTTCATGCGATTCCAATACGAGTAGAGGAAAGCGGGCAGCGTACCCGCCGGGCGCCGCGCTCCGCATCCGTATTTCCCTGGGGCCGGACGTCAGCGCCCGAACCCCCTGGCCGCGCTTTGTTGACGAAGCGAAGCTGGAGACGCACGCATCACACTCCCCGCTGGGCCTCCACGAGATGGCTCCTGTAGCTTGATTGGCGAGAGGAGTGTTCGACATTGGCCCCACCCGATGATGACTCCGTCCCCAAGCCGTTGCTTCCCCAGCTCAGCCGCCGCGCTTTCTTCAAGGGCGCGGGTGCTTCCGCCCTGAGTGCCACCCTGGCCCCATCCGCCGCGCAAGCAGCGGACGCCGGGCCCAAGGTGGTCGGCCCCGAGCCTGCCTCGCTGTCCCTCTCCATCAACGGCCGCACCGTCACCGTCCAGGCGGATCCCGCCACGACGCTGGCCGAGCTCCTGCGCCACCAGCTCGGCATGACGGGAACGAAGGTGGGCTGCGACCGCGGTGCCTGCTCGGCCTGCACGGTGTGGCTCGACGGCGAGGTCGCCGCGAGCTGCATGACGCTGGCCTTCGACGCCCGGGGCCGGAAGGTCACCACCATCGAGGGGCTCGCCAAGGGTGAGGAGCTCCACCCGGTCCAGCGCGCCTTCGTGGAGAACGACGCGCTCCAGTGCGGGTTCTGCACGCCCGGCATGGTGATGAGCTGCGCCGCGCTGGTCGAGCGCAATCCCAAGTGCACGCTCGACGACGTGAAGCAGGCGGTCAGTGGCCATCTCTGCCGGTGCGGCACCTATCCCAACGTCTTCAAGGCGACCCTGGCGGCGGCCCAGGGCGGCGGAAAGGCAAAGGGGAACAGCTGATGCAAGAGGTCAAGGACACCACGGATCCCCGGGCTTCCAACAAGCCCGGTGGCGGACAGCCGCAGGAACAACAGGGCGCGCCCCAGCAGCCCCAGCCGAACCCAGGGCCCTCGAGGCAGCAGGCCATGCCGTATGGGATTGTCGGCGCGGGCATGAAAGAGGTCACCCGGCGGGTGCCCCAGGACGAGCCCCCTCCCCTGCCCGAGAACGCGAAGCTCAAGTCCATTGGCAAGCCGGTCTCGCGCCTGGATGGAATCGAGAAGGTCACCGGCCGGGCCCGCTACACCTTCGATGTGCAGCTGCCCGGAATGCTCTGGGGCAAGTGGGTCGTCGCGACGCTGCCCCATGCGCGCATCAAGTCCATCGACACCTCGGCGGCCGAGCGCTACCCGGGCGTGCGTGCCATCCACATCCAGGAGCGCCTGCTCTCGTCCGCGCAGTTGCGTGACCCCAAGGCGGAGCAGAACACCCGCTACCCCACGGTCCGCTACGCGGGCCAGCCCATCGCGGCGGTGGCGGCCGACAGCCCCCGTGCCGCCGAGGCCGCGGCGCGGCTGATCAAGGTCGAGTACGAGCCCCTCCCCCATGTCTCCGAGCTCGAGGCGGCGATGAAGGAGGACGCGCCTCGCGTCTTCCCCGGCCCCACCGAGCAGCCGGCGACGGCGGGAGGCGGAGGCGCGCCCCCGGGCCTTCCCCAGAAGGGCAACGTGCGCGGTCCCGACACGAAGCCCCGCGGCGTGGGGCCTCGCGGGGACGTCGCCAAGGGGCTCAGCGAGTCCGACGTGGTGATCGAGGCGGAGTACCGCACCCAGGTGCAGACCCATGTGCCCATGGAGCCGCACGGGCTCGTCGCCGATTGGAAGGACGATGAGCTCACGCTCTACGCCTCCACCCAGTTCGTCTCGAGCGTCCGGGAAGACGCGGCCGAGCTCTTCGATCTCCCGAAGGGCAAGGTCCGGGTGATCAGCGACTTCACCGGCGGCGGCTTCGGGGCGAAGTACGGCATTGGCAACTACGGGCTGCTCGCCATCCACCTGTCGCGCAAGGCCAAGGCGCCGGTGCGGATGATCCTGGACCGCCGGGAAGAGCACGTCTCGGGCGGCAATCGGCCCAACAGCATCCAGCGGCTCAAGCTGGGCGCGAAGCGCGACGGCTCGCTCGTGGCGCTCCAGGTCCAGGCCCACGGCAGCGGAGGCGTGGCCGGCGGCGCGGGAGTCGGCTTCTGCCACTCCACGCTCTACGAGTGCCCCAACGTGCTGGTGGAGCAGTACGACGTCTTCACCAATGCCGGGCCCTGCGCCGCCTTCCGTGCACCCGGCCAGGTGCAGGGCATCTTCGCCCTCGAGCAGACCATCGACGAGCTGGCGGAGAAGATCGGGATGGATCCGCTCGCGCTGCGGGCGAAGATCGACGTCTCGGACACGGACGATAGTCTGGCCCGCGCCCACGAGCGCCGGATCGGAGCCGAGCGAGCCGGCTGGAGCAAGCGGCGGCCCGCGGGCTCCGACAAGGGACCCATCAAGCGGGGAATCGGGTTCGCCCAGTCCCAGTGGCTCTACCTGGTCCATCCTCACAGCGCGTGTGAGGTGCGGGTGTCGGGGGATGGCTCCGTCGAGGCCTTCAGCAGCACGCAGGACATCGGGACGGGGACGCGGACCATCTTCGCGCAGGTGGTGGCCGAGGAGTTCGGCCTGCGCGCCGAGGACATTGGCTCCCATATCGGCGACTCCCGTTATCCGAGGGGGCCCGCCTCGGGCGGCAGCCGGGTCACCAGCTCCCTGACGCCCGCTGCTCGCAACGCCGCGTACCGCTGCGCCCGGGAGCTGGCCTCCCGGCTGGCCCCCGTGTTCAAGGCGAACGCGGACGACATCGTCTTCGCCGACGGCAAGGTGATGGTGAAGGGCAAGGCCTCGTCGGCGATGCCCTTCCGCGAGGCGGTGAAGAAGGCCAGGTTCGATGAGATCTCCCACCGGGCCGAGCGCCGTGACGACTACGACGGGTACATGTTCTCGACCCCCGACATCGCCGTCAGCCGGCATGGCATCGGAGGCGTGCAGTTCGCCGAGGTCGCGGTCGACACGGAGACCGGTATCGTCAAGGTGGAGCGGGTGGTCGCGGTGCATGACTGCGGGCGCCCTATCAACCCCAAGCTCACCGAGAGCCAGATCTACGGAGGCGTGATTCAGGGCGTGAGCTACGCCCTCTACGAGGAGCGGCACCTGGATCCCGCGAGCGGCCAGCAGCTCAACGCCAACGTGGATCAGTACAAGATCGTCGGTGCCCGCGAGGTACCGAAGATCGAGGTCATGCTGCTCGAGCAATTGGGGGCGCAGTCCTCGACGGATGCGCGCGGAGTGGCCGAGCCCGCCAACGTGGCGACGGCGGCGGCGGTGGCCAATGCCTTCTACAACGCGACGGGCAAGCGCATTCGAACGCTCCCGATGACGCCCGCGAACGTGCTCGCGGCGCTGCGCGGCTGAGACGAACCGGAGGATGCATGCAGAGCTTCGAATGGGTGGATGCTGAATCCGTGGAGCAGGCCGTCTCGCTGCTGGGTGAAGGCAGCGAGCGCAAGCCGGTCGTCGCGAAGGCCGGCGGCATGGACCTGCTGGACTTGATGAAGAACGGCGTGGTGGCCCCTCAGCGGGTGGTCAACCTCAAGACCATCAAGGGACTGGACGGGGTGCGCTTCGACGCCAAACAGGGCCTGGAGCTGGGCACCCTGGTGACGCTGAGCCGGGTGTCGAAGGAGCCCGAGGTACGCCGCCGCTACGTGGCGCTCTCGGACGCAGCGGAGCATGCCGCGACGCCCCAGGTCCGCAATGCCGCCACCATCGGCGGGAACCTGCTCCAGCGGCCCCGCTGCTGGTACTTCCGCTACGACTACTTCCACCAGGCCGGGGGCGATGACGTCGAGCGGGTCCGCGAGGGGCAGAACCAGTACCACGCCATCTTCGACAACCAGCGCACGGTGATGGTGCACGCCTCTACGCCGGCCACGGCCCTGGTGGCCTACGGGGCCTCGGTCGAGCTGACCGGCCCCGGGGGCAAGTCGCGGGTGGTGCCCGTATCCGAGTTCCTGTTGCCGCCGGACATGAAGCGCACGACCGACACGCTCATCGCGCCCAACGAGCTGTTGACGCGCGTGCGCCTCCCGGCCCTGCCGGCGGGAACGAAGGCGGCGTACCACAAGCAGGGCGAGCGGGAGAGCTACGACTGGCCCATCTGCGACGTCGCGGTGGTGCTGCAGATGGACGGGAAGGTCGTCCGGCAGGCGGCGATCGCCCTCGGCTGGGTCGCGCCCACGCCCCGGCGGTTCGCGGAAGCGGAGAAGCTCCTCGTGGGCAAGACGCTCAATGAGGATCTCGCGCGGCAGGCGGCGAAGGCGGCCGTGAGCGGGGCGACGCCGCTGTCGAAGAACGCCTACAAGGTTCCGGTCCTCGAAGCGGTGATCCGCCGGACGGTGCTCGCCGCGGCGGCGGCCTGAGGGAGCGCATGGACTCGAGCACCGAGCAGAAGCCGCCGCGCGTTTGCCGGCGGGTGCGTTCGAAGGGAACGCCGGGCGTCCGGTACGACTCGGCGGTGGCCTGGGAGGTAGGCTACGTCTCGACGGCGACGTTCTGGTGCGTCGCGACGGGCGAGAGCGTGGGGCCCGACGACGAACAGGTGCACCCGCATGTCTGCGGAGAGGGGCGCCTCTGCTTCCGCGCCCCCTCGGAGGAAGGGTCCGAGGGGGGGCGGGTCCTGGAGTGACTCAGGGAGCCTCGAGCTTCTTGAGCATCTCCACCGCGTTCGCGTTGGCAGGGGTCAGCTCCAGGGAGCGGCGGTAGTTGACGACCGCCTGCTCCTTGTTGCCGCTTTTCATGTACGCCTCGGCCAGGCTGTCGTAGGCGTTCCCATCGCCGGGAAACACCTCCACGTTGAGCTTGAAGATCTCGATCGCGTCCGCCGAGCGCCCGGTGCCCAGCAACTGATATCCGACGCGATTCAGCTCCTGCGCGGAGAAGTCGTACTCGGCCGCCTTCGTCGCCTTGAGGGTCTTGTACCGGGCGATGGCCTCCGCCACGGATGACTTGCCGAGGGTCGCCATCACGACCTCCCCGATCGCCTCCCGGGGCTGCTGGGGCGGGATGCGGTGGAGGATGCTCAGCACTCCGGCCGCGAGATCCATGAGCTTGTCGCCGCGCGCCGTGTTGTCGAGGAGCACGACGAGCTCCTTGCGCTCGGGGGCGCGGATGAGGAGCGTGGCGAAGCCGTTGATGCCGCCCGAGTGGCCGATGGAGGCGAGCTCCGTCTTGCCATCGTTCAGCATGATCGGATGCACGACCCACCCATGGGCGTACTGGTTCATGCCCGGCGTGAACAGCTGCTGCTTGAGCGGCGCGGGGAGCAGCGTGTCGAGGTAGAGCGCGCGGTCCCAGAGATAGAGGTCCTCCACCGTCGAGTACAGGGAGCCGGCCGCGTACGGGAGCCCCATGTCGAGGTAGGGCGCGTTGACCAGCCCGCCAGGCCCGAACTGATAGCCACTCGCGCGCTTCGGGAGCACCGTCGCGTGGACGTCATAGCCGGTGTTCTTCATCCCCAGCGGGCCGAAGATCCGCTGCTGGAGCGCCTGCGCATACGTCATCCCGGTGAGCTTCTCGATGATGGCGCCGAGCAGGAAGTAGCCGGAGTTGTTGTACGAAAACTTCGTGCCGGGCTCGAACTCGAGGTCGCCGCTGGCGAACTTCTTCACGAAGTCCGCGACAGAGTAGGGATCGCGCGAGTCGTTCGCGAAGAACGTGGGCGACGACGTGTAGCTCGGGATGCCCGAGGTGTGGTTCAGCAGGTGGGAGATGGTGACGCGGTCGCCCGTGTCCTTGCGGTAGTCCGGCAGGTGCTTCGTCAGCTTGTCATCGAGCGAGAGCTTCCCCTCGGCGGCGAGCTGCATGATGACCATCGAGGTGAACTGCTTCGTGATGGAGCCGAGGCGGAACTTCGTGTCGTGGGTATTCGGCAGCTGCCATTCGAAGTTCGCCTGGCCGTAGCCCTTCTTGAGGACGAGGCCCTTCTCGTCCGCGACGAGCACGGTGCCGTTGAACTGGCGCAGCTGGTTGTACTTCGTGACGAGCCGGTCAATCTCCTGCTGCCGCGTTGCTGCTTCGGCCGCGGGCAGGGCCAGCACGAAGACGACGAGCGCGCTCACGACGCGCGCATGGAGCCAATGCATTCGATCCCCCATCTGTTGAACGGATTCGGTCCGGACTCGAACCCGGATGGGATGGAACGTCAATCAGCTTCGCTTGCGCAGCAGCTCCACGGTCCTCGCCATGTCCTCGGGCAGGGGGGACTCCAGCGCCCTCGCCTCCACGCCCGGCAGCGCCGGCCACTCCAGCCTCGCCGCGTGCAGGGGCGTGCGCGACAGCACCTCCTCCTCCCCTTCCCCGCCTACGTCCTTCGCCTTCAACGGCTCGTCCCGCCCGTACTGGTGATCCACCAGCAGGGGATGTCCCTCGGACAGCAGGTGCACGCGGATCTGATGCGTCCGCCCCGTCATGGGCTCGGCCTCCACCAGCGAGGCTGCCGTGAACACCTCCACCGGCCTCACCCGCGTCCGCGAGGGCTTGCCCTCCTCACCCGGCCTCGCCACCCGCATGCGTCCCTTGCGCGCCGGCACCAGCGCCGCGTCCACCACCCGCGGCGCCTCCACCCGGCCCTCCACCAGCGCCAGGTAGCGCTTGTGCACCTTCCCGGCCTCGAAGGCCATGGACAGCGTCCGGTGCACCGCGGCCTCCAGGGCGAACACCATCACCCCCGAGGTGTCCCGATCCAACCGGTGCACCACGAACACCTTGCGCTTCAGCTGCGCCTCCAGCACCTCGCGCAGCGACGGGCCTCCGCCCTCGGCCCGGCCGGGGATGACCAGCATCCCCGCGGGCTTGTCCACCGCG
Organism: Archangium gephyra; assembly: GCF_042230915.1. GTDB lineage: Bacteria > Myxococcota > Myxococcia > Myxococcales > Myxococcaceae > Archangium > Archangium gephyra_B. The sequence goes on along the minus strand of NZ_CP102578.1, from coordinate 5,952,387 downwards.
AGCAGCCCCGCGCCCTCGAAAAGAACGCGGACGCCGCTCACTCGTAGTCCGAGGCCGGTACCACCGTCACCGGCCCCAGCCCCGTCAGCTGCTTCTTCACCTCGGACGCCTTGCCCACCAGCACGATCAGCGGCGCCTGCGGGAACAGGTACTTCTCCGCCACCTCCACCGTCTGCTTCGGCTTCACCGCCAGCAGCCGCTCCCGGAACTTCTCCACCCAGTCGTCCCCGAGCCCGTGCACCCGGATGTCGCTGATGACCGAGGCCACCGACTCGTTCGTCTCCGTCCGCAGCGGGTACAGCCCCGCCAGGTACCGCTGGGCCTTCTTCAGCTCCGCCGGGGTGATGCCCTTCTGGCGCACCTTCGCCACCTCGGCGAGCGACACGTCGATGATCTCCCGCGTCTTCTCCGTCTGGGTGAACGTGGAGATGCCGAACACGCCTCCCGCGTTCATCATCTCGAAGTAGCTGTGGATGCCGTACGTCAGGCCGCGCTCCACGCGCACCTCGTTCACCAGCCGCGAGGTGAAGCCACCGCCCAGCACGTTGTTCATCGCCGCGGCCGGGAAGTAGTCCGGATGGCCCACCCGGAAGCCCCGCCCGCCGATGCGCACCTGCGTCTGCGTCTGCTCCGGCTTGTCCACCACGAGGATCCGGCCCGAGGCCACCGTGTCCAGCGCCGGCAGCTCCACCGGCGCCTCCGGACCGCCCTCCCAGCCCGCGAAGGCCTTCTCCGCCTCGCGCGCCACCAGCTCCGGGCTGACCGCGCCCACCACGGACAGCAGCGCCACCCGGGGCCCCATCCGCTCACGGTGGAAGCGCACCAGATCGTCCCGCGTGAAGGTGCGCACGTGCGCCGCGCTGCCCCCCACGTCGTGCCCGTACGGGTGGTTGCCCCACAGCGCCCGCGTGAAGGCCCGGTCCGCCACCACCGACGGATCGTCCAGATCATTCACGAAGCCCGCCAGCACGCGCTCGCGCGCCAGCTCCACCTCGCGCTCCGGGAAGGAGGGCTCGCGCACCAGCTGCCCCAGCACGGACAGCATCTCCGGGAAGTGCTCCGCGGGCGTGGTGACGAAGAGCGACAGCACGTCCTCGCTGCTGCCCACCGAGAAGCTCGCGCCCACGAACTCGATCGTCTCGTCGAGTTCGTCCGCGCTCAGCTTCGCCGTGCCCCGGCGCATCAGCCGCGCCGTGAAGTCCGACAGGCCGTGCTTGTCCGCCGGATCCACCGCGCTGCCGGCGCGGATGATCAGCCGCATGGCCACCAGTGGCAGCACGCCGCGCTGGGCGGCCAGCACCTTCAGCCCGCTGGACGTGGTGCTCTCGTGCAGGGCGGGCAGCGTCACGGCGGCCGGAGTCGGCTCCGCCTTGCGCGCTACCTTCTTCACGGCCTTCACGGCCTTCGCCGCCGCCTTCTTCACCGTCTTCTTCGTGACTCGGGGGGCCATCTACTCGGCGTCCTTTCCGTCAGCGGCTTCGTCCGGGGCTTCGTCCGTGGCTCCAGGCGCGGAGGGGATGAGCGTCACCACCGAGCGGCGCTCGGGAGCGAAGTACTTCGCCGCCACCGCCTTCACCTGCTCGTTCGTGGCGGCCGCGTACACCGAGGGCAGCGTCAGCCCGTCCCGCCACGAGCCGAGCAGCGCCTCGTAGTGGCCCATGGCGTGCGCCCGCCCGCTGTTCGTCGCCAGCTCCCGCAGGTGATCCGCCCGCAGGTTGTTCTTCGCCTTCTGCAGCTCGCGCTCCGTCAGGCCCTCGGTGGCCACGCGCGCCAGCTCGGCGTACAGGGCCTCCTCCACCTTGCGAGGATCCGAGTCCGGCTTGAGCTCCAGGTAGACGATGATGGCGCCGGGATCCACCCGCCAGCCCCAGTCCACCATCACCGACACGGCCAGCTGCGTGTCATAGACGAGCTTCTTCACCAGCCGGCTGCCCTCGCCCTTCGTCAGCGCGTACTGGATGATGTCCAGCAGGAGCGTGTCCTCGCTGCGCGCCGCCGGGCCGTGCCAGGCGAGCATCAGCGCCGGAGACTGGGCGGGGTGGCGCACCTCGGCGCGGCGCTCGCCCTTCTGCACGGGCTCGGCGTTGAGCACGGCCTCGGGCTTGGGGCCCTTGGGGATGTCCCCGTAGTAGCGGCGCACCAGCGCCAGCGTCTGCTTCGGGTCGATGTCCCCGCAGATGTAGAGCACCGCGTTGTTGGGCGCGTAGTACGTGCGGAAGTACTGCTCGCAGTCCTTGCGGGTGATGTTCTCGATGTCCTTCTCCCACCCGATGACCGGCCAGCGGTACGCGTGGGCCTTCCAGATGAGCGTGCCCAGCTCCTCGTCCATCGTCCCGGTGATGTCGTTGTCCACGCGGACGCGGCGCTCCTCCATCACCACTTGGCGCTCGCTCTCCAGCGCCTCGTCGTCGATGCGCAGCGCGCGCATCCGGTCCGACTCCAGGTCCAACACCGTCTCCAGCGCGTCCGAGGCGAAGTCCTCGTAGTACACGGTCATGTCCGTGGACGTGTACGCGTTGGAGCGGCCTCCGTTCGACTCGAGCACCTTGTCGAACATCTTGGGGCCGTACTTCTTGGCCCCGTTGAACATCATGTGCTCGAACAGGTGGCTGATGCCGGTGATGCCGGGGCGCTCGTTGCGGCTGCCCACCTGGAAGAAGGTGTAGAGGCTCACCACCGGCGTGTCGTGGTTGGCCAGGAGACGGACGCGGAGGCCATTGGGCAGCGTGGCCTCCTGGACGTCGAAGAGGGACTGCAGGACGGGATCCGCCATGCGCACGGCGGGGTTCGCGGGTGCCTTCGCCATAGGTGATCCACCGTATACACGGCTTCCCTCGGGGGGAAGCACGGCTTTCGGCTCCCGAGTGTCGGGCATCCACAATCTGGGTTTTCGCTAGCCCGCCCGGTGTCCGGACAGGGAGGGCATGCGGCGCCCGGGCACGGCATACTCCAGGCCTCCCGCGTCTGGAGCCCTGATGCAACCGCTCGCCCCCAGGCTGACCCCCGAGGTCACGCTCGATCCCTACCCCTTCTATGCCTCGCTGCGAGAGGCCGGCCCGGTCCAGTTCGTCGAGTCCCTCATGAGGGGCTGCTACGTCCTTACCCGCCACGAGGACATCACGTCCGTCCTCAAGAATCCGGCCCTGTTCTCCTCGAAGCTGATGGCGCCCGGCGCGATGATGCCCAAGGAGCTCGGCGAGGACGTGCTGCGCCACTTCCAGTCCGAGAACAACCTCCTCACCTCGGCCCCGCCCCTGCACACCCGCCTGCGTACCCTGGTGAGCCGCGCCTTCACGCCCCGCCGCATCGCCGAGCTCGAGCCGCGCATCCGCGAGCTGTCCAGCGAGCTGCTCGACGCCATGCTCGCCCAGGAGGAGTTCGAGCTGATCCGGGAGTTCGCCGCGCCGCTGCCCGTCATCGTCATCGCCGAGATGCTCGGCGTGGAGCCCGAGCGCCGCCTGGACTTCAAGCGCTGGTCGGACGACGTCCTGCTCGCCATCACCCTGCCGGGAAGGATCGGCGAGGTGGCGCGGGTGAGGGAGAGCCTGCTGGAGTTCCACGCGTACCTGGAGGCCGCCGTCGAGCGGCGCCGCCGCGAGCCGCGCAACGATCTCATCAGCGCGCTCATCGAGGCGAGCGAGGCCGAGGGCGGCTTCCTCTCCACCCTGGACATCATGGCCTTCACCCGGTTGCTGCTCGTCGCCGGCAACGAGACCACCACCAACCTGATCGGCAATGGCCTGGTGGCCCTGCTGCGCAACCCCTCGGAGTGGGAGCGGCTGGCGGCGGACCCCTCGCTCATGCCCAACGCCATCGAGGAGATGCTGCGCTACGACAGCCCGGCGCAGGCCCTCATCCGGGTGGTACTCGAGGATACGGAGATCTCCGGCCATCCCGTGCCCAAGGGCTCGCGGGTCCTGCTGCTGCTGGGGGCCTCCAACCGGGATCCGCGCCGGTTCCCCGAGCCGGACAGGTTCGACGTCACGCGCGAGGCCCAGGGCCACGTCTCCTTCGGCCACGGCATCCACTTCTGCCTGGGTGCTCCGCTGGCGCGGCTCGAGGCGAAGGTGGCCTTCGAGGAGCTCTTCCGCCGGGTGCGGCGCGTCTCGTTCGCCCCGGGCCAGGAGGCCACCATCCCCTGGAACCAGGCCTTCCTCATCCGGGGCCCCAAGAGCCTCCGGCTGAGGGCCGAGCGGCACCAGCCCGCCCAGGCCGCCTGAGCCTCCCGAGCCCCACCCCATGGCCCGCTACGCCTTCACGCTCTTCACCAGTGCCTTCCTGCTCTTCGGCGTCCAGCCGTTGGTGGGCCGGTACGCGCTGCCCTGGTTCGGCGGCACGCCCGCCGTGTGGACGACGTGCATGCTCTTCTTCCAGGGCGCGCTCCTGGCGGGCTACGCCTACGCGCACGCGAGTGCCACGCGGCTCCCCCCGCGCCGGCAGGTCCAGCTGCACCTGGGACTGCTCGTGGTCGCGGTGGGAGTGCTCGCGGGGCGCGCGCTGCTGACGGGCTCTCCGGTGGCACCCGGGCCCGAGTGGCGCTCCTCCGGAAACGAAGCGCTGCTCACCGGCCGGCTGCTGGCGATGCTGGCCGTCACGCTCGGGCTCCCCTTCTTCGTGCTGTCCACCACCGCGCCCCTCTTGCAGAGCTGGTTCAGCCGCGCGCGGCCGGGGGTCTCCCCCTACCGGCTCTATGCCCTGTCCAACGCCGGCTCGCTGCTCGCGCTGCTGGGCTACCCCTTCCTCATCGAGCCCGCCCTCTCCCGCTCGGCCCAGGGGCTGGCCTGGGGCGGGGGCTTCCTGATCTTCACCGCCGGGTGCGCCGCGTGCGCCTGGGACGTGTGGAAGCGCGCCGAGGCGCCAGCCCCCGGGCAGGCTCCGGAGCAGGACGGGCCCGGGGCCGCCGGCGACACGCAGCGGCCCGGGGCGTGGCACTCGCTGGCGTGGCTCGGGCTGAGCGCCTGCGCGTCGGTGCTGCTGCTGGCCACGACGAACCAGCTCTCACGGGACGTGGCCGCCGGGCCCTTCCTCTGGGTGCTGCCCCTGGGGCTCTACCTCCTCACCTTCATCCTCACCTTCGAGCGCGAGGCCTTCTACCGCCGCGCCGTCTGGGTGCCCCTGCTCATCGTCTCGGTGGGCGGCGTGCTGCGCGCCCTCTTCGAAGGGCCCCACTGGCCGCTGTCCTTCCAGCTCCTCGCGTATGGGGGCGCGCTGCTGGCCGGCTGCATGGTGTGCCACGGCGAGCTGTACCGCCTGCGTCCGGCACCGCGCCACCTGAGCGCCTTCTACCTCCAGGTGTCCGCGGGCGGCGCGCTCGGCGGGGTGTTCGTCGGCCTGGTGGCGCCGCGCGTCTTCGACACCTATGGCGAGTACCCGTTGGCGCTCGCCGCGTGCTGTCTCGTGGCGCTGGTGCCGATGCTTTCGTCTCCCGCCAACGAGGGGGTGCTGGCGCGGCTGGGGCGGCTGGCCCGGGTGTTCGTGCTCGCCGCCGGAGTGGTGGGGATCGGCGTGTCGCTGCTGGACATCCGTCGCGAGGTGCGGGTGACGGTGCGCAACTTCTTCGGCGTGGTGCAGGTGCTGGAGCTGGGCGTGGGAGACCCGGAGCGGCACCTGTTCTCGCTCAAGCACGGCACCACCACTCACGGCTTCCAGCTCGCCGAGCCCTCGCGCCGGAGCCGGCCCACGGCCTACTTCACGCGGGACAGCGGCCTGGGACTGGCCATCGCCGAGCAACGGCGGCTGCGCGAGGCCTCGGGTCCGGCACCGGCCCTGCGCATCGGCGTGCTGGGCCTGGGCGTGGGCACGAGCGCCGCGCTCGCGGGGCCCGCCGACTCGGTGCGCTTCTATGAGATCAACCCGGCCGTCATCGCGCTGGCCAGGGGCGAGGGCGGCTACTTCAGCTTCCTGCGCGACACGCGGGCCCGGGTGGAGGTGGTGCAGGGCGACGCGCGCATCTCCCTGGAGCGGGAGCTGGAGCGCGGCGAGGCGCGGGGCTTCGACGTGCTCGCGCTGGACGTCTTCAGCTCGGACGCCATCCCCATGCACCTGCTCACGCGCGAGGCCGTGGCCCTGTACCGAGCGCACCTGGCGCCCCGCGGCGTGCTGGCGCTGCACATCAGCAGCTCGCACCTGGATCTGCTCCCCGTCACGCTCGCGCACGCTCGCGACTCCGGCATGCACGCCACGCTCGTCATCACCGGCACCCAGGGTGACACGCTGCGCAGTGCCTGGGTGCTGCTCGCCCCGGACGCGGACTTCTCGCAGGGCCCTACTTTCACTCGCACGGCCGCGCGCGTGTATCGCCAGGAGGAGTTGGAGGGGGCACCGCCCATCCTCTGGACGGACGAGCACCACAGCGTGCTGCCCGTGCTCCGGCGCGAGCCTCGCGGGCGGGAGTGAGGGCCAGGCGAACGTGTGCCCCTGGGAACCCGTGGTGGGCCACGGGTTGAAGAACAGACCCAGGCACCCTCACCCCAACCCTCTCCCGGGGGGAGAGGGAGTCAGGGCGCGGCGCCCTGCGGCTCGCCCACCGGCAGGAAGACCTGGAACGTGGTCCCCTTCCCCGGTTCGCTCCGCACCGCGATGCGCCCGCCCAGCTCCGTGATGATGCCGTGGCAGATGGACAGGCCCAGCCCCGTGCCCACCCCCACCGGCTTGGTGGTGAAGAAGGCATTGAACAGCTTGCCCAGGTTCTCCTCGGGAATTCCCACCCCCGTGTCCCTCACCGACACCACCACCTGCTCCTCCTCGTACCTCGTGGAGACGTGGACCTCGTTCTCCCGGATGTTCCCGTGGGGAATCGCCTGCGCGGCGTTGATGATCAGGTTGAGGAAGAGCTGCCCGAGCCGTGACTCGTTGGCGTACACGGGCGGCACTCCGCCGTAGTCCTTCACCAGCCGCGCGCGGTGGCGGATCTCGCTCCAGGCCATGTTCCCGCACAGGTCGAGCACCGCCTGGATGTCCACCGGCCCGCGCCGCTCCTCGTCGCTGTTGCGCGAGAACGTCTTCAGGTCCTTCACGATGTCCACCACGCGCTGGCTGCCGGAGAGGGCCTCCTTCAGCGCGTCTCGGATCTCCTGCCCCCGCTCCCCCGCGAGCCCCTCGCTCGAGCCGGCCAGCGCGGACAGCTCGTCGTCCACGAAGCGCAGGTTGCTCAGCATGTACGACAGGGGGTTGTTGATTTCATGGGCCACGCCGGCCGCGAGCGTCCCCAGCGAGGCCATGCGCTCGGAGGCCCGCAGCTGCTCCTGCACCTGCCGGCGCTCGGTGATGTCACGGGCGATGGACACCGTGGCGGGCTGCCCGTCGAACACCAGCGAGAGCGTCACCACCTCGGCCAGCACCTGCCGGCCCTCGCGGTGCCGAAGCAACACCTCGTGGGGCGCGCTGACACTGGAGGGCTCGGTGAGCGCCGCCTCGTTCCCGGGCTGCACGAGCTCCGTGATGGGCCGGCCCCGCAGCAACGAGCCGCACGCATGGCCCAGCAGGCCCGCCGCGGCCGAGTTGGCGAAGAGCACCTGGCCCTCCCGGTGGATGAAGATCGCATCCGGGCTGCGCTCGATGAGGGTGCGGAAGCTCTCCGACGAGCGCCGCTGCTCCTCCTCGGCCTGGCGCCTCCGCCGCTCGCTGCGCACGCCCTGGAGGATGGCGCAGCACGTGGCCAGGAACGGTTGCAGGAAGGCGATGACCCCCTCGTCGTAACCTCCGGGACGGTTGGCGATTCCCACCATGCCCACCATCTCCGTGGCCGAGTGGAAGGGCAGCCCCAGGAAGCCGAGCAGCGGCGGGTGTCCCTCGGGCAGCCCTCCCCTCCGCGAATCCACGGCCGGGGCGTTGGACACCACCGGCTCGCCGCTCGTCATCACCGCCCCGAAGAGCGTCTGGAGATTCTTGAACTCCATGCCCTTGGGCGCCTCGCGGGCGTAGAACTCCCGCAGCTCCGGCGTCCAGGCGATGTTGGTGATGGCGTGGGTGCGCAGGAAGGGCTGGCCCTCGGGCGTGCGCAGCACCTCGCCGATGAAGCCGTACTCGCTGCCCGTCAGCTTCAACAGCACCGACAGCAGCTTGTCGAAGAGCCGGTGCACCTCGTGGCCCTGGATGAACTCCGTCTGCACCTCCGTGAGCGCCTTCAACAACAGGTGGCTGGCACGCAGCTCGCTCGCCGGGTCCCCCGTTCCGGCCCTGCCAGCGTGATTGGGGCACTCCATCCTTCCGCTCACCTGCTCCGAAATTCTCAACTTCTCCGAATTCGATAACCAGGATCGCACTTTGGCAATACCCCCCTGACCCCCTTTGGCCGTTTTGGGACACTCTGGATCATCAACTAAATCCTTAGTTGCGATTCAACTAAGGCCTTAGTAGTTTGGGCGCCGGAGGTGACGAGCGTGTCCAGGCCGACCCAGAACGAAGAGAGCAAGCCGCTCACGCCGGTGGAGCTGGAGTTGATGCACATCGTCTGGCGCAAGGGCGAGGTGGCCGTAGCGGACGTGCTGGAGGCCCTGCCGCCGGAGCGCAAGCTGGCCTACACGTCGGTGTCCACGGTGCTGCGCATCCTGGAGCAGAAGGGCGTGCTCCAGAGCCGGAAGGTGGGCCGGGGGCACCTGTACTCGGCGCTGCTGCCGCGCGAGGCCTACGAGGTCCAGAGCGTGCGCCACCTGGTGGAGACGGTATTCGACGGCACGCCCTCGGCGCTGGTGGAGCGGCTGGTGGAGGCCGTGCCGCTCTCGCCCGAGGAGGTGGAGCAACTGCGCGCCCTGCTGAGCAAGAAGGGGCCCAAGCCATGAGCGCCGCCTTGCGAGAGCTGGCCATGGGCTACGTGAGCGTGGCGGTGTTGCTCACGGTGGGCTTCGGGCTGCTGCGCGCCGCGCTGGCGCTCATGGGACGGCTGGGGCTGCCCCTGTCGGCCCGGCAGACGCTGAGGGCCGGGCGCGCGACACTCACCCTGGCGCTCCTGCTGCCCCCCGCGTGCATGGCCCTGCGAGGGCTGGTGCCCACCGGGCCGCTCTTCACCTTCGAGCGCTCCGTGGTGCGGCTCACCCCCCGGCTGCCCGAGCCCGCCTGGAGCCCGCGTCCGGGCGCCCCCACGCCCCGGCCCGCCGGGACGCCCTCCTCCTTCCCGGTGGGCACGGCCCTGACGCTGCTGCTCGGCACGGCCGCGGCGGTGCACTGCGCGCGGCAGCTCCGCCAGCACCTGCGGCTCATCCACCGGCTCGAGTCGCTGCCCCGCGTACGCCAGGTGGGCCGCGTGGCCGTGGTGCTCTGTGACTCCGAGGGCACCGCCTTCTCCACCTGGTTTCCCCGGCGCGCCCCCCACCCCAGCGCATGGGTGGCCGTGCCCCCGAGCCTCCTCGAGGACGCGCAGGGCCTGCGCCTGACGGTGCTGCACGAGCTGCAGCACCACCGCCAGCGCGACACGATGCTCGCCTACGTGCGCCTGGCGCTCGGCGCCCTCTTCTTCTGGAACCCCGTGGTGCGCGCCTTCGGACGGTGGCTCGCCACCTGCCAGGAGCTCGCCTGCGACGAGGCGCTCGTCTCCGGCGGCAAGGCCCGCCCGCAGGACTACGCCCGGTGCCTGCTCGAGGCCGCGCTGCGCGCCACCCATGCCCCACCCCTTCCCGCCGGAGTCACCGGCATGGCCCACCCCACGAAAAGGAGGATCGAAATGCTGTTCCAGCCGCGTCCCAGCCGTCCCCACCGCACCGCCGCGCTCGTCGCCGCGGTGGCCCTCACCCTCACCCCGCTCGCCCTCTGGGCCCAGAGCGCCACCCGCGGCCGCGCGGTGACGCTCGCCGAGGCCCAGGCACTCGCCCAGGCCTCGCAGCGCGAGCAGGACATCCAGGTGGTGGTGGACGAGCAGGTGGTGGAGAAGCTCAACCAGCTGGTGAACACGCCCAAGGGCCGCGCCTTCATGAAGAAGGCCATGGACAACCTGGGCACCCACCGCGAGGCGCTCACCCGCACGCTGCGCGCCCGCCAGCTCCCCGAGGGCCTGCTGGCCGTGGCGATGATCGAATCGGCGGTGACCAACATGCCGGAGACCTCGACGCAGCCCTCGCTGGCGCCGGGCATGCGGGGCGCGGGCGTGTGGATGTTCATCCCCTCGACGGCGCGCCAGTACGGCCTGCGGGTGGATGCGCAGGTGGACGAGCGGCTGGACGTGGCGCGCGAGACGGAGGCCGCCTCGGCCCTCTTCTCCGACCTGTACGGCCGCTACAAGGACTGGCGCCTGGCGCTCGCGGCCTACAACCAGGGCGAGAAGAAGGTGGACCGGGTGCTGAGCGAGACGGGTGTGCGGGACACCAGCGAGCTGGCCCGCGCCGGCCACCTCAACGACTACACCAGCACCGTGCAGGCCGGGCTCCTCATCCTGCGCAACCCGCACCTGCTCGACTGAGCCGCCGTCCGGAGGGGGCCTGGGCGTCGATACTCCGCGCTCAAACAGGTGCACGGCGGGTCGCGGAGACGCGCGGCACTCACCAAGGCCACGCATCCCGTCCTAGAATGGGGCTCCGTTGAGCCCCCTCATGGACAGCACGCCCCCGTCCCCCCTCCCCGCCCAGACTCCCGAGACGCCCGAGCGAAGCCCGGCGTCCGAGCAGCTCTCGGAGCTCCTGCGCCACTTCCAGGCCACCTTCGAGCAGGCCGCCGTGGGCCTCGCGCACGTGGGCACGAATGGCCGCTGGCTGCGGGTCAACTCGAGGCTGTGCACCATCCTCGGCTACCCCTACCAGGAGCTGATGGAGCTGACGTTCCAGGACATCACCCACCCGGAGGACCTGGCCGCGGATCTGAAGCAGGTCCAGCAGGTGCTCACTCGCGAGATCTCCACCTACTCGATGGAGAAGCGCTACGTCCGCAAGTCCGGGGAGACCATCTGGGCTACCCTCACGGTGTCCCTGGTGCTCAAGCCCGATGGGACGCCCGACTACTTCATCGCCGTCATCGAGGACATCACCCGGCGGCACCGCGCCGAGCTCGAGCGGGATGCGCTGCTCGCGCGCGCGCACCAGGCCCGCACGGAGGCGGAGGAGCTGGTCCGCCGGCGCTCGGCCGAGCTGGATGCGGCCCGCAGCGCGCTCATCCAGGCCGAGCGGCTGGCCACGGCGGGACAGCTCGCGGCGGGTGTCGGGCATGAGATCAACAACCCGCTGTCCTACGTGCTGGCCAACGTGACGTTCGCGCTGGAGGAGCTCGGGGAGCGGGAGCAGGACGAGGCGATGCGGGAGGTGGTGGACGCGCTGGAGCACGCGCGCAAGGGCGCCGAGCGCATCCGCGGCATCGTGAAGGATCTGCGCACGTTCGCCAGCAGCAAGTTCGACGCCCTGGGGACGGTGGACGTCCGGGAGGCGCTGGAGTTCGCCGTGGCCATGGCGGAGCACCAGCTGCGCCTGCGGGCCCGGCTCCTGCGGAGCTACGAGGCGGTGCCCTCGGTGGTGGGCAACGAGTCGCGCCTGGGACAGGTCTTCCTCAACCTGCTGCTCAACGCCACGCAGGCGCTCCCCGAGGGGGATGTGTCGGGCAACCAGGTGACGCTCACCATCCGGCCTCACGGGAAGGACTGGGTGGCCATCGAGGTGCGCGACACGGGGTGTGGAATCCCCGCCGAGAACATCCCCCGCCTCTTCGAGCCGTTCTTCACCACGAAGCCCATTGGCGAGGGCACGGGGCTGGGACTCTCGGTGTGCCATGGAATCATCACGGGCATGGGAGGCCAGCTCCAGGTGGAGAGCGCGCCGGGCCGGGGGAGCACGTTCCGCGCCCTGCTGCCGGTGGCGGGAACGGCGGCCCAGAAGGACTCGGCGGACGAGCGCACCCGGCGGACCGGGCCGCCGGAGTCCCGCCGTGTGCTGGTCATCGACGACGAGCCCGAGGTCATCGAGGCGCTCGCCCGGACCATCGGCCCCCTGCACACCATCGAGCGGGCCACCAGCGGCACGCGCGCGCTGGAGCTGCTGGCCGGGGACGCGGGCTATGACGTCATCTTCTGCGATCTGATGATGCCGGGCCTCACGGGCATGGACCTGTACGAGGTGGTCGCGGCGAAGTACCCGGAGCTCACCGAGCGCATGGTCTTCATGACGGCGGGCTGTTTCACCCCGCGTGCCGTCGCGTTCGTGGATCGCCACGCCCCCAGGTGCATCGAGAAGCCGTTCAGCCCGGAGACCGTGCGCACCTGCCTGCGATAGTTCATTGCCGACGGAGCGGCGTTGGTCTTGAGTGCGCGGTTCCATGGTTGGCCTGCTCCTCCTGACCGTTGCCCTCACCACCGCCTCCGGGCAGCTCCCGGTGCCCTCCTCACCGGAGGACCTCCTGGGCGAGACGGTGGAGCTCCGGGGAGACGTGCGCGTCGAGACCGAGCCGGGCCAGGTCATCACCGCCCGGAAGAACGCGGTGCTGCGCACGGGGACGTCGGTCATCCGCGCCGATGAGATCACCTACAATCACACCACCCAGGTGGCGGAGGCCCGGGGCAACGTGCGGCTGGTGATGCGGGGCCTGGTCGGCTTCGCCGAGCACCTCACCGTGGACCGCCGCACCCGCACCCTGACGGCCGAGAGCGCCAGCGGCGAGGGCGCCGCCTTCGTCCAGAAGGACAACGTGGCGCCGGAGGCGCTCGCCGCCCTGGAGACCTCCGAACAGCTGGCGAAGGCCGGCAAGAACACCTTCTCCTTCACCACCAAGGGCTTCCGCTTCAAGGAGGATGGCTCGTACGTGCTGGAGGAGTCGTCCTTCACGCCCTGCGACTGCGACGTGCTCACCCCGAGCTGGCGCATCTCCACCCGGGGCGCGGAGGTGAAGCCCGGAGAGAGCGCCACCCTCACCGTGCCCGCGGTGCACGTATACGGCGTGCCCGTCCTCCTGCTGCCCTGGGTCTACCTTCCCCTGGCGGAGCGCGCGAGCGGCCTGCTCCTGCCCGAGGTCACCGGCTCGGGCCTGAGCGGCTTCCAGCTGGACGAGCCGATCTTCCTCACGCTCGGGCGCAGCTACGACGTCACGCTCTCGCCGGGGTACGCGTTCGGCAACGATCCCAAGGATCCCACCGTGGGCTCGCTTGGAGTGAAGGGCCCGCGCCTGTCCACCGAGTTCCGGTACGTGCCCCTCGCCGACCCCGAGGGCGGGGCCGCGATCGAGGGGCGGCTGTGGTGGCAGTTCCTCTATGACCTGAAGCCCGAGCGGGATCCGCTCAACCCCAACGTGCTCGCGCCGGATGCGCGGCAGCGGGGGCTGCGCAGCTGGGGCCTGCTGGAGCACCGGCAGAAGCTCGGCAACGGCTACTTCGCGCGGGCGGACGTGAAGCTCTACTCGGACGGCTTCCTCTTCTCGGACACCACGACGAACTCCGGGTTCGCGCGCTCGTACTATTACGTCCCCTCCACGGCCACGGTGTACCACCGGGGCCAGGACGACTACGCGGGGCTCGCCCTCGCCTACCGTCAGGACCTCCGCTGGGGCTACCCGTTGTTCGGCGACGCCCCGCGCCCGCCCGTCTTCCAGGAACTGCCCACGCTGCGCTACGCCATCCCCCCGGTGCCGCTGCTCGGCCCGCTCACGGGTGGCGTGGAGCTGGAGCTCTCCCGGCTGTCACCGCTCGGAGGGCTGCTGGGGGACGAGGGCACGGATGGGGTCTACTGGCCCACGCTGCCGGATGCGGATGGCACCCAGGGCAACGGCCGGCTGGATCCGGGCGAGCGCCAGGCACGCACCCGCCTGGACGTCCTGCCGCGCGTGAATGCCACCTTCGACGTGGGGGGCGTCCTGCGGCTCACGCCCTATCTGGTGGTGCGCGAGAGCATCTACCTGAATGAGGTGGAGCGGCAGACGAGCCACCGCGGGTACGGGATGGTGGGCGCGTACCTGGACACGGAGCTGTCGAGGGTGTTCGGCGAGGGGGCCACGGCGATCCGCCACAGCCTCATGCCGTCGGTGGAGCTGCGCGCGGTGCCGCGAGTCTTCGGGCAGAACGCGCCCCAGGTCTATGACGAGGTGGACGCCGCCGTACCCGCGGACGGGTTCTTCCAGGGCCAGGTGGCGCTGCGCCAGAAGGTGCTCAGGCGTGAGGGCGCCACCGGCACGAGCGAGCTGGGACGGCTGGATGTGGTGCAGGGAGTGGACTTCCTGGAGCGGCGCTTGGGAGAGACCTCGGGGCGCATCCGGGCGGTGCTGGGCCCGGTGACGGCGGAGGCCCGGGGCCGGCTGGACCTGTTCACCCCCGAGGTGGACGAGCGGCTGACCCAGCTCTCGGCGAACATCGGCTGGAGCATCCTTCCGAACAGGCTGAGCGTGAACGCCGGGTACGAGCGGGCCCTGGCGAGCTCGGAGCAGGTGCGCCGGCCCATCGACATGCTGCTGCCCCCTCCCTTCGAGCCCCAGGCCCCGAGCCCGGGGGCGGACGTGTCCTGCTCGAGCGCGGCGGCGTTCGCCAACAAGCCGGTCGACCGCGTGCTGATGGGCGCCGCGGCCAGCTTCCCGTTCGGCTTGAACGTGGGGTACGGGGCCGAGGTGCAACGGAAGGATCCGGCGCGCTGTGACGTGCCGGAGCTGTTCTCCCAGACGCTGAGCGTGTCGTTCAGTCCCTCGTGCGACTGCTGGCGGCTCAACTCCTGGGCGCGGCTGGGACCCGGGACGAACTTCGACTGGGGCCTGAGCGTGACGGTGCTGAACCTGGGCACCTTCGGACGCTGAAGAGCCCCTCCGGGCGCGAGGTTCTAAAAGTTGTCCAACAGTTGGACAACTTTGAACCGAGCGCGCCCGGGAGGGAGGTCCCTCCCGTGCTCACGCGACGGACTGGGAGGCGCGCTTCTTCCGGGAGCGGCCCCGGCCCCCCTGATCGCGCGGACCGAGCACCCGATCGGCGGGAATGCCCGCGTCGAGCGCCTCGCGCAGCCCGGGAGACAGGCCGTCCATCAGCAGCACCACCGAGGCGTTCGTCCAGGCGAAGCCCAGCGTCCGCTCGGACCTCGGGGCCAGGAGCACTCCGCGATCCGCGCCCTGGTTGCCGTACTCGACGGCCACCTCGGCCGACCGCCCCACCACGTCGTACTTCTCCTTGATGAGGCCGTTGTGGCTCCCCGCGATGTCCAACACCATGGACAGCCAGCGGTAGGCCACCGCATCCGCCTCGGCGTGGAAGCCGTAACGGCGCAGGCCCTCCACCGCGATGATCTGGTGCGGCGCCCAGCCGAAGGGCCAGTCCCACTGCAAGTCCTCTCCACCCGCGGCCTCGCGCGAGGCCCGGCTGCTGGAGGTCAGGCCCCCGTCATGCAGGAAGCGCGGGAGCGCGGCGGCCACGATGGCGGCCTCCTCCCGCGACGCCCAGCCCGTCCACAGCGGATAGAAGGTGGCGAGGCACTCGTAGCGCGAGCGGCGTCCGGCCACGAAGTCATGATCGAAGAACAGCCCCTGCTCCGCGTCCCAGAAGCGCGTGCGCATGGTGCGCGCCCGGGCCCTCGCCGCCTTCGCGTAGCGGGCCGCCTTCAGCGAGTCCTCCCCGTCCACCTGCCGGAGGATCCCCGAGAGATCCATCTCGTACTGGAACAGCAGCGAGTTGAGGCACACCGGCTCGTGGTGGTGCGTGGCCGTGCCGAAGCGGTGGCACATGTCCCAGCCGCTCTCGCGGATGGCCCGGTCATGGCGGTGGAACCCGGCGTCGTCCGGCCGCGAGCCGGCGTAGAACCTGGACAGGTCCTCGGCGTCGGGGCCCTCGGCGTCGTCCTTGTAGCGGGACAGCCCGCTCGGGGTGGCGCGAGCGCCCGTGCGGAAGACCGTCTCCAGCTCCTGCTCGGCCATCCGGGCCACGCGCTTGAGCAGGCGCCGGTCCGCGTGCACCGCGTGCAGCTCCAGCGCCAGCCGGGGCATGAGCGGCGGCTGGGTGCGCGACAGGTGGTAGCTGAGGTTCGAGTTGGGGATCTTCCCGTAGTGCTCGATCTCGTAGAGCTGGTTCTCGAGCATGTCCCGCGCGAGCCCGTAGTGGCCGGAGGCCAGGGCGCCGCGGGCATTGAAGTAGCTGTCCCAGCCGAACATCTGCACGAAGCGGCCGCCCGGAACGATGTACGGGCGCGGGAGGTAGAGCATCCCGGGCTGGCGCATGAGCGCCTCCCAGTCTCCGGCACCACGAGGCTTCTGCAGCGGCACCATCTCCAGGCCGCCGGAGCGCCGGGCCTCGGCGCGCAGCTTCTTCAGGGCCTTGCGATCACGCGCGGGGACGTACACGCGCTGCGTACCCTCCGGGTCCTTCACCGGCATCACCTGCAGCGCCTTCTTCAGCTCCCCGGCCCGATCCGAGCGGCGGACGAGCCCCTGCCAGCCGTCGTCGATCAGCCGCCGCAGCGTCTGGGTGCGCGGCTCCAGCATCCGCTCCACGGGGAGCCCGGGGTCCTCGCCGCGCCCCTCGAGGATCTCCTCGGCGAGCACATCCGCGGCATGCGAGAGCCGCTCCGCCCCGGCCAGCTCCAGGCGCGCGCCCGGGACGAGCTCCAGGTCCACCGCGAAGCGCAGCCCATCCTCCCGGGCGCGTCCGGCATCCCGGTCCGTGAGGCGGCCGTCCCCATCGAGGTCCAGCGCCATCAGCACATCGAGGGCGAGGCGCGCGGTGGCCGTGGTCGCGGACAGCACCGGCGTGGCGGCGGGCGTCGTGGGACGTGAGGCGGTGGAGGAACGGGAGAGGCTCAGAGACGGCGTCTGGGTGGGCACTCGTTCGACCTTCGAAAAGGAAGCAGCGCCAAGGTACACGAGTCCGTCCCGGCGCCAACATGCACCGCGTGCAGCACGCCCGCTTCTCTGCCGGACTGACGCTGAACTGCTTTGACGTCAAACGTCCCAGCGCGGACACAGTTGGGGAGACGGCTCCCACTTGAGGGGTGTGGAGCCGCTCGCGCTGATTACCCTGCCCTCCGCTCCACCCGAACCCACCCCCTTGGAGATCCATCGTGGACACGCATCCGCCCTTCCTCCGTCCCCTCGCCTCCGCGCTGCTCCTGGCCCTCGTGGCCCTGGCCCCACCGGCGCGCGCCGACGACGCCCCCACCCCGCTCGAGGACAACCAGCGCATCACCGAGGGCTACATCCAGATCGCCTATGAGCTGGGCGGCCTGCTCGATCCGTCGCTCCAGCCCGGCGGGAGCAGCAACGTGCGGCCCAACTGGTTCGTCTTCGCACCGCACGCCTCGCGCACGGGCGGCGAGGGCATGCTCGGCGCGGCCCTGGCCCGGCGGATGCTCGACGCGGCCCGGGGCCAGCCCTCGCTCTCGGTGCTCCATGCGCTCGACCGGGCGGGCATCACCGGCACCGTGCGCGTCACCGTGGAGAACCTCTCCCTGGAGCTCGTCGTCCGGGGGCTGCCCATCGACGCGGCCGCCTCGCTGGCCTCGCTCACCACGGCCATGAATGGCGAGGCGCTGGCCGATCCGCGCACCTTCGCCACCACCGCGTCCCGCTTCGCCTCGCTCTACTGGAGCGCGCCGGCCTTCCTCCCGCTCGACAAGGCCGAGTCCGTGGTCATCACCCTGGAGCGCACGCTGCACGAGGGCAACCTGGCCATCTTCTCGGACATCGGCGGCTCGGCGCTCCTCTACCTGGACTGGCGCCGCGGCGTCACCGGCGACGTGACGCCCTCGCGCGTGCTGACGGAGTTCTCGCTCCAGGACGCCGTGCCGCAGGAGTCCCAGCTCGCCTACCAGTACGCGGTGGCCCACGTGAACGACACGCCCCGGCCCTACCAGTTCGCCACCCTCTTCCCGGGCATGCACTGGAAGAGCCTGCTGGTGGCGGCCTTCGCGCTCTACGAGGAGGCCCGTCTGGCGCCGACTCCGGCCGCGCGCGACGCCCTCATCGCCATGGGAAACAACTACGTGGCCTGGCGCGAGCAGCATGACATGGCGCAGCCCGTCTTCACCCCGGCCGTGGCCCACCCGGACGAGGTCTCCCGCGCCGCGCTGCTGCAGGCCCTCACCCCCATGCTCACCACGGACTTCGGCACCCTCGAGTGGAACTACTCCGACTACGCGTACAGCCAGCCGGACCGGGACGGGAGCCTCCTCACCTCGCCGCCCACCGAGTACAACTGGGCCGTCTTCTGGGACCGCTGGACGGGCATCCTCTACGCCTTCGAGCAGGCCTACGGCGCGCCCTCGGCGCTCTGGGTGATGCCGGAGCCGATCGTGGATCCCACCGCGGAGCCGTCCGGCACCTGAGCCCCGTCAGGGTTTCAGAAGCCCGAACAGCTCCAGCAGTTGCTCCCCCTTCTCTCCCGACAGCGGGAGATCCTGGAGGAGCGAGCGCACCTCGGCGGGCGCGGTGCCCAGGAGCACCAGCGCCCTCGCCGCCTCCAGCCGCGCCTCCATCACGCCCGCGCGGGCCTTCGCGAAGAGCGCCGGCAGTGCGGCCCGCGCGGGTTCCCCAAGCTCCCCGAGCGCCCGCATCACGGCGAGCTTCAACTGGGGCGTCGACGCGCCTCGCATGTCCTCGCTCTGATACGGCTCGCACTCGTGCTCATGCAACACGCGGTCGGGCAGCGTGAGCTGGCGCAGCAACTCCGGCACCGCCTCACGCACCCCGAGCTGGGCCAGGGTGAGCGCCACCTGCCCACGCGTCCGCTCCGGAAGCTTCCGGTCCGCCAGTGCCGCGAGCAGCCTCGGAATGACGCTCTCCGTCGTGGCCCCGCGCGAGGCCAACGCCCGGGCCGAGGCGATGCCCACCCCATCCCAACCGTCCTTCAGCGCCGCCACCAAGGCATCCGCTACCTCGGTCACGTCGGGCGCGAGAACGCCGAGCACTTCCGCGGCCGCCACCCGGACGAACTCGTCCTCGCCCGAGCGCAGCGCCTCGAGCAGCACGGGGAGCGCGTCCGTCCGGAGCCCCAGCCTCCCCAGCAGGCGGATGGCGTAGGCCCGCGAGGAGCGCTCCCCGCCCGTCCGCACCATGTCGAGCGCCACCGCGCACAGCCCGGGTGCCTCCGGGTCCGCGCCCAGCCTCTCGGCCGCGCGGTAGCGCACGGACACCGCTGGATCCTCGAGCAGGCGCCACAGTTCCCGGCGCAGCAGCTCGGGAAGTGGGCGGCCGCACAGCTCGAGCGCCGCCTCGCGCTCCACGAGCCGTTCGGAGCGCAGATGCGGAACCACGGCATCGGGCGGGAGCCCGGCGGAGCGCAGGGCCTGGAGGCACGTGCGGCGCAACATATAGTCCGAGTCCCCCAGCCCGCGGCGCAGACCGGGGATGGCGGCCGGGGTCTCGCGCGCGTCGACCAACCGGGCGGCGAGGTAGCGCACCTCCGGCTCGGGACTGTCGAGCAGTTCCACGAGCTGCTCCGGCATCGCCCGGAGCACGGCGGGAGTGGGATCCACGGCGAAGACCTGGAGCAGCCGTTGGATGATCGCCGTCCGCGCGGGTCCAGGCGGGTCCATCACCATGCGGAGCACGAGCCAGGCCATGGCCATCGTGTCCTCGCGGATCCGCTCCACGCGCCAGAAGAGCGCCCCCTCGATGCCAGGAGGGATGTCCAGGGGCTCACCGGTCCGGGGGGACAGATTCCGTGCCAGCCAGGAGAGCACCTTCTTCAGATCCGGAGATGGCATGCACGGGACAGTCTCCGTTCCAGCTCGCCCGGAGTCCATCCAGGCAGGCTGGACGCCCGGAGGGAGACGCGGGGTGTCCTGGAGACCCGCACCGGTGGCAAACTGGAGCGCGCCCCCATCTCTGCTACCGTTCACCTCATGCTGGCGTCTCCGCCCCCTCGCTTCCGGCTGCTGCTCCCTGGTCTCGTCTGCGCCCTGGTGATCCACGGCGCCTACGGTGCCAGCCGGATGGGGCCCACCGCGCTCACCGCCTTCGTGCTGCTGGTGCTCGCCATCGCGGCGGTGCGTCGGCGCCACGGCTCCGCGGTGCCCCTCGCGGCCGGTGGTGAGCGCAGGCGCGGCGAGCGCAGGCGTAGCGCCGTCCCGCAGCACGCGCTGGCCAGGCTCGCGCACGAGGAAGAGCCGTCGCGGCAGTATCCGATGCAGCGCGGAGCGGTCACCGCCCTCCCCTCGCGGCGCACCGTCTGGTCGCGGGTGAAGATCTGGTTCAGCAGCGCGTGCCTGGTGGTGTGCGGGCTGTGGTGGATGGTGCTCGCCGCCATGCTGTTCATGCCGGATCCGGCGCCCGCGCTCGATGGCCTGTTCACCAACTCCAGCCTGACGCTCATCACCGTGTCCTTGCTGCTGACGGTGCTCTTCGGCGTCATCCTCCGCTCGGCCCTGCGCGGGCCGTCGGATCCGTTCGCGCCCAAGGACTGGAGCCACAAGGACGGCCTGCGCGATCAGCCCTATGTGCCGCACGCCCCGGACGCCTCCCAGGGCGGTCCGCGCGGCCGCAAGCGCCACCTGCGGCTGGTGCGCAACGCCCCCTGAGCGCCTCGACAGTGCATGGAGCGGCAACTAGTCTGCCGCGCCATGACTGGCTCCACCGTTACCGATCGCAACCTGCTCAGCCCCCAGAATCTGCGAGATCCCTACCCGCTCTACCAGGAGCTGCGGAAGGACGATCCGGTCCACTTCGTGGAGCCGATGCAGTCCTGGTTCATCACCCGCCATGACGACGTGATGGCGGGCTTCCGGGACCCGCGTCTGAGCGCCTCCCGGGCGCAGCTCTTCGAGTACCAGATCCAGGGGCTCGACCCGGCCATCGCCCAGGAGTTCCTGCAGACCATCCGCCATCAGATGTTCATGAAGGATGGCCCGGAGCACGTGCGGCTGCGCCGGCAGACGCTCACGGGCTTCTCCAACCAGCGGCTGGACGAGATGCGCGGCACCGTCCACCGCATCATGCGCGAGCTGCTGGATGAGGTGTATCCCCAGGGCCACATGGATCTGCTCAAGGACATCGCCTTCCCGATGCCCGCGCTGGCGCTCGCCGAGATGATCAACGTCCCGCTCGCGGATCGCGCCCGCTTCAAGCGCTGGTCCGAGCACATGGCCGCCTTCAGCGCGCCCGCGGTGGGCTCCAACCCGGTGGAGCTGGCCACCAACGCCAACCAGGCCATGGTGGAGATGAAGCAGCTCCTGCTGCCCATCATCGAGGAGCGCCGCCGCGCTCCCGGCACGGACTCGCTCAGCCTGATGCTCCAGGCGGAGGCCGAGGGCCGGATGACGCCCGAGGAGCTGGTGGCCAACATCTGCCTCATCATGTTCGCCGGGCACACCACCACGACGGATCAGCTGTGCAACGGCGTCTACGCGCTGCTCACCCACCCGGATCAGCTCCAGAAGCTGAAGGCGGACATGGGGCTGATGAAGTCGGCGGTGGAGGAGATGCTGCGCTACGACACGGCGGTGCCCTCCATCACCCGCGTGGCCGCCGAGGACTTCGAGTGGCACGGCAAGCAGCTCCGCAAGGGCCAGCTCGTCTTCCTGGTGATGGCCTCGGCCAACCGGGATCCCTCGGCCTTCCCGGATCCGGATCGCTTCGACATCACCCGGGACAGCACGAAGCAGAAGAACGTCTCGTTCGGCTTCGGGGCGCACCACTGCATGGGGGCCGGCCTGTCCCGCCGCGAGCTGGAGATCGGCGTGACCCAGCTGCTGGAGCGCATGCCCGGGCTGCGTCTGGACGAGACGCGGCCGCTGGTGCCCAAGTGCCACAGCGTGACCTTCCGCGGCTTCGACTCACTGCCCCTGCGCTGGTGAGGCGCCCGGTGCGGGGCTCACAGATCCACGAGCCCCGCGCGCAGGGCCAGCACCACCGCCTCCACGTGCGAGTTGACGCCCATCTTCCGGTAGATGTGTGAGAGGTGCGTGCGCACCGTGCGCCGCTCCAGCGTCATCACCCGCCCCACCTCGGCGTTGGACAGGCCCTTGGCCACGTAGCGCAGCACGTCGAACTCGGCGGGCGTGAGGCCCCAGGAGTTCTGCTTCTCCGCCTCGGGCGGCTTCGCTTGGATGGACTGGAAGTAGTTCCAGAAGCGCCGCGCGATCAGGGGCTCGAGCACCGTGCCCCCCTCCATCACCTCGCGGATGCCCGAGCGGATCTTCTCCGGCCCCACCCGCTTCACCAGGTAGCCCGAGGCCCCTGCCTGGATGGCCTCGTACACCTTCTGCTCGTCCTCGAAGGACGTGAGGATGAGGACCTCCACCTCGGGCGCGCGGCGCTTCACCCGCCGCGTCACCTCGATGCCGTTGAAGCCCGGCAGCTCCAGGTCCAGCAGCAGCAGCTGCGGGAGCACCTTCACCACCTCCTCCACCGCCTGCTCCCCATCCTGGGCACTGCCCACCAGCTCCAGCTCGGGGAAGGTGCCCAGCACCTTGAGGAGGTTGCGCAGCAGGTTCGGCTGATCCTCGACGACGAAGACGCGGGTCCGGTCCATGGCCTAGCGGGGGGATGGCTTGAAGAGCTGTTCCAGCTTCTTGTGCTCGCCGCGCTCCAGGCGAAGCTCGAACAGCTCGCGCTGGCGCGGGATGCCAATCGTCTCGATGATGATCTCCCGGGTGCCCGGCCTCACCGGGTAGCGCACCAGGGGCAGGTTGCGCTTCACCCGCACGCCGTCGATGTAGACGCGCGACAGCTGGTTGGCGCTGATGGACAGGTACGCGACCCCCGTCCTGGGCGTCGCCTCGGCCTCGCCGGAGGGAGAGTCGGCCTCGGGATCCGCCGTCCCGGTGGGCTTTTCGGGCTCGGGAGGCGGCGCATCCGGCATCTGGAGGTACTGCTCCACCGCGCCGCTGACAGCGGACACCTTGGGGTCCGTGTCGAGCTGGGGACGCCGCGAGAACTTCCACACGCCCAGGGCGAAGCACACCACCCCGACCAGCGCGATGCCACCGGCCACGGCCATCATCCGGCGCCGGCGCCGCAGGTCCTCCAGGAGGTTGCGCTCCTCGGTGAACAGGCGGCGCTGGGCCACCGCCGCCTTCACCTCGGGCGACGTGGGCGGGGGCATGGGGATGTACGAGCGATCCGGCTCGGCCGAGGGTGGCTGCTCGGACACATGGCTCCGCACCAGCGACGGAGGCAGGCGCGCCCGCGTCTGCGTGCCCTCGGAGGCGGGCGATGGAGGAAGACGCGCCCGCGTCTGCGTGCCCTCGGAGGCGGGCGATGGAGGAATGCGCGCCCGCGTCTGCGTGCCCTCGGAGGCGGGCAGCCGCATGCGCACCCCCGTCGGCTCGATCTTCGCGGTGTCCACCAGATCATCCGGGTCCACCGGCGCCTGGGAGGGCTCGGGCTCCGGCTTGGGCTCGGGGCGGGAGTAGTCCTCCACCACGCGCAGGCGGGGATTCTTGCCGATACGCGTGACCTCCCGGGGAGCGGAGCCACCGGGCAGCACGGGGGAGCGGCGCGGCTTGGGCGGGGCCGCCCCGGGAGGAGCCACCCACGTCTGCTCGTCATCTCCCGGCACGTTGGAGCCCGGCCTGGACTCGACCTGGGTGACCTGGGTCCCCTCCTTCGGCCCGACGCGGGTGACCTGGGTCCCCTCCTTCGGCTTGACCCGGGTGGTGACCTGGGTGCCGCCCTTCTTCCCGAAGTGGGTGACCTCGGCCCCCTCATCCTTCGGCCCGACGTAGGTGGACTCGAGCGCCTCCTGATCGGCCTCGGTGCCGAAGACGTGCGTGGAGTCCAGCAGGCCCCTGTCCATCATGGGCCCCGGCGTCACGGTGGGCTCGGGCTGGTACTCCTCGAAGGCGGGCGGGGCCTCCATGGTGTCGGCCTCGCTGACGGCCGGGCTGAACGAGGGCCGCACCACCACGGACTTCTCCAGCGCGTCCGCGCCCACCTCCGCCAGCGACACGCCGGAGATGGGCGTGAGCGTGAAGCGCTCGGAGAACGGCACCGGACCCTGGGCCCCGGCCATCATCTCGTTGGGGAACAGCTCCGCCACGAAGCGGCGCGCGTCCTCGGCACCGGGCAGCCCGCCGTTGGTGGACAGGAAGTTGCGCAGCGAGGCGGCGAACTCGGCGCAGGAGCGGAAGCGCCGCGTGGGCGTGCCCTCCAGCGCGCGCAGGATGATCGGATCCAACCGCGCGTGGAGGCGGCGATCCAGGCGGCTGGGCGGAGGCAGCCCGGCGCGGCGGGTGCTGACGCCCCCATCGGGGACGACGGCCTCGCGCAGGGTGAGCAGCTCGTAGGCGATGGCGCCGATGGAGTAGATGTCCGAGACCACGTCCGGGGGCTCGCCGCGGCCCACCTCGGGGGCGCGGTAGGCGCTGCGGCCGCGGCCGGCGAAGGCGCGCTTGAGCTCCGGCACGGCCAGGAGCGCCTGGAGCGTCCCGAAGTCACACACCGAGGGCAACCCGGCGCGCGAGAGCAGCACGTTGCCCGGGGTGATGGAGCCGTGGACGACGCCCGCCGCGTGCGCGCGCTCGACGGACTCGAGCAGCTGGATGATGAGCCAGAGCGCGGTGGCCGGCGGGAGGAGGACCTCCTTGGTGTTGAGCCGGTAGAGCGCGGTGCCCAGGGAGTGGCCCTCGACGGACTCGCGCACCACGGCGAGCCGCTGCTTGACGAACCCCATGTCGAGCATGGGGACGATGCCCTCGGGGTTGAGCGGATTGAGGACGCTGTAGGCCCCGGCGAGCACGGTGGCGTAGCGCGGGTCGGACGTCTTCGGGTGGAAGAGCTTGATGACGACCTTGGGGCCCCCCGGCTCCTGGACGGCCTCGTACAGCTCAGCGAGATCTCCGGCCTCGATGCGGCCGGTCAACCGGTAGGCGGTGCTCATCCCTTCCTCTTCCGGGACCGGACGGCGTCGAACTGGAATCCGCACCAGACGCACGCCCTGCCCTTGCGGCCGGAGGGCAGCTCCAGGGTGCAGCCAGGGCAGCGCGGACGAGGCCGGCTGGCTGTCCGGGGAGCGGCCGTGTCATGACGCACCCGGCCCGAGGCGCGCACCCGTCCGGCCACGGCGGCGCCGCGCACCCGGACCTCGAGCTGGCGGACACGGTCCTCCAGGGCCTCGATGCGGGCGGCGAGCCGCGCGTGGAGCTCGGCGTCGGACGGGGGGGAACGTCGGGCGGGCGATCTCATTGCGGACCCGCGAGCGTGCCACGCCCGCTTGCAACCCCGCAAGGTGGACAACCCGTATGAATGGTGGCGCCCGAGGGGCGCGTGTTATGTCTTGCTGTCCCGTGTCCCCGAAACTCTCACCCACCGGACCCATCCCGGGGAGCCCGACGACCTCGGATCCCCTCCACGGCAGCTTCCGCACCTCGCTCAACCGGGCCCACGCCCAGGAAGCC
Organism: Archangium gephyra; assembly: GCF_042230915.1. Taxonomy (GTDB): domain Bacteria; phylum Myxococcota; class Myxococcia; order Myxococcales; family Myxococcaceae; genus Archangium; species Archangium gephyra_B. The sequence continues at coordinate 5,927,191 of NZ_CP102578.1, read as the reverse complement.
GAGCGCCGCGCCCAGGGCCTCTTCACCGACGCCGAGCTCGCCCGCCTGCTGAGTGTGCCGCGAGCGCCCATCCGTCAGGTGCCCCGGGCCCGGGACATCTTCGTCAACCGCAACCTGCGCATGGCCCAGGTCGAGCTGATCGGCTTCGACATGGACTACACGCTGGCCATCTACCACATGCGCCGGCTGGAGCAGCTGGCCTATGACATGACGCTCGCGAAGCTGGTCACCGAGCGCGGCTACCCCTCCGTCATCGGCCAGCTGCAGTACGACCACCACTTCGTGATGCGCGGGCTGGCCGTGGACAAGGCGAACGGCAACCTGCTGAAGATGGACCGTTTCGGTTACGTGGGACGGGCCTGGCACGGCCTGCGGCCGCTGGATCGCGAGGTGTGGAAGAAGCTGTACCGCAACCAGCGCGTGAAGCTGAAGAACCCGCAGTTCGCGTGGATCGACACGCTCTTCGCCCTGCCCGAGGCGTGGCTCTTCGCGGGCATCATCGAGCTGCTGGAGTCGCTGGGCCAGCGGGTGGACTACGGCAAGCTGTACGACGACATCCGCGACGCCATCGACACGGTGCACCGGGACAACTCGCTCAAGCGCGAGGTGCGCAAGGAGCTGGGGCGCTACGTCTTCCAGGACCCGGAGCTGGGCCCGGCGCTGCACAAGCTGCGCTCGGGAGGCAAGAAGCTGTTCCTGCTGACGAACTCGGCGTGGGACTACACGGACGCGGTGATGCGCTACCTGCTGGACGGCCAGGTGGCGGAGTACCCGAGCTGGCGCAACTACTTCGACTACATCGTGACGCTGGCGGCCAAGCCGGCGTTCTTCTCCGAGCAGCGGCCCTTCCTGGAGCTGGAGACGGCGGGGCCCGGCGAGGAGGCGCGCGTGGTGGGCGAGGCCGCGAGCGTGGAGCGCGGCAAGGTGTACCAGGGCGGCAACCTGCTGCAGTTCGAGCAGCAGACGGGCTACGCGGGCGAGTGCGTGCTGTACGTGGGCGATCACATCTACGGCGACATCCTCAAGTCGAAGAAGACGTCGCTGTGGCGCACGTGCATGGTGGTGCAGGAGATCGAGGATGAGATCACCTACACGGACGGCCAGCGCGAGCGCATCCAACGGCTGTCGGACGTGGAGCTGGCGCGGGAGCGGCTGGACGACGAGGTGGCGCACCGCAAGGGCCAGCTCAACGTGCTGGACCGGAAGCTGGAGCGCGGGGACCTGGAGGCGGGAGTGCCGGAGCGGCTGGAGGAGGAGCGGCGGCGGGTGAAGGCCGAGCTGGACAAGCTGCGCTGGGCGCTGCGCGAGGCGACGGACATCGCGGACACGCTGGAGTGCGAGGTGGAGGAAGGCTTCAACCCGTACTGGGGCCTGCTCTTCAAGGAGGGCCACGAGAACAGCCGCTTCGGCGAGCAGGTGGAGCGCTACGCGTGCCTGTACACGAGCCGGGTGTCCAACTTCCTGCATGACTCGCCGATGCAGTACTACCGCTCGCCGCGGGAGCTGATGCCGCACGAGCAGGCCGGCTCGTGGACGGCGAAGCTGTCGCAGGTGGGCAGCGAAGGACCGGCCAAGGGCGAGAACGGATGAAGCGCCCCATTGTGTGAGACCCGCCGTCTGGGTCAGGCTGGGGGCCCCCCACCTACGGAACCCCCCGTCCATGCACGTACACCCCTCCAGATGGCTCGTCGTGGGCGCGTGTCTGCTCGCCCCGGCCGCCATGGCCGAGCCCGGCGAGCCCGTGGCCCACGGCGTGTCGATCGGCGTCTCCAGCTTCCAGCAGCTCGGGTTGTGGCGGAACGCCGAGGCGGCCATGACGTTGGACGCCGCGTACCACCGGGCGCTCGGCACCCAGGGCCCCGGACGCCACCTCTTCGTGGGCGGCGGGCTGCGCTACGCCCTGCCCTCCAGCCAGACGACCTTCCCGCTCGAGCTCTATGCCCGGGGGGAGCTGCGCACGCGGGTGGGCTTCTGGGAGCCCGCCGGGGGCCTCGAGGTGGGGTTCAGCCGGGTCTCCCTGCCTCGCCGGGCCGTCCGCCTCCCCATGGGCGTCGAGCTGTACGAGCAGAATGACGCCCTGGTGTCCGGGCCCCTCTACTTCGCCATCCACGCCGCGCCCCTGCGCTTCCACTTCGGCCGCTTCATCATCGGTGGCCCGGAGGTGCAGTGGGGGCCCGCCGGCCCTCCGTTCCGCACGGCCCAGCGGCTCCACCTCGGGCTGGCCCGCCTGGAGGTGCAGCTATGAGAGCCCCGCGCGCTTCCCTCTTGCTGCTCGCCACGGGCCTCGGCCTCGCGGGCGGCACCGCGTGCGCTCCGACGCAGCTGCTGGAAGGGGCAGATCTGCCCGCCCTCCAGGCGCTCACCGGGGAGATCCAGCCCGAGCGCGTCTGGAGCGATCTCCTCACGCTCACCCAGAAGCACGCCTCGGATCAGTCCATCGACTGCGTGCCCCTCGTCCCCGCGACGACTCGCGAGACGTGGCCCGAGCTGTGCCACCTCTCCAACTCCCTGTCGGGGGAATGGGTGCGCTCGCAGCTCGTGTCGTTCGACGGGCTGCGGGTCACCGACGACGTGTCGCTCGGCGAGAATGGCATGCGCACCCGCAACATCATCGCCGAGCTCCCGGGCACCACGAAGCCCGGAGAGGTCATCCTCGTGGGCGCCCACTTCGATGCCTTCTGGCAGGGCGCGGATGACAACAGCAGCGGGGTCGCCGCCGTGCTGGAGCTGGCCCGCGTGCTCTCCCGCTACAAGTTCGAGCGCACCATCCGCTTCGTCGGCTTCGACATGGAGGAGTACGGCATCTCCGGCAGCCACCGCTACGTGAAGGAAGGCAAGAGCGAGCAGGTCGTCACCGCGCTCGTCTTCGACAGCATCGGCTACTACTCCGACGAGGAGGGCTCCCAGGAGTCGATTCCCGGCCTGCCCTCGCCCTCCAAGGGGGACTTCCTGGCCATCATCGCCAACGACGACTCCAGCCACGAGGCCTCGCAGGTCTACGCGCTCAACGGCTCGCTGGAGCTGATGCACGCGGTGCCACTCATCTCCTCGGCCAATGGCACCTCCACCATGGGCTTCGCCCTGACGCTCAGCGATCACCTCCCCTTCTGGTTCAACCACCAGAAGGCCATCTTCCTCACCGACACCGCGCCGTTCCGCAACCCGCACTACCACCAGGAGACGGACACGCCGGACAAGCTGGATCCGGTCCGCCTGGGCCAGGCCACCCGCGTGGCCGCCGCGGCCATCGCCTACTGGGCAGGGGGGCCCACTCCATGAAGACCTCTCCTCTCTCATGGCTCCAGGCGGGCGCGCTCGCACTGGGGCTCGGACTGGTGTGCGCTCCCGCCGGAGCGCGGGCCGAGGCGCCCGCCGCGCACCACCGGCTCTCCGTCTTCACCACGGCGGGCGCGCAGGTGTACCTGTCCGCGGCCCGGACGATGGGCGGCGTCGGCGGTGGGCTCGGCGTCCGGGATACGATCAACGGGCGCTTCATCCTCCAGGCGGACCTCGGCTACCTGTCGCTGCTCGGCAACGCGGCCTCGCTGCGCGTCGGAGCGGGCGTGCAGCGCAGCGGCATGTGGGCCCCCGCGGCCCTGCTCACCGTGACGACGCTGTTCGGCGAGCGCCTCAGCTTCCTCACCCCCGAGCACCCCGAGCGCCTCACGGGCCCCGCCATGGCCCTGGGCGTCACGCTCGCGCCGGTGCGCTTCGAGCTGGAGTCGGTGCAGGTCTCCGTCCTCCAGCTCGGCATTGGCGCCGGCACGGACCTGCCCGGCCTGGGCCTGCACTACTCGCTCGGCCTGCTCGAGGCCGGGGTCACCTTCTAGGAGCCCGCCATGTCAGCTCACGCGCTGGCCGACGCTGTTTCCTTCTATGACGGGCTGCTGCGGGGCGAGGTCCTCGAGCGCACGCACGAGACGCTCCTGCGGCAGTGCGAGGCGCGGACGGTGCGCCACAAGGGACGTTCGCTGTACCGGGTGCTGCGCCCCCGCTTCATCACCCCGGAGCAGCAGGCGGACCTCCAGCGCGCCTCCAGGGCGGTGTCCCAGGCGCTCGAGACGGTGTACCGGCGCGCCTGCGAGGACGAAGCCTTCCGCCGCCTGCTCGGCATCCAGGACTGGGAGGAGCTGCTGATGCCCATGGACGCGAGCTGCCAGATCAGCGGGCGCCTGGACGGCTTCACCGGTCCGGACGGGGTCATCCGCTTCATCGAGTACAACCCCGACCCGGGGGGCCCCCTCCACATGCACAACATCGGGGAGGCGTTCGCCGCCACGCCCGTGCTGGAGGCCTTCGCGCGCCGGTATGAGGTGTCCTTCCCGCGCACCGCGCCCCCCCTCATCGAGTCGCTGAAGGCGCTGCACGCGGGCACCGGCCGCAGCGGCGTGCCGCAGCTCGCCTTCTTCGGCCCTCCCAGCCCGGACGATGGCGAGGAGGAGGCGCTGTACCGCGATTACATGCGGGCCCAGGGCCTCCCCATCCGGCTCGTCACCTCCGAGGACGCGTGGACGTACCGGGACGGCCGGCTCTTCGTGGAGGACTTCCAGGTGGATGTCGTCAGCTACATCACGTCCAGCGGGTTCGCCGGGCTCATCGTGGGCTGCGACCGCGAGCACCCGGTCATGCGGGCGCTCGCCGAGCGCGCGGCGCACTTCATGAACGGGCTGTTCCGCAGCTGCGTCTTGCGCAACAAGCTGCTCTTCGCCGTGCTCAGCGACGTGGCGCACTCGGAGATGTTCGCGCCGGAGCTGCGCCCCGTGCTGGCCCGCCACGTCCCCTGGACGCGCGCGGTGAAGGAGGGAAAGACATCCTACGGCGGCCGGGAGGTGGAGCTGCTGCCCTTCATCGCCGAGCACCGTGAGCAGCTCGTCCTCAAGCCGGCGAACGAGTTCGGCGGCAGCGGGGTGACGCTGGGCTGGCAGACCGACGCCGCGACGTGGAGCACCACCCTGAAGACAGCGGTGGAGGGCCCGTGGATCGTCCAGGAGCGTGTCCCCACGGCCCAGGAGCGCTACCCCGTCTACGACGGAGGACAGCTGCGCCACGAGGAGCTGTACGCGGATCTCAACCCGTTCCTGTGGAACGACGGCCGGCAGGAGGGCTTCTGCGTCCGCCTCTCGCGGGACGCCATCGTCAACGTGGCCCAGGGCGGCTGCAACACCCCGCTGGTGGTGGTCCAGCCATGAGGTTCCCCGCCATCACCCGGCCCGGCCCCGCGTTCCTCGCGACATGGCTCGGACTGGCCATCACCTGGTTCGGCTCGGGGCTGACGACGTTCGCGATCGGTACGTTCATGTACCAGCGCAGCGGCTCCATCACCCAGTACTCGCTCTTCCAGTTCTTCTACTTCCTGCCGATGATGGTGCTGTCCCCGCTGGCCGGCGCCCTCATCGACCGCTGGGATCGCCGCTGGGCCCTGCTCCTGGCGGAGGTGGGCGCGGGCGTGGGCGCGGCCCTCATCTGGCTGCTGCTGCTCGCCAGCGACAAGGGCCTGTGGCAGCTCGAGCTGTGGCACCTGTATGGGCTGATCGCCCTGGGCTCCTGCTTCAGCACGCTCCAACTGCCGGCGTGCTACGCCGCCACGACGCTGCTCGTCCCCAAGGAGCACCTGGGCCGCGCCAATGGGATGATCGAGCTGGCCTTCGGCGCCGGGCAGCTCCTGGCGCCCCTGACGGCCGGCCAGGTGCTGGGGTCCATCGGGCTGCATGGCGTGGTGCAGCTGGACGTGCTCACCTTCGCCGTCTCCGTCACGCTCCTGCTGTTCGTCCGCTTCCCGCCCGCGCCGCCCGTGCGGGAGCAGCCGGGCCAGCAGTCGCTCCGGCGGGACATCACCGAGGGCTGGACCTTCATCCGCACCCGGCCCGGGCTGCTGCAGCTCATGGTGTTCATCGGCATCCTCAACCTGATCACCAGCATGATCATCGTGCTCATCTACCCCCTGGTGCTGAGCTTCGCGGGCGTGTCCACCCTGGGCCTGGTCCTGTCCTTCGCGGGCGTGGGCATGGTGGTGGGCGGCGTGCTGATGGCCGTGTGGGGCGGCCCCAAGCGCCGCATCCACGGGGTGCTCGGCTTCTACCTGCTGTCCGCGCTGGCGCTGTTCGCCGCGGCCCTGCCGCCCTCGGCTCCGGTCATCGCGGGGGGAGCCTTCGTCTTCCTCATGTGCTCCCCGGTCATCCTCAGCTCCATGCAGGCCATCTGGCAGAGCAAGGTGCCTCCCGGCCTCCAGGGGCGCGTCTTCTCCGTGCGGCGGATGCTCGGCCTGGCCGCGAATCCCCTCGCCGCCCTGCTGTGCGGCCCCCTGTCCGACTACGTCTTCGAGCCCCTGCTCGTCCCCGGCGGCGCGCTGGAGCACTCCGTCGGGCGCGTGCTCGGTGTCGGCACCGGGCGCGGCATCGCGCTCCTGTTCGTCGTGCTGGGCGTCATCATCCTCGTCCACACGCTCGTCTCCTTCCTCTCCCCGCGCATCCGCCACGTGGAGGACGAGCTGCCGGACGCCCTCGACGGGCCCGACGCTCCCCCAGCCCTCGGCCCCTCTCCAGGGCCCGCCGTAGTGGGTTGATTTTTCCCAAATTCCAAGAGAACCTGGAGTTTCATGGTTCTTCACGACGAGAGCACCCTGGAGCAGGTCCCCTGGCCCGACTCGCCGGAGGGGCGCTTCGCGCGCGCCTATCTCACGCCGCTGATGAAGCGGGGCAGCGAGGCCTTCGTGTCGGACAGGACCACGCTGCGGCTGGTGGAGCTGGATGGGCACGTGCTGCCGCTGGCCATCAACGACGCCGAGTACGGCAACTCGCCGATGCTGTCGAACTTCGCCCGCTACGTCACCCTGCAGGTGAAGGCGATCGAGCGGGGGAACTGGGGGCCGGTGTACGGGCGGCTGGTGCGCGGCGTGCTGCACGGCGTGGGAGCGATGCTCAAGGCGGCGCGGATCGACCGGTGCGTCTACGTGGACCACTGGCTGGTGCTGCGCAACCGGGGCGTCCTGCTGTCCGCGGAGCAGGTGCGGCGGCTCACGGCGTTCCTCACCGAGCGCTTCCCCGGGCACGCCCTCGTGTTTCCGGCGCTGAGCCTGGCCACGCACGCGCCCCTGCTCAACACTCTCGGGGGCGAGGGCTACGAGGCCGTCTACGCCTTCCACACGCGCGTGCTGCTGCCCTACAAGGCAGAGGTGAGCCGGCAGGTGCGCGAGAACCGGCGCCGGGACGCGCGGCTGCTGGAGGCGAGCGGCTATGAGGTGGTGGACGGCCAGGCGCGGCCCGGCTGCGCGCCGCGGCTGGCCGAGCTGTACCGGTTGCTCAACGAGGAGAAGTACTCGACGAACCAGCGGATGGCGCCGGAGTTCTTCGAGGCGGCCCTGCGCGACGGCACGCTGCACTTCCGGCTGGCGGTGAAGGACGGGCGCATCGACGGCTTCTTCGCCTACGCGGTGAGCCATGACGTGCTCTTCGCGCCCGTCTTCGGGTACGACGTGAACCTGCCTCAGGAGCTCGGGCTGTACCGGGGCCTGGTGCACCAGCTCATCCAGGAGGCGATGGAGCTGGGCGTGGCCGTGGAGCTGGGCGCGGGCGCCGATCAATTCAAGAGCATGCGCGGTGACAGCCCCATGCCCCGCTACAGCGCCGTCTACACCCGGCATCTGCCGGGCTGGCGCCAGCAGGGGTGGCGGCTGCTGCGGCGCTTCGCCAACGGCTCCATGCTGGGGGCCAACCGGGCGGTGCTGCGGCAGATAGACGGGGACGGCGTGGTGGGCTTCGACGGCGTGCCCGAGACCTTCGCCCCGCCCACGCTGGGGGCGCACGAGGCGGCGGAGCTGCTGCGCCAGGAGCTGGGCTCGCTGGAGCGTGCGCTGGAGGAGGCCTCGGGGCTGGAGGCGGAGGCCCTGGCCCGGGCCCTCGCCCCGCTCGCGGAGAAGCTGCACAACTGGCAGCAGCCCACCCGGCGCGTGGTGGCGCTGCGCGAGAAGCTGGAGCAGCTGGAGCAGCGCCAGCGGCGCGGGGCCAGCGCCAAGGCCCCCCAGGACAAGGGCCCCCCGGCGGCCGAGCTGGCCCGCCAGCTCCTCGAGGGCGCCACGAAGCTGGGAGAGGCCCTGCTCGTGGCCAGCCATCAGGGAGAGGCGTCCGCCCAGCAGCTGCGCGCCCTGGCGGACAGCCTGCGGCAGTCGGCCGGCTGTGCCGCCGTGGTGCTGACGGCCACGCGCGGCGGCAAGGTGGTGCTCGTCACCGCGGCCACCCAGGCCCTGGTCCAGCGCGGCGTGGACGCCGGCCAGCTCATGGCCCAGGTGGCCCCCTCCGTCGAGGGCAAGGGCGGCGGCGCTCCCGACATCGCCTGGGGTGGCGGCTCGCGGCCCGAGGGCATCGGCGCGGCGCTCGAGGCCGCGCGCACCTTCCTCCAGACCCGCCTCGGCGGCACCTCTTAACCTCCCGACTCCCCAGCCATGATCCTCTACGACGAGAACACCATCGCGGACGCTCCGTGGCCCGGGACGGAGGAGGGACGCAAGGCGCGCGACTTCCTCGTCCCGCTCTTCCAGCAGGGGGCGCACGCCTTCTTCGAGGACCGCAGCACCCTGCGCCTGCTCGCGCTGGATGAGCTGCTCATCCCGCTCTCCATCAACGACGCCGAGTACGGCAACTCGTACTTCTTCTCCCCCTTCGCCCGCTACATCACCAGCCAGCGCGCCCTCCTCAAGACGGGCAACTGGAAGCCCCTGCCCCGGCTGGCCATGGGCAGCGCGCTGTGGAGCCTGGGCGCGCTGCTGCAGGGCGCCCGCATCAACAAGGTCATCCACGTCGACAACTGGCCCACGCTGCGCAACATGGGCGCCCCGCTCACGGCCGATCAGGTGCGGCGCCTCACGGAGTTCCTCACCGCGCGCTACCCCCAGCACGCCCTCGTCTTCCCGGCGCTGAGCCCCGCCACCCACGCCCCGCTGTGCAACCACCTGAAGGCCCAGGGCTACGCGTTCGCCTTCATGACGCACACCCGCGTGCTCCTCCCCCACGGCCATGAGCCGGGCCGCAAGGCGCGCGAGAACCGGCGCCGGGATGCGCGGCTGCTGGAGACCAGCGGCTACCAGCTGGTGGACGCCCGGGAGATGCCTGGCTGTGCCCCCCGGCTCGCCGAGCTGTACCGGATGCTCAACCGGGAGAAGTACGCCACCAACCCCCCCATCACCCCCGCCTTCTTCGAGGCGGCCCTGCGCGGAGAGATGATCCAGTTCCGCCTGCTGGTGAAGGACGGGCGCATCGACAGCTTCTACGGCTTCCACGTGAAGGGGGACGTCCTCTTCTCGCCCGCGGCCGGGTACGAGCTGAGCCTCCCGCAGGAGCTGGGGCTCTACCGCATCCTCAACAACCTGCTGATGCAGGAGGCGCTGGACCGGGGCATCGCCATCGAGACGGGGGGCGGCGCGGACCCCTTCAAGAGCCACCGCGGGGACAGGCCGGTGCCCCGCTACAACGCCGTCTACAGCGCCCATCTGCCCGCCTACCGGCAGGCGGGGTGGCGGCTGGTGCGGAAGCTGGCCAACGACAACCTGCTGCCCGTCGTCCGCTCCCGCCTGCGGCAGATCGACGGCGAGGACGTGGCGGGCTTCGACGGTGTCCCCGAGACCTTCGCCCCGCCCTTCCTGAGCCCCCGCGAGTCGGTGGCGCAGGTGGAGGAGGCGCTGGAGGCGCTGCGCGGCGAGCTGGAGGAGCTGTCCCGGCTGGAGCCGAAGGAGCTGGCCTCGCGGCTGCCCGCGCTCGCGAGGAAGATGGACGGCTGGCAGTCCCCGCCCAAGCGCCTGGACGCGCTGCGCGAGCGGCTCGGCCAGCTGGAGCACCAGCTGCACGACGAGAAGCGGACCAAACGGGTGTCCGCGCGGGCCCAGCGGGCGCAGGTGGCCCGCCAGCTCCTCGAGGGCGCCTCGAAGCTGGGAGACGCCCTGCTGGTGGCCAGCCACCTGGGAGAGGAGTCCTCGCAGAACCTGCGCACGCTCGCCGAGGGGCTGCGGAAGGCGGCTCCCCAGGCCGCGGTGGTGCTCACGGCCACGCAGGGCGGCTCGGTGGTGCTGGTCACCGCGGCGGCGCAGGAGCTGCTCCAGCGCGGCGTGGACGCGGGCCAGCTGCTGCGGTGGGGGGCCCCGGCCGTGGGGGCGGGCTCCGAGTCGGGAGGCCCGGAGGTGGCCTGGGCGGAAGGCTCCCGCCCCGAGGGCCTCTCCGCCGTGCCCGGGGCGGTGCGGCAGTCCCTCCAGGAGCGCCTGGGCTGAGCGGCGCTCCGGCAATCACCCAAGTCCTTGGAATGAAGACACATGGCGTCCACTCCTGAAGAGAAGCGCGCACAACTGGCCCGCCTCCTGCGCGAGAAGGCCCGCAAGCCCAAGCAGGCCCCCGCGTCCTTTTCCCAGGAGCGGATGTGGTTCCTGGATCAGTGGAACCCCGGCAGCGCCCTGTTCAACATGCCGGTGGCGGTGCGGCTCACGGGAGAGCTCCACCTGGAGGCGCTCGAGCGCGGACTCCAGGAGCTGGTGAGCCGTCACGAGCCGCTGCGCACCACGCTCCTGGAGCAGGAGGGCAGCCCCGTCCAGCTCATCGCCCCGAGCGTGGCGGTGCCCCTCACCCTGGTGGACCTCCAGGAGCATCCCGAGGCCGGGCGCGAGGCCCAGGCCTGGAAGCACATCTCCTCCGAGGCCCGGCGGCCCTTCGAGCTGAGCCAGGGTCCGCTGCTGCGCACCGTGCTGTACCGGCTGTCCCCGCACGAGCACCTGCTGCTGTTCAACCTGCACCACGCCATCGCGGACGGCTGGTCCATGGGCGTGCTCGTCCGGGAGCTGGCGGCGCTCTACCCGGCCTTCCTCGAGGGCCGGCCCTCGCCCCTGCCCCCCCTGCCCCTCCAGTACGCCGAGTACGCCGGCTGGCAGCGCGAGTGGCTGCGGGGCGAGGTGCTGGAGTCGCAGCTCGCCTTCTGGCGCTCGAAGCTGGATCCCCACGCCGTGCTGGAGCTGCCGGGGGACAGGCCGCGCCCGGCCGTGCTCGGCTCCCAGGGCGTGCGCCAGTCGCTGGTGCTCTCGCCGGAGCTGACGCAGGCCCTCAAGGGGCTCGCCCAGCGCGAGGGCAAGACGCTCTTCGCCACCCTGCTGGCCGCCTTCGCGGTGCTGCTGCAGCGCTACACCGGGCAGACGGATCTGACGGTGGGCACGCTGGTGGCGGGCCGTGAGCGCGCCGAGCTGGAGGGGCTCATCGGGCTGTTCATCAACACGCTCGCCCTGCGCACCCGCCTCGAGGGGGACCCGACGTTCCGCGAGCTGCTGGACCGCGCCTTCGAGTCGGCGCGCGAAGCCCAGGCCCACCAGGACGTGCCCTTCGAGAAGCTGGTGGAGGCCCTCAAGCCCGAGCGCAGCTCGCGCCACCTGCCGCTCTTCCAGGTGATGCTCAACCTGCAGAACGCGCCCCTGCCCCCGCTCCAGGTCCCGGGCCTGCGCATGGAGGTGCTGCCCGTCCACACCGGGACGACGAAGCACGATCTGACGCTGTACGCCACCGAGCTGCCCGAGGGGCTGCGGCTCAGCGCCGAGTACAGCACGGAGCTCTTCGAGGCCCCGACGATGCTCCGGCTGCTGGGGCACCTGCGCTCGCTGCTGGCCGCCGCCGCCGAGGACCCGGAGCAGCGCATCTCCGAGCTGCCCCTGCTGACGCAGGAGGAGCGCCGGCAGATCCTCGAGGAGTGGAACGGCGAGAAGGCCGGGAGACCCACCGCCTGCCTCCACACCCTCATCGAGGCGCAGGTGGAGCGCACGCCCGAGGCCGTGGCGCTCGAATTCGAGGGGCAATCGCTCACCTACCGGGAGCTGGAGGCACGCGCCAACCAGCTCGCCTGGCACCTGCGCTCGCTGGGCGTGGGCCCCGAGGTGCGCGTGGGCCTGTGTGTCGAGCGCTCGCTGGAGATGGTGATCGCCCTGCTGGCCACGCTGAAGGCCGGCGGCGCCTACGTCCCGTTGGATCCCGACTACCCCTCGCAGCGGCTGGTGTGGATGCTCGAGGACGCGCGCCCCGCCGTGCTGCTGGTCCAGCAGCGGCTGCTCTCGCGCCTGCCGCCGCACGGGGCCCGGGTGCTCTGCCTGGACTCGCAGTGGGACGAGGTGGCCGCGCACCCGGAGCACGCGCCGCCGCCGCTCGCCACGCCGGACAACCTCGCCTACGTCATCTTCACCTCCGGCTCCACCGGGCGGCCCAAGGGGGCGATGAATGCCCATGCGCCCGTGGTGAACCGGCTGCTGTGGATGCAGGAGGAGTACGCCCTGGGTCCCCAGGACACCGTGCTGCAGAAGACGCCCTTCAGCTTCGACGTGTCCGTCTGGGAGTTCTTCTGGCCGTTGATGGTGGGCGCGCGGCTGGTGGTGGCCCGGCCCGGTGGGCACCAGGAGCCGGCCTACCTGGTGCGGCTCATCGCCGAGGCGCGCGTCACCACGCTGCACTTCGTGCCCTCCATGCTCCAGGTCTTCCTGGAGGAGCCGGGGCTGGAGCGCTGTGCGGCGCTGCGGCGCGTGGTGTGCAGTGGCGAGGCCCTGCCGTTGGAGCTCGCCGAGCGCTGTCTGCAGCGGCTGCCCCAGGCCGGGCTGCACAACCTCTACGGCCCCACCGAGGCGGCTGTCGACGTCACCTTCTACGCCTGCGTGCGCGGCGAGCAGCGGCGCTCGGTGCCCATCGGCCGGCCCGTGGCGAACACGTCCATCCGGCTGCTGGATCCGAAGCTGCGGCCGGTGCCGGTGGGGGTGCCCGGCGAGCTGTTCATCGGCGGCGTGCAGGTGGGGCGTGGCTACCTGTCCCGGCCCGAGCTGACGGCCGAGCGCTTCATCCCGGACCCCTTCAGCGAGACGCCGGGGGCGAGGATGTACCGCACGGGCGACGTGGCGCGCTGGCTGCCCGACGGCAATGTGGAGTACCTGGGCCGGGCCGACTTCCAGGTGAAGATCCGCGGCCTGCGCATCGAGCTGGGGGAGATCGAATCCGCGCTGGAGCAGCAGCCCACCGTGCAGCAGGCGGTGGTGATGGCGCGCGAGGACGTGCCCGGCGACAAGCGGCTGGTGGCCTACGTGGCGGGGCGCGGCGGCGCGGCGGCGGTGGACCCGGAGGCACTGAGCGCCCGCCTGCGCGAGAAGCTGCCCGAGTACATGGTGCCCTCGGCGCTCGTGGTGCTGGAGGCCCTGCCGCTCAGCCCCAACGGCAAGGTGGATCGCAAGGCGCTGCCCGCCCCGAAGCTGGAGCGCACGCGGGAGGAGGCCACCGCCCCGGGCACGCCTACCGAGGCCGAGGTCGCCGCGCTCTTCTCGGAGCTGCTGCACGTGGAGCAGGTGGGCGCGAAGGATGATCTCTTCAAGCTGGGCGGCAACTCGCTGATGGCCACGCGGGTGGTGGCGAGGCTGAGGGCGCGCTTCGGTGTGGAGCTGCCGGTGCGCGTCCTCTTCCAGCACTCCACGGTGCGGCAGGTGGCGCGGCTGGTGGACGAGGCCCGTGCCGGCGGGGAGCCGAAGCAGGAGCGGGCCTCCGGGCCGAAGCGCCGCGAGCGCCAGCCCGTCGTCCCCCTGCGCGCCGACGACGCCTCCGCGGACCCGGAGACGTCCCAGGAGCAGGCGCGGCTCACCGCGCAGGAGCGGCACCGCCTGCTGGTGGAGTGGAACGCCACGGCGGCGGACTTCCCGCGCGAGGCCTGCATCCACCACCTCGTCGAGGCCCAGGCCCGCCGCACCCCCGAGGCGGTGGCCGTGAGCGCGGGCCCGGAGCGCCTCACGTACCGGGAGCTGGACACGCGCGCCAACCGGCTCGCCCACTACCTGCGCTCGCTGGGCGTGGGCCCCGAGGTGCGCGTGGGCCTGTGCGTCGAGCGCTCCGCGGACATGGTGGTGGGCATGCTCGCCATCCTCAAGGCCGGCGGCGCCTACGTCCCGTTGGATCCCACCTACCCGCGCGAGCGTCTGGCCTTCCTCCTGGAGGATGCCCGGGGCCCCGCGCTGCTCGCGCACTCGCACCTGCAAGCGGTGCTGCCGCCCCACTCCGCCCAGGTGGTCTGCCTGGATGCCCTGCCGGAGGCCGTGGCCGGGCAGCCCGGCTCGCCGCCGCCCGGCGCGCTCGAGCCCGAGAACCTCGCCTACCTCATCTACACCTCGGGCAGCACGGGCCGGCCCAAGGGCGTGGCCATCACCCACCGCAGCGCCGTGGCGTTCCTCTCGTGGGCCCTGGCCACGTTCCCTCCCGAGACGCTGCGGGGCGTGCTGGCGTGCACCTCCCTCAACTTCGATCTCTCCGTCTTCGAGCTCTTCGCCCCGTTGAGCAGTGGCGGCACGGTCATCGTCGCGCGCAACGCGCTGCACCTGGCCGAGCTGCCCCAGGCCTCCGAGGTGACGCTCGTCAACACCGTGCCCTCGGCGATGGCGCAGTTGCTGCGGCTCGGAGCGCTGCCGGCGTCGGTGCGCACCATCAACCTCGCCGGAGAGCCGCTGCCCGAGCCGCTCGCGCGCCAGGTGTACGGCGTCCCCACGGTGAGGGAGCTGAACAACCTCTATGGCCCCTCGGAGGACACCACCTACTCCACCTGGGTGCGGGTGCGCCCCGGAGAGCCCATCACCATCGGCCGCCCGCTCTCCAACACCCAGGCGTACGTGTTGGACGAGCACCTGGAGCCGGTGCCGGTGGGAGTGCCCGGGGAGCTGTACCTCGCGGGCGACGGACTGGCGCGAGGGTACCTGCACCGGCCGGAGCTCACCGCGGAGCGCTTCGTGCCGTGTCCCTTCGGGGCGCCGGGCGCGCGCATGTACCGGACGGGAGATCGGGTGCGCTACCGGCCGGACGGAGAGCTGGACTACCTGGGGCGCAACGACAACCAGGTGAAGATCCGCGGCTTCCGCATCGAGCTGGGCGAAGTGGAGACCACGCTGCAGCGCCACCCGGGCGTGCGCGAGGTGGTGGTGGTGGTGCGAGAGGACGTGCCCGGCGACAAGCGCCTGGTGGCCTACGCCGCGCCCACTTCCCCCACCACGCCCACTTCCCCCACCACGCCCACTTCCCCCACCACGCCCAACTCCCCTCTCCCCCCGGGAGAGGGACGGGGTGAGGGTATCGCGCCCCTCGGGTTGGATCCCACGCAGCTGCGCGACTGGATGCGCCGCACGCTGCCCGAGTACATGGTGCCCCCGGCGTTCGTGGTGCTGGAGTCCCTGCCGCGCAACGCGAACGGCAAGGTGGATCGCAAGGCGCTGCCGGCCCCGGCGGCCGAGCGCTCCAGCCAGCGTCCCTACGTCGCGCCACGGACGCCCACCGAGGAGCTGCTGGCGGGCCTGTGGCGGCAGGTGCTCGGAGTGGAGTCCGTGGGGGCGAAGGATCATTTCCTCGAGCTGGGAGGCCACTCGCTGCTGGCGACGCAGGTGGTGTCGAGGCTGCGCTCGGCGCTGAAGCTCGAGCTGCCCCTGAATGCCTTCTTCGAGACGCCGACGCTCGAGGCGCTGGCGAGCCGGGTGGACGCGGCCCGGGACAGCGGCAGCGCGCTCCGCGTCATCCCGCCGCTGCTGCCCGTGCCGAGGACGGAGCGGCTGCCGTTGTCCTTCGCCCAGCAGCGGCTGTGGGTGCTCGACAGGTTCGAGCCGGGCAGCACCGCCTACACCATCCTGGCGGCGCTGCGGCTCGAGGGCCCGTTGAACGCGCGGGCCCTGGCACGTGCCGTCCAGGCGCTGATGCGGCGCCACGAGGGCCTGCGGACCACCTTCATCGAGGACGGCCAGGGCCCCACGCAGAGCATCCTCCCGGACGTGGAGCCGGAGCTCGGGCTGGTGGATCTGCGAGGGCTGCCCGAGGCCGAGCGGGAGCGCGAGGCCCTCACCCTGGCGGCGGAGGAGGCGGAGCGGCCGTTCGAGCTGACGCGGGCGCCGCTGCTGCGAGCGCTGCTGGTGAGGCTGTCCGGACAGCAGCACCTGCTGGTGGTGACGATGCACCACATCATCTCGGACGGGTGGTCCTCGGGCATCCTCATCCGCGAGCTGTCGTCGCTCTACGAGGCCTTCTCCACGGGCGAGCCGCCCCGGCTGGCGCCGCTGTCCGTGCAGTACGCGGACTACGCGGTGTGGCAGCGCCAGTGGCTGAAGGGCGAGGTGCTGGAGTCGCAACTGGCGTACTGGCGCAAGCAGCTCGCGGGAGCACCGGCGGCGCTGGAGCTGCCCACGGACAAGCCGCGTCCACCGGTGCCGTCCTTCCGGGGCGGGCGGGTGCCGGTGCGGCTCGGCCGGGAGCTGACGGCGTCGCTCCAGGCGCTGTGCCAGCGCGAGGGCGTGACGCTCTTCATGGCCCTGCTGGCGGGCTTCCAGACGCTGCTGTCGGCCGGCTCGGGGCAGCTCGACGTGTCGGTGGGCTCGCCCATCGCGGGCCGGGCGCAGCCGGAGCTGGAGGGGTTGATCGGCTGCTTCGTCAACACGCTGGTGCTGCGCACCCGGCTGGAGGGGGATCCCAGCTTCCGCGAGCTGCTGGGCCGCGTACGCGAGGTGACGCTCGGGGCCTATGCCCACCAGGACGTGCCCTTCGAGCGCGTGGTGGAGGAGCTGCTGCCCACGCGCGACTCCAGCCGCTCGCCGCTCTTCCAGGTGCTGTTCGTGCTGGAGAACGCGCCGGGCTCGCAGCCCATGGGGCCGGGGCTGTCCATGCGCTTCGTGGACGTGGAGCGCCACTCGGCGAAGTTCGATCTGACGCTGGCCCTGTGGGAGGAGGAGCAGGAGATCACCGGCGTGCTGGAGTACAGCGGAGATCTCTTCGAGTCCTTCACGGCGGCGCGGATGGCGGAGCACCTGCGCGCGCTGCTGCGGTGGTCGGTGGCGCACCCCGAGGAGCCGATGTCCCGGCTGCGCCTGGCGCTGGCGAGCGGGGACGTGCTGGTGCCGCTGCGCACGGGAGGCTCGCGCCGGCCGTTCTTCTGCGTGCACCCCATTGGGGGCAACGTGCTGTGCTACGCCGAGCTGGTGCGCCACCTGGACGCCGAGCAGCCCTTCTACGGCCTGCAGGCGCGCGGGCTGGAGGGAGCGCAGCCGCCGCTGGAGTCGCTCCCGGAGATGGCGGCGCTGTACGTGGAGGCGCTGCGCACCGTGCAGCCCCGGGGCCCGTACCGGCTGGGAGGCTGGTCCATGGGCGCCGTGGTGGCCTTCGAGATGGCGCGCCTGCTGAAGGAGCAGGGCGAGGAGGTGGAGCAGCTCGTCTTCATCGAGCCGAGCCCCACCGCGTATGCCCAGGGCACGCGGTTGGAGGACGAGGCGACGCTCAACAGCCTCTTCGCGGCGAACCTGGCGCAGACGATGGGGCTGCCGCTGGAGCAGCCGGCGGACGCGGGCGCGCTGCTGGGCTACCAGAGGCTCCAGCGCGTCTTCACGGGCTGCGTGCGAGCCCTCTACCAGCACACGTTGAGCCCGCTGCCGCTGCCCCTCACGATGCTGCGAGGCCAGGAGGCCCAGGTGGGAGACCCGGACGCGCCGGACCGGGGCTGGGCGGCGCTGGCGGCCCACGTGGAGATGGAGGTGGTGCCCGGGGATCACTACTCGGCGCTGCGCTCCCCGCAGGTGGAGACGCTGGCCCGGACGCTGGCCCGCGTGCTGGAGTCACCGCCCCGGAGACTCCAGGCGGTGGGCGCGAAGGGGGGGTAGCCCGTGAATGTCCCCGGGGATGTCCCCTCTCCCCTCTATCCCGCGGAGGGCGGTCGCGGAGCCTCGTCCGGATCACCGGCATCGGCGGCCACCTTCCACGAGCCATCCGGCTGCTTCTCCCAGAAGTTCATGTACGTGCCACGGGCCTCCACGACGCCGCCCGAGGCGTCCCGGGTCCTGCGCAGGTAGCGGCCGGTGGTGTAGCCGAGCCGTCCGCCAGCGGAGAGCTCGGCGCGGCTGGGCTCCCAGGTGAGGGAGAAGCCGGGAGTGGCGAAGACGGGCGTCATGGCGGCGCGGATGGCGTCGGGACCGATGAGGTGGCCCGTGGAGCGCAGCATGACGCCCTGAGGAGCGAAGTAGGCGGCCCAGCCCTCGCCGCCGCGAGCCTGCGTGGCCGTGTTGAATTCCCGGTCGGTGCGCAGCAGCACTTCCTCTTCTGGTGTCATGTTCCGCTCCTGGTGCGAAGTGTCGCGCCACGCTACGTGAAGCAGCGCCCCAAGCACACATTCCCCCGACAAGGGGATGCGCCCCTGTGCCCCGCGGGTTATGCATGGGTGCGCCGCCAGGGTTTTCCCCCTCTCCCTGGAGGGCTCCTGCCCCGGGCTCGGAGACGATTCTCCGGGTCCCGGGGCAAGGTTTTTGCGGGCTCCTACGGTTGGCCGGGCGAGGCCGCCCGGATGCGTCCCCAGATCATGGACGTGTACCGGGAGCCAGGCTCGGCCTCGAGCCCCAGCTTCTTCAGGTCGTCCGAGTACTTCGAGCCCTTCACCACCACCCACCGCCGGGCCACGCGCCGGGCCTCCTCGAGCGTCTCCGGCGTGAGGGGGGCGTGCTCGGCGAAGCGGCGGAGCATCTCGAAGGCGGGCTGGGACTTCTTGGGCTTCTCGAACATCGGATCGAAGAGCACCACGTCGAACGAGCCCGAGGGCAGCGAGCGCAGGTAGGTGTGCGAGTCGGCGTGCACCGGCTCCACGCGGCACGACTGGGGGCCGTAGTCGTAGGCCGCGAGGCCCTCGGACACCACGGCGTAGAGCGCCAGGCTCTTCTCCAACCCCACCACCCTGCCCGCCGGCCCCACCACCAGCGCGGCCACCAGCGCGTCCTGTCCCAGCCCCAGCGTGCAGTCCAGGAGGTGATCTCCCGCGCGCAGCTCGGCCACGCGCACGAGGGCGTCATCCCCACCCACCTGCCCCGAGAGGATCCGCAGCCGGCGCAGGTGCGCCATGCCCGGGTTGAAGCCGAAGGAGCCCTCGCGGTCCCACAGCGTGACGCCCTCGCGCTCGAAGACGATGAAGGCGTCCGCCGTGGACTCCAGCATCCCGCCGAGCGGCTCCTTCTTGCGCCTCGGGACGAACGGCAGGTTCCAGGCGCGCGCGGCCTCGCGGGCCCGCTTCACCAGGGACTCCTCCGGCTGGCCGCTCGTGGTGACGGCGAGGGGAACTCGGTTGCGTTCGTTCAAGACCCTCACCCCCACCCTCTCCCAGAGGGAGAGGGAGCGTTCAGCCCTCGACGGCCTGGAGCTTCCGGCCTCCCTGCGCCTCGGCCACCGTCACCGACTGGTTCCGGCCGTGCCGCTTCGCGTAGTACAGGCACTGGTCCGCCTGCTCCACCAGCACCAGCTTGTCCGTGCCGTGGTCCGGCGCCGTCGCGATTCCCAGCGACAGCGTCACCTTCAGCGGGCCCATCTCCGTCTGGAACACCTCGGCCTTGATGGCCTCGCGGATGCGCTCGGCGATGATCTTCGCGCCCTTCGCGTCCGTCTCCGGCATCAGGATGGCGAACTCCTCGCCGCCGTAGCGCGCGACGATGTCCGTGTCCCGCGCCTGCTCGCGGAGGATGCGCGCCACGCCCTTGAGCACCTGGTCTCCCGTCAGGTGGCCGTAGGTGTCGTTCACGCTCTTGAAGTGGTCCACGTCGGTGAGCATCAGCGAGCACTTGCGCCCGTAGCGCCGCGAGTGCGCCAGCATCTCGTCCGCCTTCGCCTGGAAGGTGCGGTTGTTGTACAGGCCCGTCATGCCGTCCGTCGTGGCCATCCGCTCCATGGCCTCGTACAGCTGGGCGCGCAGCACCGCCTGCGCCGCCTGGATGGCGATGACCTCCAGCATCCGCAGCACGTCATGGTCCAGCGCGGCCTTGCGGCGCGAGCCCGCCACCAGCGTGCCCAGAATCCGGTCGCCCGCGGTGAGCGGGAAGATCTTCAGCGCGGCGAGGCCCCGCAGCTGCGTGTCCTCGTCGAAGATGACCTGCCGGTCCATGGACTTGATGTCGCGCCCGGGCAGCGGCGCCCCATAGCGCACCACGTTGGCCACCAGCCCGTTGTTGTCCGGGAAGGTGCGGCCCTCGAGCGCCTTGCTCCCCTGCGCCGTGACGCCCAGCATCCGCGCCACCTTGTGGGCCCGCTTGCCCTCCTGCTCGCTCACGATGGTGACCGCGCAGAAGTCCAGCCCCGCCAGCTGCCGCGCGCTCTCCAGCACCGCCAGGAACACCTGATCCGGGCTGCCCGCGCGGTTGAGCTCCTCGATGGCCCGGAAGAACCGGTCCTTCTCGTCACGCGTCTTGCGGATGTACGACATCACCCGCTCCACCTCGATGGAGCGCAGCACCTCGGAGGCGATCGTCGTCAGCAGCTTCTCGTCATCGTCCGAGAAGGGGTTGTGCGTCACCCGGTCCGCCACCAGCACGCCGCGCACCAGGCCGCTGGCCGCCTCGATGATGGGCACGGCCAGCACGGCCCCCAGCGTGGGCGCGCTCCCGTCGTACCAGGTGATGCCCTTGAGCCCGTGGGCCGAGTGCATCCGCACCGGGGCGCGGCGCTTGAGCACCCCGCCCAGCATGCCCTCGCCCGCGTTGAAGCGCTCGCGCTGCACCCGGTCCGAGGCGCTGCGGCAGTCGTACAGCTTCAGCCCCTTGTCGTCCGACGCCAGCAGGAAGGCGGCGCAGGTGTGCGTGTGCAGGGCCGTCTCGGCGATCTCCAGCGCGGCGCCCACCGCGCCCTCGATCTCCTTCACCGAGGCGAGCAGCCACTTCTCCTCGTCCTTCACGTCGGGCGGGTTGTCGTGGGAGCCGGAGCTGACGAGCCGGAAGGTGCGGGCGCGCTCCTCGACCTCTTTGATCCGCTTCTCCACGGCGGCGTTCTCCGCGCGGCGGGCGGCGGCGATGCGGGCGGAGAGGACCAAGTGGTACAGGCCGGCGAAGAGCGCGAGGAAGGCCGCGTGGGTGAGGAAGGCGGGGACGCTGCGCTCGGGGCCCTGCAGGGTGACGAGCGCGTCGAAGGCAAGCGCCACGCCGAGCAGCGCCAGGCCCGCGTTGCGCGGCAGGAAGGCCACCAGGAAGGCCATGACCAGGTAGATGAGGGGGAAGATCTCTCCCCCGGCGATGGCCACCACGATGAAGGCCGAGGCGATGAGCACCGCCCCCAGCTCCAGGTCATCCCGGAGGTAGAGCGGAGCGCCCACGGCGCCGCGGGTGAAGCGCCGCCAGCCCATCACCGCCAGGCCGGCGAGCAGGAAGAGGACGAGGGAGGCCTCGGTCCAGCCCAGCGTGTGCAGGCCGCGGAAGCCGCCCCGCGCCAGGTGGATGAAGGCGGACAGCACGCCCGCGGCGGGCACGGCCCGGACCAGCGAGTGGAAGAGCTTGGAGACTGGAGGGATGGCCGAAAGCGCGGACACGATTACTCCAGATGGAAGACGAGCTCGCCCGGCTTGACGTAACCGAGCTCCTCGCGCGCGGCGCGCTCGAGGGCCGCGGGATCATTGCGCAGTGCGTTGATCTCGCGAAGAAGGGTGGCGTTCTGCTCGGACAGGACGCGGTTGCGCTCCTGGATGGCCTCGACGTCCTGGCGCAGACGCAGGTAGCGGCGGAAGCCCTTCGCGTCCACCGCTGACACCAGCGTGAGGACCGCGGCCACACACGCCGCCACACCGAGGAGCTTTCGCCGCACCGTCATGAGTGCGCCGGAAGGTACCAGTGGCGACCTCTCCGGCAAGAAATCCGCTCCAGGCCTGTAGCGAGCTGCCCCTCTTTCTCACGGAGGACAGTCGCGCCACGCGACCGGCATCCGGTGGCACGCCTCCTGCCACCATGGAGCCCTCTCTCGAAGGAGCCGGATGCCCCCCCTTTCCCCCACCCCACCGCCCGCCTCCCGACGTCTGGCACGGTGGCGCCGTCCGCTCCTCTGGGGGCTCGGGGTGTTCGCCGTCCTGGAGCTTCTCCTCAACGGCCTGCTCGCCACCGGCCTGCTGGAGACGCTGATCAACCGCTCCTCCCGGAGTCTGAAGGTGGAGTGGGGCCGGGCCTGGAGCGTGTGGCCCGACTCCATCCAGGTCCGGGGGCTGAGGATTCGGAACGAGGAGGCGGATGGCGGCCACTGGGAGCTGGCGATGGAGTCGGCCGAGCTGGACCTGTCCCCGCTGGCCCTGCTCCGGTTGAAGGTGCGGGCCGAGCAGGTGAGCGTCGAGGGCCTGAGCTTCCGGCTCCAACCCGGCGATCCGGCGGCACGGCGACCGGAAGGCCCGGGAGAGCCCCCTCCCTGGGAGCTGCAGCTGAAGGGCGTGCGGGTCCACGGGGTGCGCGAGCTGGCGGTGGGCCCCCTCCGGCTCACGGGTGTCACGGACGCCACCGGCGAGCTGGCGCTGGTGCCGGGGCATCGGCTCATCGTGAGCGAGGCGCGGGTGCGGATCGGAGAGGGCGAGCTGACCTACGAGAAGAACCTGCTGGCCCACGTCGAGGGAGGGACGGCGGACTTCGGCTTCGACGCGAGGCGCGATGCCCAGGGAAGGCTGGACGTCGCCAGCGCATTGGGAGGACGGCTCCAGGTGGCCACCACCCTGCCCTCGCTCACCACGTTGCAGCGGTGGGTGCCGCAGATCGCCGAGGCCTCGCTGGAGGGAGGCGCGGGGCGCCTGGAAGTGGATCTCCGGCTGGAGGAGGGCCGGCTCGCCCCGGACAGCCGGCTGGAGGGCTCGGGAAAGCCCATCCTCGTTCCCCTGGGACTGGTGCGCGTGCGAACGCCCTGGCGGGTCCACGGAGAGGTGCGCGCGAAGGAGGACGGTCCGTCACGCGCCGGGCTCCGGCTCGTCCTGGGCCCCGTGAAGGTGGAGGGGAAGAACGGGCAGCTGCTGGAGACCTCGGAGGTGACGGTCTCCCTGAAAGCGCCGGCCCCGCGCCTGGGTGAGCCGCCGCGCGACGTCCACGCGGCGCTGCACGTGGCGGCGAGCAATCCGTTGGATCTGCGGGTGCTCAACGAGTGGCTGGCCCCGGCCATCCAGGTGGACTCCGGCCAGGCGAGCCTGGTGGCCACGAGCCAGGCCGATGCGGCGAAGGGCCGGGGGACGGCGGCCCTGGAGTTGAGCACGGACGACATCCGGGCCCGTTGGGGCGCCACGCGGCTGGGCGCTCGGCTCGTCCTGGACGTGGACGCGCGGAAGCTGGCGTTGCGCCGCGACACGGTGACGTTCGCGGGCAGCCGGCTGCTGCTGCGCAACGCCTCCGTCCAGAAGGGCGACAAGCCCCAGGTGCACGGCTGGGAGGGCACCCTGTCCTTCCCGGAAGCCACCCTTCGGCTGTCCCCCGCCGTCCTCGAGGGGCGCTTCGCCGGCAGCTTCACCAACGCGGCCCCCTTCATCGCCCTGCTCACCGACAAGACGGGCCTGCCCCAGGTGCTCTCTCCCCTGCTGGAGGCCCGGAACCTGGAGCTCTCCGGCTCGGTGTCGCTGGGAAGCGGCGGCGTGAAGGTGGACAAGCTCCGCCTCCAGGGCGAGGGGTTCGAGCTGCGAGGCAAGGTGGAGCTCACCGGCCCGGCCACCCAGGCCGTGCTGCTGGTGAAGGTGAAGCAGCTCCCGCTGGGCGTGGAGGTGACGCCCGAGGGCACCCATCTCCAGCTGCTCCAGCCCTCCGCGTGGTACGAGCAGAAGCTGGGGGAACGGGTGGACTGAGGGCGCCGTTCAGCGCCGCAGGAGCTTCTCCACCGCCCGCGATACGTCGGCGTGGTTGGCCACGCCCTGCCACGCACCGGCCACCTCGCCCTCCTTGTCCAGCAGGAAGGTGCAGGGCAGCGAGGGAATGAGCCCGAAGGCGCTGCGCCCCTTCTGCATGGGCTCATCGGACACCAGCACCGGGAAGCCGAAGGCGTACTGGTGGGCGAAGGGCTCCAGCGTCTTCGTCCCGTCCAGGTCCAGGCCCACCAGCACCACCTGGAAGCCCTGGGGGCCATGCTCCTTCTGGAGGGCCTCCAGCGTGGGCAGATCCGTCAGGCAGGTGAAGCACCAGGTGGCGAAGAAGGACACCAGCACCACGCGCCCGGGCAGCCGGTTCCAGTCCAGGGGCGTGGGCCCCACCGAGGGCAGCGCCAGCGCCCGCAGGTAGGGCGAGGGCCCGGGCTCCCGCTCGGGCACCGTGCGGCACCCGGCCAGCGCCAGCACCAGGGCGCACCCCACCGCCAGCGCCGTGCGCCTCATGCCTCGCTCTTGGCCACGCCACTCCGCTGGCAGTTCCGGCACAGCCCGTACAGCTCCATCTTGTGCGACGTCACCGTGAAGCCGTGCTTGCGCGCCACCGCGTCCTGCATCTGCTCGATGCGGTCGTCCTCGAACTCGACGATGGTGCCGCAGTGGGTGCAGATGAGGTGATCATGGTGGTGGCGGCCGGCGGCGGCCTCGTAGCGCGTCTGCCCGTCGCCGAAGTTGCGCGCGTGGGCCAGGCCGCACTCGTTGAGCAGCTTCATGGTCCGGTACACCGTGGCCACCGACACCCGGGTGTCCTGCTGGCGCACCTTGTTCCACAGCTCCTCCACGGACAGGTGGCCGCCCGTGGAGAAGAAGGTGTCGATGATGAGGCTTCGCTGGCGCGTGCTCTTCAGCCCATGCTGCGCCATGTACCGCTGGAGCACCTCGTCCATGTCCTGATTCACGGCCCGCCTGCCTCCCGAGCCATGGGGATGGCCCCTCGTCCCATCGAATGTCCACCGGCCGAACGTCCGGGGCCCATGGCACCCCGCCCGGGTGTGACACCGACTTGCATCGTCTTCTGGCTGTTTAGATTGGGGCCCGTCGGATTCATTGACACCCGTCTGCCAGCGAAGATAGAGCCACCCGGCCTCGTAAACGAGCATTTTTCCGCACCTTTACATGAACAGTTACTGGCAGAGACAGCGGCAACCCGATGACGTGCCCACCCCGGTGGCAGTAGCGGTCTCCGACTACTGCAGGCGAGCCAAGGCGCCCGCCACCCCCACCGAGGTCCGTGAAGCACTCGCCCTGCTGTCCGAGGCCGATGACTTCCGGGTACGTACCTTGACCGACACCGAGCCGGCGGCGACGCCGCTCGGACCCTTCGCCGTGGTGGACGTGCTCAAGGGCACGGCCCCCACGCTCGCCGCGACGCGGCAGGGGTGCGGTTTCTACGACGTGGTGCAGGAGCTGGCCCGGGTGCACGAGGAGAAGCGCCCGCCCGCCCCTCCCCCCTCCCCCGAGGTCCCCACCTTCGCCACGCCCGCCCCGCGAGCGGGCGTCCCGGCCCCCGTACCCGCGAAGCCGGAGCTGGCGCCCAAGTCCCGCGGCGAGACGGTCCAGTCGCGGATCGCCCCCCGCAAGCGCACCGCCGCCGACGCGCTCCCGCCCGAGTTCGACGAGGGCGAGGAGGCCTCCAGCTTCCTCAAGAAGGATCTGCCCAAGCCCCGCGGCCGCTTCACCCGCCTGGAGGCTCCCAAGACGAGCTACCAGGAGCTGACGCGCGCCTCGGGCAAGGAGCTGCTGGAGGCGGCGCTGGGCTCGCACGACAACCGCTTCGCACTGCTCAACTCCCTGGCCGCGCAATACAACGGCAGCCGGGGGGAGCTGACGCTGATGGAGTTGGAAGGAGTGCTGAGGGCTCACGGGTTGATGGAGGCCATGGAGAACCGCGAGCGTACGGCCATCCTCAGCGCCTTCACCGAGCACCGCGGTGCCTCCGGCCGCGTCGGCTGGGCGCTGGGCCTCAGTCCGTCCGAGCTGCGTCAGCTCGAGGCCAAGGCCGGCCTGTCCCGGGAGGTCGAGGAGGTGCGCGAGCGCTTCCGCCGCGAGGCCCTCACCGCGCGCAACCTCACCCAGCGGTTGGATCTGCTGGGGAGGGAGAAGTACCTGGTGGACCTGGGAATCAAGAAGCGTTTCACGGACATGCTCCGCCGGGAGCTCGAAGTGCTGGTGCGCGACGAGCTTTCGGAGGCCAAGACGCTCTCCGAGCTCGCGGACGTGGTGGCCCGCAAGCACGGCGCCCCGTCCGAGCTCGTGCTCCGTGCGCTCGAGCGCCTGGGAGTGGCCGAGGGCCTGCGCAAGCGGGGCTCGGACAACTCCCCTCATTCCACGCCTTAGTTTTCAGTGAAGAGGCCAAGCCATGCCCATCTACGAGTACGCCTGTAAGTCCTGTGAGAAGACGATCGATGTCCTGCAGAAGGTGAGCGACCCGACGCCCGAGACCTGCTCCGCATGTGGAGCCCAGAACTCGCTGAGCAAGGTCGTCAGCCGCTCCAGCTTCGTCCTCAAGGGCGGTGGCTGGTATTCGGACCTCTACAGCTCCACCAAGAAGGACGGGAGCGGTTCCAGTAGCCCGTCCTCCTCCAGCAGCACGTCGAGCACCAGCAGCGCCTCGAGCACCAGCGGCTCGTCGGACTCGGGGTCGAGCGCCTCCAGCGCCAGCAGCACCCCGAGCGCCCCGGCGGCGGCCGCGGGCGGCAAGAGCTGAGCGGCTGAAAAGTCGCGTGGGTGGCGGACCGGAGGGAGAGTGGCCCCGTGCCATTTCCTCCCTCCAAGCGTCCCCCCCGCCGTTGCGTGCTCTGTGGCCATCCGGAGCTGACCGACGCACGTGGCCTGGGCCGTTTCCTGCTGGTGCCGGACCCCGATGGCCGTGGACCCATCTGTCCGCCGCTGAAGGGCTGCAGCGAGCAGCGGCGCGCTCGTGACAACGCATCGCTGACGCCGAGCCCCCGCTGAGCTAAGGAAGGCGCCCTCCCGCGTTTCCACGCCGAGGTGCGTCCGATGCTCGTTTCCCTGCTGCTCGCGTCGTTGCTGGCCACGTCCCCCGCTCTGGAGCCGGCCTCCGCCGCCGATCCGACGGTCTCCCTCGCCGCCGCCATGGAGGGCCGCCACGCCCTCCTGGACGGGGTACAACTGGCGGCCCACTTCCAACACTCCGAGACATCCCCCCTGGGGGTCACGTCCGCCCTGCGCTTCGGCCTCGACTCGCCCCTGCGCCAGGAGGGCGGAGGCCGGGGCGGAGGCGCCGTGAGTGGCGAGGTGCGGCAGATCCTCGCGCTGGTGCTGGGGCTGTTCATCGGCTTCGGCACGGGCCACCTGCTGGTGAGGGACACGGACGGCTTCCTGCTGTTCCTCGTGGTGGACGTGGCGATCATCGTGGTCAGCAGCGTGCTGCGGTGGGCCGTGGGCGGCTGGTTCTGGGGCCTGGGAGGCGCCGCGCTGCTCGTCTCGCACGTCATCCAGGGCATCGACGCCCTGGCCAAGGCGGGCGGGCCGCGCATCGTCGAGGTCACGCGCCAGCGGGCGGTGCAGGTGGCGGACGTCTCGGGCGGCCGCGACGCCCCGCACATCACCACCCGCGCCTTCGCCTTCAACTTCTGACGGAGACCGACTCATGAAACGACTGCTCGCCCTGCTCGTCCTCGTGCCCGCGGTGCTCGCCACCGGCTGCGCCAGCCAGACGCCGCTCAGCGCGGAGGATCGGTCGAAGCTCCAGCACGACCTGACCACCGGCCCGTCCGCGGTGCGCTACCTGCAGGCCTCCAGCTACGTCACCCCGTTCTTCGGGGACGCGTCGAAGCGGCTGCTGACGCCCTACCCGCCCGAGGAGGTGCGGCTGCTCAACGACACCCGGGGCAACCCCATCAACCCCGGCGCGGTGCAGGCCATGGCGCCCGCGGGCACGAAGGTGCGCGTGCTGAAGGTGGAGTTCCCCACCGCCTGGGTGATGGCCGAGCGGGTGCTGTACTCCCCGCGCACGCAGCCCTGGGTGTACCTGGACGTGGAGGGGGTGCCGGCGGGGCCGCCCGTCATCCTCGTGATGCCGCCGCAGCTCAAGACGAACGAGGACGTGCGGGCC
Organism: Archangium gephyra; assembly: GCF_042230915.1. Lineage (GTDB taxonomy): Bacteria > Myxococcota > Myxococcia > Myxococcales > Myxococcaceae > Archangium > Archangium gephyra_B. The sequence goes on along the minus strand of NZ_CP102578.1, from coordinate 5,899,452 downwards.
GAGCTGGATCGGCACCTGGCGGAGCATGAGCTGGCGCCGAAGCTGGCGAAGTTCCAGCCGCGCTTCCAGGAGGCCATCCGGCAGAAGAAGGTCCTCGAGTACATGCCGGAGGCGGCGGTGCAGATGTCCTGGGGTCCGCCGGAGCGCATCCGGCGCACGCTGGACGGGACCCAGGTGCACCAGGAGTGGATCTACCCGGGAGAGAAGCGCCGGGTGTTCATCACCGACGGTCTGGTCACCCGGGTGGACGAGGGCACGCCCGCCACGGCCAAGTAGACGCCCAGCGGGCTCGCTGCCCGTGCAAAACCCCCTCTCCCCCTGGGAGAGGGTTGGGGTGAGGGTCAGCCGCGACGACGGCGCCCACCCCCCCCGCCACCGCCGCCCCCACCCCCGCGGCGCTTGCCACCGCTACGGGAGGCCTGGGCCTCGCCCGGGCGGGTGAGCCGGGGCAGCTCGCCGGCCATGACGGGGTAGAAGTCCCCGGCCAGCAGCGCGGCCACGAGCTGCTCCTGCGTCTGCACGGGCTTCTTGAAGAAGGTGGCGCCATAGCCCACCTCGTCCAGGGAGCCCCGGGCGTCACTGCCGCCGGTGCACGGCAGCTTGAGCGTCTCGGCGGCCTCCACGGCGAGGTCGTTGGACGTCTGCTTCACGCGGGCGTTGTACCCCTCCACGGCGCACAGCACCCCGCCCAGCGTGCGGACGTAGTCCATGGCGGGGTTGGGCGAGTCCCGGTCATACGGCCGGGCGGCCACGATGGCGGCGCCCAGCGAGCGCACCTTGGGAAGACACTCGGCGGCGCTCCAGGGCTTCTCGCGGTTGCTGCCCCACATCTGCACCGGCTCGGGGGCGCGCTCCGGCTTCGGGAAGAAGCACAGGTACTGGCCCCGGTCGGTGATGAGCTCGAGGCCCACGAAGACCTTCACCTTGGACTTCGCGCCGATCTCGAACAGCTCGTCACAGCCGTCCTGGGTGTTGGTCTCGGTGAAGGCCACGCCGTCCAGACCGAACAGCGCGGCGCGATCCAGGACCGCGCGCGGCTCCAGGGCGCAACCTTTGGACAGGTAGGAATGCGCGTGCAGATCGATGAGCATGGGCGCCGGTCCCTAGCAGGCTCCCGTGGGAGCTGTCGAGTCTCGGCGCACCCGGCCCCGCCCGAAATCAGGCGAAAGCGTAGCCCTGGAGGCCCGTCGGCTTGGACTGGCCGTTCTTCTCCTCGTGGGTGCGGATGAGGTAGCCCATCAGCATGAGCGAGGAGGTGTTCTCCAGCACCCGGGAGGGGTCCTTGGAGATGAGGTTGGCGCTGTAGTTGAGGAAGAACTGGGCCAGGTCCTCGCCTGCTTCCTTGACGATCAGCGCGTTGAGCGCGGCGGGATCCATGGTCCGGATCTCATTGATGAAGTCCACCGCCAGGTCCTTCTTCGTCTTGACGTCCACGGCCATCCCCCTTCGCCCAACCCCTTGCCGAGGGCCCGTCCCCCGGGCTTCCAGATCCAGCGACCCAGGGAATCTAGGCACGTCCCCCCGGGCGGGAAGCCCCGGGCCGGGCGGGGCGCCTACAGGTAAGCTTTTTTGACACCTGCGAAGAGCGCGCGATAACCTTCCTCACACTGAGTACCAGTACAAAACACAGCGCAAGGAGTGGAAGGCGATGTTCACGGGCGTGAAGGTGTTCTCCGCGACGAAGGCGAAGGAGCGTGAGGAGCTGGGTGAGAACGTCACCCGCTGGATCAGGAGCAACTCGGATCTGGAGATCGTCGACCGGGTGGTGGCCCAGTCGAGCGACAACGAGTTCCACTGCTACACGCTGGTGCTGTTCTACAAGCACAAGTCGCAGCCGTAGGCGTCGCGGCAGCCGTCACGGGCCCGTCAGGGCCTCGAGTGGCACCCAGGAACCCTGAGCGCGCAGCTCGCCAGGGACGTCCTTGCTATCCCCTCATCGCGCACCGTGGCTGGCTCTCGGGAGCCGGTGGCGACCCGTCCGCGGGTATGGCCCCCTCCCCTGCCGCCCGGGCGATTCCCGAGCACCATCCATCGCGATGAGCACTCAAGACTGGCGCCCTCGACTCACCACGATTGATGATCCCATCGCCGAGGATCACTGGTCCCACACGACGAAAGAGGGAGAGACCAAGGTCTCCCGGATCGTCGTCGGTCGACCGCAGCCACTTCCAGGTGAAGCAGATAGAGCCTGGTACTGCCCGCTCTCCATTGAGGGCTATCTCCCCGGCATCAAGTGCGTCATGGGAGTCGGCCCCGTTGATGCGCTCATGAATGCCATGACGCTCGTGCGGAGGTTCTTCGAGGAGCACTCCGACGTCACGCCCAGGGCAGGAGTGCCACCCAGGCAGGATTCCTAGTGCCGGATGGGCGGTCCGAACTCGGCGCGGCAGAACACCTGGCACGCGGCCTTCCCCGCGTAGATCGCCGACCAGCACAAAGCCTTTCTCTTCTTGTTGTCGTCCGGGAGGTTCCGGCAGAAGTCCTCGGCCTCCTCGATGCTCGCATTACAGGCCTTCAGACACTCGAAGACGTTCGTCATCTCGATGGGGCCACCCTCCGGCCGATCCTCCTTCGGCTCATCGGCCAGTCCCCATGAGGGGCTCACGAGGAGACCTGCCATCAGCATCGCTCTCCAGTGCATCGGCGCTCCCAGGTCCTCTGAGTGCTGAAGAAGCCAGAGGCTGAACCGGGACCCGCCAGCCCGTCAAACCAGCCAGCGTGCGGCCGAGCACTCGCCTGTTCTCACCGCCCTGCCCCGTCTGCCCGCTCGCCCTGAGCGCCGGACAGGGGAGCGGCCCATGCCGGCCGGTGTGCACCGTGCGGCGCCATTCCTAACGTTGACGGGCCAACGGGCCGGACGCCAGGAGCGTCCTGAATCAACGCGTGGTGAAAAATAGCGCCGGAGCAGCGCGGCGCGGGGACCTATAGAGGCCACCTGCATTTATGAGCGAAAGAATCGGAAGCACGGTCATCGAGAACGTCCGCCCGCAGCTGGACGCCGGACGGTGGCCCGTGAAGCGCGTCGAGGGCGAGTCCCTCACGGTCAAGGCCGACATCTTCAAGGAGGGTCACGACGTCCTGGTGGCCGTGGTGCGCTGGAGGCAAGCCGCTCCCAAGGAGCAGGTGACCGAGTGGGCCGAGGTGCCCATGCTCGCCAAGGGCAATGACCTGTGGGAGGCCGAGTTCCCCCTGGCCCGCAACGGCCGCTACGAGTTCACCGTCGAGGCCTGGCCAGACCTCTTCGCCACCTGGGTCTCCGAGATCAAACGCAAGGTGGACGTGGGCCGCGACGTGCGCAGCGAGTTGCTCGAGGGCGCCGCCATGCTCCGCGGCCACGCCGAGCGCGCCCAGAAGGCCAGCAGCCCCGAGGAGGCCAAACGCCTCACCGAGGCCGCGGCCCTCTTCGACAAGGGCATGAGCCCCAACGCCATCGCCGCGGCCATGGATCCGGGCCTCACCCTGACGGCCTCCAAGTACGTGGACCGCTCCCTCGCCACCCGGTACGACCGTGTGCTCGAGGTCTTCGTGGACCGCGAGCGTGCGCAGTTCAGCTCCTGGTACGAGTTCTTCCCGCGCTCCACGCCCCGCGACGGCCGCACGCACGGCACCTTCAAGGACGCCGAGAAGTGGCTCCCCTACGTGCAGTCGCTGGGCTTCGACGTCATCTACCTGCCGCCGATCCACCCCATCGGCCGCACGGCGCGCAAGGGCAAGAACAACAGCCTCACCGCGGGCCCCGAGGACGTGGGCAGCCCCTGGGCCATCGGCGCCGCCGAGGGCGGTCACAAGGCCGTGCACCCGAAGCTCGGCACGCTCGAGGACTTCCGGCGCTTCGTCCAGGCGGCCAACACCCTGGGCATCGAGATCGCCCTCGACATCGCCTACCAGTGCTCGCCGGACCACCCCTACGTGAAGGAGCACCCGGAGTGGTTCCTCCACCGGCCCGACGGCACCATCAAGACGGCCGAGAACCCGCCCAAGCGCTACGAGGACATCGTCAACTTCGACTGGATGGGCCCCGGACGCGCCACGCTCTGGCCCGAGCTCAAGTCGGTGATCATGCACTGGGTGGAGCAGGGCGTGCGCATCTTCCGCGTGGACAACCCGCACACCAAGCCCCTGCCCTTCTGGGCCTGGCTCATCCGCGAGGTCCACTCCGTCCGGCCCGACGTCGTCTTCCTCTCCGAGGCCTTCACCCGCCCCAAGGTCATGAAGGCCCTGGCCAAGCTCGGCTTCCAGCAGTCGTACACCTACTTCACCTGGCGCAACTTCAAGCAGGAGATGGAGGAGTACCTCACGGAGCTCACCTCGCCGCCCGTGGCCGACTTCATGCGCGGCAACCTCTGGCCCAACACGCCGGACATCCTCCCCGAGTTCCTCCAGCGCAGCGGGCCCGGTGGCTTCCGCCTGCGCGCCGCCATGGCCGCCACGCTCTCCAGCACCTGGGGCATGTACTGCGGCTACGAGCTGTGTGAGGGCACTCCCGTCAAGCCGGGCAAGGAGGAGTACCTCGACTCGGAGAAGTACGAGCTCAAGGCCTGGGATCTGGACCGGCCCGGCAACATCCGCGGCTACATCTCCCGGCTCAACGCCATCCGCCGCGAGCACCGCGCCTTCCAGCTCTACTCCAACCTGCGCTTCCACCCGTCCGACAACGAGCAGGTGATGTTCTACCTGAAGCGCACCCCGGACGGCTCCAGCCAGGTGCTCGTGGCGGTGAGCTTCGATCCGTACCACGCCCAGGAGTCCGTGCTGCACGTGCCCCTGCAGGAGCTGGGCATCCCACCGGACGAGACGTACCAGGTCCACGAGCTGATGACGGACGAGCGGAGCCTGTGGCAGGGGCCCACCGCCCACGTGCGTCTCACCCCCGAGCAGCCCGCGGCCATCTGGGCCGTGTACCGCTTCCGCCGCAGCGAACAGGCGTTCGACTACTACGAATGAGACCCCACCCACCTTATGACCCGGACGGATCCGCTCTGGTACAAGAAGGCAGTCATCTACGAACTGCACATCCGCGCGTTCTATGACTCGAACGCGGATGGGCACGGGGACATCCCAGGCCTCATCGAGAAGCTCCCGTACCTGCAGGACCTGGGCGTCACCTGCCTGTGGATCCTGCCCCACTACCCTTCGCCCCTGAAGGACGACGGCTACGACATCGCGGACTTCTACGCGGTGCACCCGGACTACGGCACGCTCGCGGACTTCCAGCGCCTGGTGGACGAGGCCCACAAGCGCGACATCCGCGTCATCAGCGAGCTCGTCGTCAACCACACCAGCGATCAGCACGCCTGGTTCCAGGAGTCCCGCAGGGATCCCAAGAGCCCCAAGCGCGACTTCTACGTCTGGAGCGACACGGACGAGAAGTACCGGGGCACCCGCATCATCTTCACCGACACCGAGCGCTCCAACTGGACGTGGGATCCGGTGGCCAAGCAGTACTTCTGGCACCGCTTCTTCAGCCACCAGCCGGACCTCAACTACGACAACCCCGAGGTCCAGGAAGCCATGCTGGACGTCATGCGCTTCTGGCTGAACATGGGCGTGGACGGCTTCCGCTGCGACGCCGTGCCCTACCTCTTCGAGCGCGAGGGCACCAACTGCGAGAACCTCCCGGAGACGCACGCCTTCCTCAAGAAGCTGCGCAAGACGCTCGACGCCGAGTACGGCGGGGACAAGATGCTGCTCGCCGAGGCCAACCAGTGGCCCGCCGACGTGCGCGTCTACTTCGGCGATGGCGACGAGTTCCACATGGGCTTCCACTTCCCCGTGATGCCCCGCCTCTTCATGGCGGTGCGCCGCGAGGACCGCACGCCCATCGTCGAAATCCTCCAGCAGACCCCGGACATCCCCGACAACTGCCAGTGGGCCATCTTCCTGCGCAACCACGACGAGCTGACGCTCGAGATGGTCACGGACGAAGACCGGGACTACATGTACCGGGAGTACGCCACCGATCCGCGCATGCGCATCAACCTCGGCATCCGGCGCCGGCTCGCTCCGCTCATGGACAACGGCCGGCGGCGGATCGAGCTGATGCACAGCCTGCTGTTCACCCTGCCCGGCACCCCCGTCATGTACTACGGGGATGAGATCGGCATGGGGGACAACATCTACCTGGGCGATCGCAACGGCGTGCGCACCCCCATGCAGTGGACGAGCGACCGCAACGCGGGCTTCTCCCGGGCCGACTACGCGCGCCTGTACGCCCCCATCATCGCGGACCCCGTCTACGGCTATCAGTCCATCAACGTGGAGGCCCAGGAGCGCACCCGCTCGTCCATGCTCAACTGGATGAAGCGGCTGCTGCGCGTGCGCCAGCGCTACCCCGCCTTCGCCATGGGCAAGCTGCGCTGGGTCAACCCCGACAACCGCAAGGTGATCGCCTTCACCCGCGAGTACGAGGGACAGACGATCCTCATCATCTGCAACCTCTCGCGCTTCGCCCAGCCCGCCGTGCTCGACATGCGCGAGTGGGAGGGCCAGGTGCCCGTGGAGCTCATCGGCGAGACGCCCTTCCCACGCATCTCCGGCATGCCGTACCAGCTCACGCTCGGCCCCTACATGTTCCTGTGGTTCCGCCTCGAGAAGCTCGCGCCCGGGAGAGGAATGCCGTGACCACCCCCATCGACCTGACCAAACTGCCGGACTACCTCCGCAACCAGCGCTGGTTCGCCGGCAAGGCCTGGCCCATCAAGGCCGTGGCCGTGGTGGACCACGCCCGCGTGGAGCTGCCCGGCGGGCGCGACTTCACCCTCGCCGTGGTGGAGGTCACCTACGAGCTGGGCCACCCGGACCGCTACCTGCTGCCCGTGGAGAGCAAGGGCGAGGGCGTCCAGGACGCGCTCGACGACGTGGAGGTGCTGCGCGCCCTCTTCAACCTCATCCGCGAGAAGCGCGTCGTCCAGAGCGCCTCGGGCAGGCTGACCGGCGAGTGGCTGGACACTCCCGAGGGGTTGATGGCCCTGCCCTCGCCCCTGCCCGTGCGCCGGCTGCAGGTGGAGCAGAGCAACACCTCGGTGGTGGTCGCCGAGAAGGTCATCTTCAAGGTCATCCGCAAGCTGGAGGCCGGCCTCAACCCCGAGTACGAGGTGGGCCGCTACCTGGCCACGAAGACGTCCTTCCGCGCCACCCCCACCCTCCTGGGCGCGCTCCAGTCCGAGGGTCCCGCGGGCGCCACCCTCGCCGTCGTCCACCGCTACATCCCCAACGTCACCGACGGCTGGCTCTACACCCTGGGCCACTTCCGCAAGGGGCCCCGGCTGACGGACGCCTTCCTCGCAGAGCTGCGCGGACTGGGCCAGCGGCTGGGCGAGCTGCACCACGCGCTCGGCTCCAGCACCGACGATCCCGCCTTCTCCCCGGAGCCCCTCCTCACCGAGGACATGCAGCGCTGGAGCGCCTCCATCGTCGGAGAGATGGGCGTCACCCTCAACGAGGCCTCCCGCCAGTTCCCCGAGCTGGAGAACCGCCGCGAGGCCCTCATCGGCCACGCCACCCAGCTCGCCCACCTTCCCCCCTCGGGGCAGAAAATCCGCATTCACGGAGATCTGCACCTCGGACAAGTGCTCCGGGCGGACGGCGACTGGCTCCTCTTCGACTTCGAGGGCGAGCCGGGACGCAGCTTCGCCCAGCGGCGGGAGAAGTACTCGGCCCTGCGGGATGTGGCGGGAATGTTGCGCTCCTTCGACTACGCGGAGGCGACCGTGGGGCTGGAGGGCCAGGCCGCCGGCGATCGCGTGAAACCCGCGCGCCAGGCCTTCCTCGAGGGCTACGGCGCCGCCACGCGAGGGGCGGCCTTCCTGCCCAAGGACGATGCGTCCTTCAAATCGATGCTTGACGCCTTCGAGCTGGAGAAGATGCTCTACGAAGTGCGTTACGAGTTGCAGAACCGGCCGGACTGGGTGCGCATCCCCGTCCAGGCGCTCATGAAGATGGAGGTTCGCAAGTGAAGAAGCCGATGGATCGGCAGCAGGTGGATGCGGAGCTGCAGCAGGTGGTGGAGCTGAGACACCCCGAGCCGCACCGCGTGCTGGGCATCCACCCGGATGGGGACGCCATGGTGGTGCGGGCCTACCGCCCGGATGCGGTCGCCCTCCACGTGCTGCCGGAGTTCGGCGGCCGCGTCCCCATGACGCACCGGCTGGGCGGCGTCTACGAGGCGCGGATCAACGGCAAGACGGAGCACTTCAACTACCTGCTGGAGGTCGAGTACCCCGGCAACAAGAAGTTCACGCTGCGCGATCCGTACAGCTTCCTGCCCACGCTGGGGGACATCGATCTGCACCTGCTGGGCGAGGGCCGCCACGAGGACATCTGGAAGCGCATGGGGGCCCACCCCATCCACCACAGCGGCATCAGCGGCGTGGCCTTCGCCGTCTGGGCGCCCACGGCCGCGGGCGTGTCCGTGGTGGGTGACTTCAACAGCTGGGATGGCCGGCTGCACGCCATGCGGCGCATGGGCGCCTCGGGCATCTGGGAGCTGTTCATCCCCGAGGTCGCCGAGGGCACGCGCTACAAGTTCGAGATCCGCCCGGGCCACGGCGGAGCGCGCCTGCTGAAGTCCGACCCGTACGCCTTCCGCACCGAGGTGCCTCCGGCCACGGCCTCGGTGGTGCACGACCTGAACCACTTCCAGTGGACGGACGACAAGTGGATGGAGGCGCGCCGCGGGAAGAACGTGGACCACGAGCCGTGGAGCGTCTACGAGGTGCACCTGGCCTCGTGGCGCCGCGTGGTGGAGGACGGCGATCGCTCCCTCTCCTACCGGGAGATGGCCACCGCGCTCGCCGACTACGTGAAGAAGACGGGCTTCACCCACGTGGAGCTGATGCCCGTGTCGGAGCACCCCTTCGGCGGCTCCTGGGGCTACCAGGTGGGCAACTACTACGCCCCCACCGCGCGCTTCGGCCACCCGGATGACTTCCGCTACCTCGTCAACTACCTGCACGAGCAGGGCATTGGCGTGCTCCTGGACTGGGTGCCCGGGCACTTTCCCCGGGACGCGCACGCGCTGGGCCAGTTCGACGGCACCGCCCTCTACGAGCACGCGGATCCCCGCCAGGGCACGCAGCCGGACTGGGGCACCTACGTCTTCAACTTCGGCCGCAACGAGGTGCGCAACTTCCTCATCGCCAACGCGCTCTTCTGGCTCGACGAGTACCACATCGATGGCCTGCGCGTGGACGCGGTGGCCTCCATGCTGTACCTCGACTACAGCCGCAAGCAGGGCGAGTGGGTGCCCAACCGCTGGGGCGGCCGCGAGAACGAGGAGGCCATCTCCTTCCTGCGCGAGCTCAACGACACCGTGCGCCGCAAGTTCCCCGGCGCGGTGATGATCGCCGAGGAGTCCACCGCGTGGCCCAAGGTGAGCCAGCCCACCCAGGAGGGCGGGCTCGGCTTCCACTTCAAGTGGAACATGGGCTGGATGCACGACACGCTGACGTACTACTCGAAGGATCCCATCTACCGTCAGCACCACCACAACCAGCTCACCTTCGGCCTGCTGTACGCCTTCAGCGAGCACTTCATGCTGCCGCTGAGCCATGACGAGGTGGTGCACGGCAAGGGCTCGCTGTACGGGAAGATGCCGGGCGACGCGTGGCAGAAGCGCGCCAACCTCCGGGCCCTGCTGGCGTGGATGTGGGCGCACCCGGGCAAGAAGCTGCTCTTCATGGGCGGCGAGTTCGGCCAGCCCGCCGAGTGGAACAACGATCGGAGCCTGGACTGGCACCTGCTGGGGGACGCGGGCCACGCGGGCCTCCACGCGATGATGACGGACTTGAACAAGCTCTACCGGAGCCACCCGGCGCTGTACGACGCGGACAGCGAGCCGTTCGGCTTCCAGTGGCTGCAACCGGACGCGGCGGCGGCCAACGTGTTCGCCTTCGTGCGGCGCTCGCGCCAGCCGGGAGGCCACGTGGTGTGCATCGCCAACCTGTCGCCCGTGCCTCGCGAGGGCTACCGCGTCGGCTTCCCCCGGCACGGCAGCTACGTGGAGCTGTTGAACACGGACGCCAGCGACTACGGCGGCTCCGGCATCGGCAACATGGGCCGCATCCACACCGAGCCGCACGGGTGGGACGGGCAGGAGGCCTCGGCCTCGCTGACGCTGCCCCCGCTGTCCGTGGTGTGGTTCACCCCGGGGTAGGCGCTCCAGGGGCCGGGGTGGACTTCGAGACCCAGAGGAGCCCCAGCTCGAGGGGCTCCGCGTCGAAGGGCTCGGCGCGGACCACCTCCTCGCCCCCGTGACGGGCGGCGAGCCGCCAGCCCTTCCTCCCCCGACGGTACACCTCCAGGGTGTGGGCTCGCGGGTCCAGCAGCCAGGCGTGGCTCACGCCCTGCTGGTGATAGACCTCCAGCTTGCGCCCCCGGTCCAACGCGGCCGTGGAGGGCGACAGCACCTCGCACACCCAGTCGGGCGCCACGTCGAAGAAGGGCTCATTCCGCTCCAGCAGCCCGGGCGCCCGCTCCCGCCGCCAGCCCGCGAGGTCCGGCACCAACACCTGCTTGCCAAAGTGCAGCTCCGGTTCGACCAGGAGCCACCAGCCCCCCGGCCCGCCCTGCTCGACGTCGAAGTCCCTCAGCAGCATGATGAGCCTCGAAGCCGCCCGCGAGTGCCACGCCGCCGGCCGTGGAAAGGCCCACAGCTCGTCGTCGATGATCTCCCCCACCCACCCTATCGGCAGGGCCTCGATGTCCTCGTAGGTGGCTGGACGCTTTCCCCGACCCATGTTGCTCCTCCTCCCGCTGGCGCTCCCGCCAGACTTCTCCCATCATACCGCAGGGGGTGACATCAGAGGTAGGGTGCTGGTATGGTTCACCCCGGGGTAGGCGCTCCAGGGGCTGGGGTCGACTTCGAGACCCAGAGGAGCCCCAGCTCCAGTGGCTCCGCGTCGAAGGGCTCGGCGCGGACCACCTCCTCGCCCCCGTGACGGGCGGCGAGTCTCCAGCCCCTCCTCCCCCGACGGTACACCTCCAGGGTGTGGGCTCGCGGATCCACCAGCCAGGCGTGGCTTACGCCCTGCTGGTGGTAGACCTCCAGCTTGCGCCCCCGGTCCAACGCGGCCGTGGAGGGCGACAGCACCTCGCACACCCAGTCGGGCGCCACGTCGAAAAAGGGCTCATCCCGCTCCAGCAGCCCGGGTGCCCGCTCCCGCCGCCAGCCCCCCAGGTCCGGCACCAGCACCTGCTTGCCGAAGTGCAGCTCCGGCTCGTCCAGGAGCCACCAGCCCCCCGGACCGCCCTGCCCCGCGTCGAAGCGATCCAACAGCACGCCAAGCTTCGAAGCCGCCCGCGAGTGCCACGCCGCCGGCCGTGGAAAGGCCCACAGCTCGTCGTCGATGATCTCCCCCACCCACCCTGTCGGCAGGGCCTCAATGTCCTCGTAGGTGGCTGGACGCTTTCCCCGACCCATGTTCGCTCCTCCTCCCGCTGGCGCTCCCGCCAGACTCGTCCCATCATACCGCAGGGGGTGACATCAGAGGTAGGGTGCACCGGGCCGGGGCTGACGTAGCATGGCGTCCTCACCATGGACGAAAACGGCGACGATCCCGAGATCCCTGGCGAGGAGGATGTGCAGCCTCCTCCCGGGTTGGTGGGGGTGGGCGGCACCCTGGATCCCGACTTCCTCATCCAGGCCTACCGCGCCGGGATGTTCCCGTGGTCCTCGGACCCGGTCATCACCTGGTGGTCGCCGGACCCGCGCGCCATCTTCGACCTCGAGAGCTACCGGCCCCACCGCAGCACGCTCAAGCGCATCCGGAGCGCCGGCTGGCGGTTCGCCGTGGACGAGCGCTTCACCGACGTCATGCGCGCCTGTGCCGAGCCCTCCCCCGGCCGCCCCGAGACGTGGATCTCCGAGGACTTCATCGCCTCGTACACCGAGCTGCACCGCCGGGGCATCGCCCACAGCGTGGAGGTCTACGAGGGAGAGCACCTGATCGGCGGGCTGTACGGCGTGGCGTTCGGCGGCTACTTCGGCGGCGAGTCCATGTTCCACCGGCGAACGGACGCCTCGAAGGCGGCGCTCGCCTACCTCGTCGAGCGGCTCAGGGCCCACGGCTTCGTCCTGCTCGATGCCCAGGCACCCAATCCGCACCTGATGCGAATCGGAGCCGTGGAGATACCCCGGGCGGAGTACCTCGCACGGCTCCGAGTGGCGCTCGGCGTCGACGCCCGGTTCTGAGCGTCAGCTCCCGAGCGGATGAACCCGCACCACGCGGCCGAGCACATCCCGGCGGCTCGCCCACCCGTTCACCCTGCCCACGTTGTTGCCGATGAGCACCCGGTCCCGGGTGGCCTCCTTCACCAGATGCAGGAGGACGCCCCCCTTCCATCGCACCAGCACCACGTCTCCGGCCTCCACCACGGCGGGCTCCACGGGACCGATCGTGACGGGCTGCCCATCCTCGATCCGTCCTCGCATGGATCCGCCTCGCGGCCGGACCGTGACCTGCTCCCCCCTCGCCAACGCGCTGACCGCGTCGGTAGCCCATCCCATCGGTGACTCTCCTCGTCAGGAATCCGCGGCGACAGACGCCCTCACGAGCGCCGGCCTGACACGGGCTTCTCCGGACGGCCTGAGCTCAGCGGAGAGACGACGCCCGGGCGCTCCCCCGCTCGCCTGGAGCTTCATTGCCGGGAGCGCACCCGATGCGAAGGGTGTCTGCGACACACCACACGCGGAGGGGAACATGGCAATCGCGACCCTGACGGCCTGGGAAGGCCCGCTGGCGAATCACTCGGCGCTTCCACTCCGGGCCACGCTCGGCTCGACGATGCTCTACCACGGCATCTCCAAGCTGAAGCCGGAGGGCCTGGAGCAGACCTCGCAGTTCTTCGAGAGCCTCGGCCTCGAGCCCGCACGGCCCCTGGCGCTCGCGACGGCCTGGACCGAGACCCTGGCTGGCGTCCTCTCCGTGCTGGGCATCGGCACCCGCGTGGCGGCGCTCTCCATCCTCGCCACCCAGGCCGTGGCCATCGCCAAGGTGCACGCCTCCAAGGGCTTCGACAACCTCAAGGGCGGCTACGAGTTCAACCTGTCGCTGATGGCCGCGGCCCTCGGGTTGCTGCTCGGCGGCCCCGGCAAGCTGTCCCTCCACCAGGCCGTCCGGCCGCGCCCGAGCCGCCGCTGGGGCCTGGGCCTGCTGCGCCGCAAGAGCGTCAGTCCCCTCGACAAGCTCGCCCTGCTGCTCGGGTGAGGACGCGCTTGGGGCCCCGCGCTCCGGCCGGGGCCTCCCCTGCGTCTCAGGCCACGTTCGCCAGGAGCGCCCCCCCGGCATCCGATAATGACGCCTCGGGCTGCCGCTCCGGCTCGCGCGGCTGGGACAGGCCGCGCAGCGTCCCCAGCATCTCCTGCGTCGGCTCCTTGCCGCGCCGCATCGACACGAAGAGCTGCCCGCGCACGCCCGCGCCCTCGAGGCACGACTCCAGCGAGTGCTTCACCAGCGGATGCGGGCTGACCTCCAGGAAGGTGTCGTGCCCGGCCTCGAGCAGCGTGTCCACGCCCTCGCGGAACAGCACCGGCTCGGCCAGGTTGCGCACCCAGTAGCCCGCGTCGAACCGCCGCCCCGGCAGCGCGCCTCCCGTCACCGTGGAGACGATGGGCAGCCGCTCCGCGCGCGGGCCGATGCCGCTCAGCAGCCCGTGCAGCTCCTCGCGGTAGGGGTCCACCTGCGGGCAGTGCGCCGCCACCTCCGAGTCCACCCGGCGCGCCGGCACGCCGCGCCTGCGCAGCACCGCCAGCACCCGCTCCAGCACCTCCGGCTCCGCGGCCACCACCGTCCACTCGGGGCTCGCGTGGATGACGCGCCACAGCTGGCCCGCGAACTCGGGCAGCGCCTCACCCACCCGCGCCCACGGCAACCCCACCACCGCCATGGCCCCCTTCCCCTTGAGCTTCCCCACGGTGCGGCCCTGGTGGCAGATGACCCGCATCGCGTCTTCCAGCGACAGCACCCCCGCCACGTGGGCCGCCGCCACCTCGCCGATGCTGTGCCCCACCACCGCCGCCGGCTCGATGCCCCATGAGCGCCACAGCGCCGCCAGGGCGATCTCCATGGACACGATGGCCGGGCAGCTCACCTCGATGTCACCCAGCCGCGCGTCCTCCGCCGTCAGCGCCTCCAGCAGGGACCAGCCCATCAGCCGCCGCACCTGCACGTCGCACGCCTTGAGCACCAGCGCGAACACCGTCGAGCGCTCCAACAGCGCCCGGCCCATGCCCGTCCACTGCGAGCCCTGCCCGGAGAACACGAAGACCGGTCGGCATGGACCCATCCCCGGGCCCGCCTCGCCCTCGTGACGCATCAGGGACTCCTTGGAGGTCCACCGCATGCCCCACTCCCCTCACTGGGCTGCCTCGACTCCGCCAACAGGGCGGGTCATAACAGCCCCACCGAATCAATTCAGTATGGGTGTATTGATAGCTCGTTTTCCAGGGAAAGTGAAGTGGGACTTTCACGGCTGGTGGATTCTTCGACTTTTACCACCCTCTCAAGGGGTGCGAAGGCGTGCCGCTCGTACCCTGTGGCTGGCGGTGGGAGCCGGGGAGCCGTAAAAAGAGGGAAGCCATGAGCCAGGTTCATTACCAGCCACTCGGTCCCTTGATGCCTGGAGAGGGCGCGCGCCCGTACCTGGCGCTGGCGCTGCAAGAGGGAGCGGCGCCGCGGCCGGTGGTGTTGGTGTGGGCGCCGCCCGAGGTGGCGCAGGACGCGATGCAGCGGGCGCGGCTGGAGCGGGAGACGGAGCGCGCCGTCGTCTTCGAGCACCCCAACATCCTGCGCGTGCACGGGCTGGTGACGCTGGAGGGCCGGCTGGCGCGGGTGACGGAGTACGCGGATGGAGAGCCGCTGCGCCAGATATTGGAAGCGGCCCAGCGCCTGCCGCCGGAGTTCGCCGCGCTCGTCGCCGCGGACGTGGCGAAGGGGGTGCACTACGCGCACGTGGCGGGCAACGATGATGGGACGCCGCTGATCCACGGAGATCTGCGCCCGGAGACCGTGATGGTCTCGTTCAACGGCGTGTGCAAGGTGTCGGGCTACGGCGCGCTGGGGGTGGCACCGAGGGAGCTCAATGGACGCCGGGTGCGCAACCAGCGCCTGTACATCGCCCCCGAGCAGCTCATGGGTGGCCGCGAGGCCTCCTCCGTCCTGACGGACGTGTTCCTCCTGGGCCTGCTGCTGTACGAGTGCCTCTCGGGGCGCAAACCCTTCCAGGACTCCATCGAGCGGGACAAGGCCGTCCTCAACCGCCCGCTACCGCCGCTGCCGCCAGAGATTCCGCTGCCCTACAACGAGGTGGTGCGCCGCGCGACGGCCAAGCGCTCCGGGGACCGGTACCCGAGCGCCCTCGCCTTTCGCGAGGCCCTGGTGGCCGTCGCGGGCGAGCTGCCCTCGTCCACGGCCTTCGGCGGGTTCATCGAGAGGCTGCTGCCGCCCAACAACGAGACCCGGGCCGCCCGGAAGAGGACGATCGACAAGGGACTCGAGGAGCTGGCCCGCGGCGCGCGAGCGCCCTCCCCCGCCGCCGCGCCCGTCACCGCGTCCGTGCCGGTCGTCCCGCCCGCGCCCGTCACCGCGTCCGCGCCCGTCATCGCGCCCGTGGTGGCTCCGCCCGTCCCGAGCGCGCCGCCCCCGAGCGCGCCGCCGTCCGCCAGCGCCGAGGCCCTCGCTGTTGCGGCGCCTCCGGCCGTGCCCATGGCCGGGCCCGCGCGCCCGCGCCGCTCGCCCGCGCCCCTCGTGGTCGCGGTGGGTGCCCTGCTGCTCGTGAGCGCGGTGGGCACCGTCTGGAGCGTCCGGCAGAAGCCCCCGCCCGTCCCCGAGGACATGGCGACGGATGCGGGTGATGACCTGCGATTCGACACCCCCGTGCTGCTCGAGGCCGCGCCCCAGTCCCCGCCGGATGCCGGAGTGCGCGTGGCGGCCGCCCCGGCGGCGCCCACCGTGCCTCCCACGCCGGTGGAGATCCTCGTGAATCCCGACGTGACCGTGTCGGTGGATGGCAAGGCCTTCGGCCGCTCGCCGCTGACGGTTCCGCTCGCGCCGGGCCGCCACACACTCACCTTCCTGGATGAGGCCAGGGGGCTGAAGACGGCGCGGATGATCGACGTGCGCTCCACTCCGGACACGGTGACGTTCCGCATCCGGCTGGGCATGGGCTCCATCCTGGTGCACGCGCCGTCCGGGTCCCAGGTGACGCTCGACGGGCAGGCGCTGGGGACGGCACCGGTCTCCGAGAAGACGATGTTCGAGGGCGAGCACCACCTGCGCGTCACCCAGAACGAGTCCGTCTGGGAGAAGACCTTCATGCTGCCGGGAGACCAGCGCCTGGTCTTCAACGTGGACTTCGAGGCGGAGTAAGCCGGCCTGGCCGGAGTCAGCGAGCGCCCGGGAGAGCCGCCGACTCGTCCTCGTTGCGAATAGCCACACGCCAGCTGGACAACTTTTGCGAGACCGGGCCCATCACGCCCCCCAGGCGGCCCCTCGGTCGATTCCCTGGAAGCGCTGGCCTTTTCATATTATGGTCATAATATCAAAAGCCAGCCCAGGGCCGCGGCGCGGGAGCTGCCCCGTCGCGTGCGCCTGAACGAGGAGAAGTCATGAACGGCCGAGTCTCCGCCCCCAAGTCCACGCGGCACCTCCAGGAACTCGAGCAGATCCTGCGGGGAGAGGCGCCGCCCCCACCCATCGCGCAACTGCTGGGGCTGCAGCTCACCGGAGTCGAGACAGGCCGCGTCGTCGTCGAGCTGGACGCCTCGAAGCGCCATGCCAATCCCATGGGAACCCTCCACGGTGGCGTGCTCTGCGATCTGGCGGACCTGTCCATGGGCGCGGCGATGGCCACCACGCTCGAGGATGAGGAGAGCTTCACCACGCTCGATCTCACGTCGAAGTTCCTCAAGCCCATCTGGAACGCCCACCTGCGCGCCACCGGGCGAGTGGTCAAGCGCACGCGGACGCTCGGGTTGATCGAGTGCGACGTCGAGGACGACAAGGGCAGCCTCGTGGCCCGGCTGTTCAGCTCGTGCATGGTCCTGCGTGGAGACGAGGCGCGCGGGCGATGACAGTCATGACTCCCGCGCTGGAGGCTCAGGGCGCCAACGCCTGATCCAGGTCCCGGATGAGATCCTCCGGGGCCTCCAGTCCGATGGACAGGCGGAAGATGCCGTCCCCGGCCCAGGCCCGGTAACGCTCCAGCAGCTCGGGCGGGAGCTGGAAGGAGGTCCGCTGCAGATCCTCCGTCGGCAGGTAGAAGACGAGGCTGTGCGGCTTGCCAAGCGAGACGGCGTACTTGACCACTTTCAGCCGCTCGGCGAGGCGGCGCGCCACGGCGGGAGCGTTCTCCGCCTGGAAGGCGATCATCCCCGAGGTGTTGCGCAACTGCCGCCGGGCGAGCTCTGCCTGCGGGTGTGAGTCGAGGCCCGGGTACAGGACGTGGTGCACGCGCGGGTGCGTCTCGAGAAACGCGGCCACCTGCCGGGCGGTGGCCGCGTGGGAGGCCATGCGCTGAGGCAGGGTGGCGAGGCTGCGGAGGATCAACCACGCGGGAAAGGGGCTGAGCACCGCGCCCAGGTGGATGAGCGAGTCCTGGCGCAGCGCCGCCAGCTCTGCCCGGCGCCCCACGACGACGCCACCCAGCGCATCCCCGTGGCCTCCGATGTACTTGGTCAACGAGTGGATGACGAAGTCGGCCCCGAGGGCGATGGGCCGCAGTCCGATGGGGGTCGCGAGGGTCGCATCGACGGCGAGGCGGGCTCCGGCCTCACGCGCGAGCGCCCCCACCGCCTCCACGTCGGTCAGCTTCAGGATGGGGTTGCACGGGGTCTCGATGTAGACGAGCCGCGTCGTGGGGCGCAGGGCGGCACGGACCTGGGCGAGGTCCGAGGTATCAACGATCGACACCTCCACGCCGAAGCGCCGCAGCTTGCCCCGGACGAACTCGGCCGCGCCCGCGTAGCAGACGTCGCTGATGACGAGGTGGTCTCCAGGCCCGAGCAGGTGCAGCAGCAGCCCGGTGATGGCCGCCATGCCGCTGGAGAAGCAGAGCGCATCCTCGCCGCCCTCGAGCTCGGCCAGACGCCGCTCCAGGGTGCGCACGGTGGGCGTGGACCAGCGCGCGTAGAAGTAGGGCGACTCCTCGCCCAGGTCCGCCGCGGAGAAGCCCACCCCCTCCGGGTGGGCGCGAAAGGTGGTGGACAACACGAGGGGCGTATTGAGCGGCGCCCCCTCCTCCGAATCCGCATCGGCCTGCACCAGCCGGGTCCGCACGTCCCATTCTTCAGCCATCGATCACCTCGTGAGGTGGAAGCGAGGGCCATCATTCCACGAGTGCATTGACGCTCGCCGATCTCCGGCCCTATGTCGCCCGCACCCATGTCGCAGACAACGAATCCCCAGGTCGTGATCGTCGGAGCCGGCCCCGCCGGCATGCTGCTCGCCTACCAACTGGTGACGAATGGCGTCCCGGTGCGCGTGCTCGAGAGACATCCCGACTTCGAGCGCGAGTTCCGCGGCGAGTTCCTCCAGCCCTCGGTGCTCGCGGCCCTGGAGCAGCTCGGCATGCTCCAGGTGCTCGCGGAGCGGAAGCTCGCGTTCCCGGAGGTGGAACGGCGGCTGTTCGTCGGGAAGAGCCGGCGCGTCATGGTCCCGGGCGGCAAGGAGCGGGGCTCGCTCATCTCCCAGGCCGGCTTGCTCGGGCTGCTCCACGAGCTGTGCGGCCGCTTCCCGCACTACCGGCTGGACTTCGGCACCACGGCCCTCCAGACGATTCGCGAGAACGGCCGGGTGGTGGCCCTGAAGACGCGGCGCGAAGGCACCGAGGGCCGTGTCGACGGCGACCTCTTCGTGGACTGCAGCGGCCGCAACAGCGGGCTGCGCAAGGACGTGGGCATCCAGACCGAGTCCAACCAGGTGCCCGCGGACGTGGTGTGGCTGCGCTTCGACTTCTCGGACGCCCCCGAGGCGCTGCCCGAGAGCCTCGATGTGCACATGTTCGGCAAAGGCGTGGTGGCCGTCTTCCACCGCACGACGCGCTCCCGGCTGCAGGTGGCCTACAGCGCGCCCGGGGATCTCGGCGGGCTGCGCAAGAACCTCCCCGAGCTGCGGCGCCAGCTCCTGCCCACGGTGCCCGAGACGCTGCGGCCCCACCTCGAGAAGAAGCTCGACGAGAACACCGAGACCCAGTTCCTCCGGGTCGTCGTGGACCGGCTCGAACGCTGGCACGTGCCCGGGCTGCTGTTCCTCGGGGACGCCGCGCACACCATGTCGCCCTCGGGAGGCCAGGGGTTGAACCTGGCCCTGCGCGACAGCATCGTGGCCGCCAATCACCTGCTCGAGGCCCTGCGCGCCGGTCAGCCCATCGACGAGGGCGTCCTCCAGAAGATCCAGGACGAGCGCCGCCCCGAGGCCGATCAGATCCAGGCCATGCAGACCCGCGTGCACCGGATGGTCATGGCCCCCCTGTTCGTCGAGCACCTCATGTTCACCGTGCTCGGGGTGGTGCTGAAGCTCTCGAAGAAGGCCAGCCAGGGAAGCCAGGGCGTCACCCGGGTGGACCTGCGCTACGGCATCCCGGTGGCCCAGCTTCCCCGCTGACGCCCCGCGACTCCCCTCAGCAGGTGGAGCCGCCCTCGTCATTGTCCGAGGGGTACTTCAACGTCACGAAGATGGGAGGCCCCTTGTCGTGCTCGTCGGTGTCCGAGGGGAACTTCCGGGTTTGCGGTCCCGGGCAGGGCGGTCTGTGGCCGCCCGAGACCTGCTCGAGCTCCTGGGCCTCCAACAGCTGCGCGAAGAAGGGCTTCCCGCCCTTCCGAGGCGCTTTGTCCTTGGCGTTCTTCTTCATGTCCGGACTCCTTCGCGGCGGCCTGTCGGCCGGTGGGGGTGGTACACCCGGATGGAGTCCGCGAGGATCGGTTGTGACGGCGCGGCCCGGGAGCACGCACCCCTGCCCGTTCAGCAGTCCTTCGGCAGGGAGGTGTGCGCCTCCAGGGTGTCGCCCCGGGAGATGATGAAGCACACCCGGGGGACCGGGGTGATCACGTCGAACGCGTAGGGTGCGCCCGTGCCGAAGTCGAGCAGCGACAGATCGAAGCGGGAGATGTTGTTGATCACCAGCCCGTGATCCTCCGCCGAGAAGGCGACCCGGTTCAGCCCCTCCTGCCCCCTGGTGCGCCGCACCTCCTCCAGGAGCGCGTGGTAGCGGTGGAAATCCGCGGCGCTCGCGGACTGGAGCCGGGCCCGGACGCGGGCCGCGAGCTCGGGCAGCGGCAGCGTCGTGGCCTCCCCGGGGGCGAGCGGGACGAGCAGCGGCAGCCCGGCATTGCCGAAGTAGGACGGCGGGAGCAGCCCGGGAATGCGCCGGAAGTCGAAGATGATGCCCAGCGACGGCTCCGGCGCTCCCTCCACGGCCGTGGGGTGGTAGTGCCGGAAGAGGTGGGCCGCCAGCACGTCGCCCACCGTCACCTGGGGCTGGCTCGCCCGGGCCTCGCGCAGCAGCGCCTCCACCTGCTCCCGCGGCAAGCGCACGATGTCCCAGGTGTAGTCCTCACGAAGACAGAACCGCGGCAGCGGCCCGAGCCGGAAGCCGGCACGCGCCAGCTCCTCCTCCAGCGGACCGGACGCCCCCAGCGCCTCCACGGGCGGCGGCGGGCAATCGGAAACGGCCGGAGCCACCGGGGCGGCCCCTTGGACGTTGCGCGCCCAGGCGTTGAGGAAGTTCACCAGGCTGACGCCATCGCCGAGCACGTGCGACATGCTGGCCCCGATGCACCCCCCCTCCCCGAAGCGCGAGACCTTCAGCTGGCACCGCGGCCACCGGGTGCCCCGCTCCGCGGAGTCGAAGAGCCCGGTCCGCGAGTCCTTGTCACCGGAGGGCACCCTGCTCCCCGGCACGTCTTCCAGCGATACGCGATCCCCCATCCGCAGCCGCGGGAACGCGGGCAGGATCCTCGCCAGCCCTTCGGCCAGGGCCTCCGCCGCGGGCAGCCGCTCGTAGAAGAAGGCGAACTCGATGGGGAAATCATCCAGCCCCGCGAAGAAGCCATCCAGCGCCGGGCGCTTCAACGATTCCGTCATGATCCTCTCAGGGGAAGCGGTAGAGCACGCCACCGGACTGCAGGCCCGTGCCGACGCACAGCAGCGACACGGTCTCCCCGGACTTGTGGCGCCCCGCGTGGAGGAAGTCGTGGAGCACGAGCGCGAGCGAGGCCGCCGCGCAGTTGCCGTGGTTCTCCATGTTGAAGAACGACCGCTCCTCGGGGATCCCCATCCCCTGCAGCCAGCGCCGCTGGTGCTGCGCGTTGCTCATGTTGAAGATGACCCAGTCGGTGCTCTTCAAGCCGCTGTCCTCGAGCACCTCGCCATGGCTGCGCGTGAACGCCGTGTGGAGGTTGCGGGGAACGGCCCGATAGTCCACGGAGTAGTGGTCCGCCATCACCTCCGCGTAGTTGTCGGGCGTGGGAGGGTGCTTGGAGCCACCGAACTTCTTCTGCACCACGTCCAGATCCGGCTCGGTGTGCATGAAGAAGGTGGAGAACCCACACGGCTCCTGGGAGCGCTCCGCCGAGAGCACGAGCGCTCCGGCGCCATCGCCGAAGATGGTCGACAGGAGCCAGATGCGCTTCTTGAGGTCCGGCCTGTTGAACGAGGACAGGGAGCTGGCGCAGCACACGAGGATGTTGCGCGCCTGGCCCGAGCGGATGAGTGCGCTGCCCATCATCATCGCGTTGAGCGGGCCCGCGCAGCCGGCCACATGCGTGAGGGCCAGCACGTTGGGCGCGGCCCCCAGCCGCTTGTGCAGGACGCACGCCGGATCCGGCGTGCACTGGGTGGTGGGCGTGAGCGTCACGAAGATGATCATCTGGATGTCGCCGATGCTCATCCCCGCGTCCTTCAGGGCCCGCTGCGCGGCCTCGAGCGCGAGATCGTCCTCGTCGAGATCATCGAGCCGGTCGTTGCGGTAGTCGTAGCGGGTGTGCCGCGTCTTGACACCGAAGGTCTCGTAGACCCACGCCGGATCCTTCCGGCCGTGCCAGTTGCAGATGTCCTCGTTGGAGAAAGCCAGGGGCGGCAGTGCCATTCCACTACCCCGGATCACCACGGAGGGCGACACGTCGTTCCGATGCGAACTCGACAGGGCCATAACTGTCCTTGCAGCTCGAGGGGGAGTGAATGAATCGAGGGGGGATGAATGGGCGGCTTCCTCGGCATCCATCGAGATCCCCTTCGATGAACTTGTAAGGAACACCCACGCCGGGCTGCCATGCAAACGTTACTACAGCTGCACGGTGTCTCTCATCTGGGTCAGGGCGGCACCAGCTGGGGCTCGATGACCCCATGAGCCTCCACTCTTCTCGAAGAGATCCAAGCAAGCTGGATTCACCGAGCCGATTCAGGCCGTGTGGACAGGGAGCCCACCCCCGCGAGCCATGACGCGCACCGCCGCGTATTGGGCCGCCCGCGGCCGAGGCGCTGTGGTACAGAGCGCCGCCCCCACTCACCTGGTGGGCAGGTGAGCGTCCTGCTCCGCTGCAAAGAGCCGGTGCGCAACCCCATCATCAGCCAGGCACGGCAGGAGTCCCCTCCCCCGGAGAAGCCGGTGGCGGGTCCGGCTCCGAGCGCGCCTGAAATGCCGTGCCCCGAGGAGGGCATCCATGCAGATTGCCAAGGACACCGTCGTCTCCATCGACTACCGCCTACACCTGGGTGACGGGAAGATCATCGACGAGAGTGAACCGGGAGATCCGCTCGTCTACCTGCACGGGTACGAGGAGATCGTCCCGGGGCTGGAGAACGCGCTCGCGGGAAAGAAGGCGGGCGAGTCCCTGAAGGTCGTGGTCGAGCCCAAGGACGGTTACGGGGAGTACGATCCGGATGGCGTGGAGGAGGTGCCGCGCGAGGACTTCCCGCCGGACATGGAGCTGGAGGCCGGTGGCATCGTGAGCGCCACGGATGAGGACGGCGACGATGTGGAGTTCCTCGTCAAGGAAGTGCGGCCCAAGACGGTGGTGATCGACTTCAACGATCCGATGGCGGGCAAGACGCTCCACTTCGAGGTGACCGTGCGCGAGGTGCGCGCGGCGACGAAGGAAGAGCTCGAGCACGGCCACGCGCACGCCCCCGGCCACGAGCACTGAGCCGGCTGCCCGAGGCAACGGCTCGAAAGCAGTCCGTGCCGCAACCACTCGAGAGCCTCGCTGCCTGCCTGCCTGGCGGGCCTCGTCCGGGCATCGGGAGTCACCTCCGCATGACAGACTCCCGGCCTTCCAGCGTCTCGAGGGCTCATGCCGCATTCGTCTGAAGGGGGCGCGCTTTCGTACAACCAGCGGGCCCTCTGGTTCGCCACCCAGCTCGACTCCACCGCGTACAACCTCGCCTACGGCTTCCGGCTCCGGGGTGCAGTGGAGCCGGAGCTGCTGAGGCGTGCGCTGGCGCTGCTGGTGGAGCGGCATCCGGTACTCCGTACGACCTTCACCGACACGGAGCGGCGCCGCGGCCCTCCCCCACTGCAGCGCCCGTGCGCGCCCCGACGGAGGAGGGAGACCCCGCGGCATCCCGAGCTGGCGTGGATCCCCCTGGCCGCCGAGGGCGTCGAGGTCCACGTCGTGCCCGGCAATCACGTGACCATGCTGCGAGAGCCCCACCTCCAGGAGCTCGCGAGGAAGGTGCGGGGCGTCCTGGGGGAGCGCGCCTGAGCCCTTTCAGGCAGGTCCGCGAAAGAGCACCCCGGGAAAATGCGCTGACCGCCGTGGCCATATCCCCTCGCCCTCCGGGAGAGGGACGGGGTGAGGGGATCGGGTGAAATGGGGTTCAATCCCCTGTCCACACCAGGGCCACGGGTTGAAGGGTGGTGACTGCGGTCACCAGGGGATGACGGCAGTCACCGGGCTCGAGGCCTCCAGCGGGTGACGGCGATCCCCAGGACACGCGGCTTTCAGAGGGACGAGGGCCTCTTGCAGCGGCCCCGAGAGGCCGCGAGGCCCTGGCACGCCTCCTGCTCTATGCCCACGCGAGCCGCGAGCAAGTCGCCTCCCACGTCCCCAGCGCTCCCGAGGAGTTCCCGCCATGGCCATCGCCCCCCTGTCCCGTTCGCCCATCGCCTGCCCTTCCTCGGTGCGCCCCGCCCAGACCGAGCCGAGCTCCACGCCGGCCAGGGGCCTGACGGACCTCCAGGGCCCGCAGCGGAGCAACTCCCTGCGGCAACTGTTCGCGGCCGATGGCTTCGACTCTCCGATGAACGCGAAGAACGCGGGCGGCCTGGAGTCGGTGGTGCAGGAGCTCGCGCGGATGGCGCAGGTGCTGGAGAAGGCCGCGCAGCTGCTCGGTGGCCAGGGTGGCGCCGGTGCTCCCAGCCCCACGGCCGGTGGCCAGACGATGCCGGCCCCGGCGTCTCCGCTGAAGAGCGTGGAGGGTGCCGGTGGCGTCGGTGCTCCCAGCCCCGCGAAGAGCGGCAACACGATGACCTTCACCAACGATGGCAGCTCGCCGATGACCATCCAGTTCACGCCCAACGCCGGGGACAAGGCGATCAACTCCCTGACGCTGGAGCCCGGCAAGGCCCAGACGGTGGAGTTCCCCAAGGGCTGGTCCGGCAACTTCCGCAGCACGTCGGGCGACGGAGCGGCGGCCACGCTCGGTGAGGTCAAGTTCAACGGCGGCGGAGACCAGACCTATTACGACGTGAGCTACATCGAAGGGGACAACGCCTCGATGACCATCGCGCCGGAGAGCGGCGGCAAGAAGTCCGGCACGGAGCGGAACCTCCTGGAGTCCGCCCCGGACGCGGTCAAGGCCCGGAATGCCGCCGGCTCGGTCTACGGCATCAAGAAGACCACCACGTCCAACGTGCAGGATCAGGGAGTGGTGGACTTCTACCGGAAGCACGTCGGCGCCGATCAGGGCTACGTCATCCCCACCGATGATGCGAGCACGCTGGCGACCCAGGACACCCACCTGACCGTCCGCATGAAGGATCTGGTTCAGGGCACGACGGGCCGGGTCTGATGGCCCACCACGGAGCGCCAGTGCCGATACCCGAGCTCCTACGAGGAACGCCGGCCGCGCCGTCCAGCGCACAGCCAGGCGAGGATGGCGGCCTTGT
Organism: Archangium gephyra; assembly: GCF_042230915.1. GTDB lineage: Bacteria > Myxococcota > Myxococcia > Myxococcales > Myxococcaceae > Archangium > Archangium gephyra_B. The sequence continues at coordinate 5,874,351 of NZ_CP102578.1, read as the reverse complement.
CACCCGTGGCCAGCTCGTACCGGGTTCCGGGGGTGATGATGCCCTGGCGCGCGGCGAGGGCTTCCACGGCGAGCTGCGCATGGGTGAGTTGCACGCCCGCTCCGCCCCCGCCGAGCACGAGCGGTGCCCCCATCTTGAGATCCAACACCCCGACCCATCGCCGCTCGGGGCGCGGCTCCGACATGTCCACCACGACGAAGTCCCCGGCGAAGCGGCGCTGATCGCAGCGAAAGGCCCACACGTTGCGCTTGCGGCGCAGCAGCTCCCGCAGGAAGGGCTTCTCATCGCTCTTGAGGGCGTAGCGCTCGGACAGGAGAGAAGCGTTGGAGAGGGAATAACCCTCCTCCTTCGCGAGCAGGAGCGCCCAGGGGTTGGCGTGCCTGAGCAGGGGCAACGAGATGGGCAGGACGATGGGGGGCTCGCGAGGCATGCAAAATCACTATCTGGACCAGACGAGGGCCAGCTCGAGCTCGAGGGCCTCGAATGGCTCGGCGCGCACCCGCGCCTCACCGGCGAAGGAATGGACGAGGAGCCACTGGCTTTCCTGAAGCCGGAAGATCTCGAGCGTGCGGGCCAGCGGATCCACGTGCCACAGGTGCCGCACCCCTTCCCGGGCGTAGATGTGCATCTTCTGGCCCTTGTCCCTGCTGCGCGTGCGCTTGGAGAGAATCTCGCACGCCCAATCCGGGACGAGGTCGTAATGCGCCGGCGCATCCTCTCCTCCGACAGCGTCCGGCAGACGCTCGCGCCTCCACCCGGCGAGGTCCGGCACGAGCTTGTCCGGGCGGGGGCCGAGATGCAGTTCTGGCTCGGAGATGCTGACCCACCCGCCCGGGCCCCCCCTGCCAAACTTGAAGGGCGCGGTGAGGATGCCTGCAAGGTTCATCGCCACGTTGGCATGGGGGCGGGCCGGGCGGGGGCTGAGGTGCAGCTCACCGTCCAGGATCTCCGCCACCATCTCCTCTGGAGCAGCCTGGAAGGCCGCCTCGACGGACGGGGCGTTTCGTTCAGTGGACTCGGACTCGGGAGGGCGGCGAGTGACCATGAGGGAAGATTTCCGCATGACCCTCACGCAGTGCAATGCCAGGGCCGCGGTAGCTACTTCCAGAACGAGGCGTGGGCCCTCGCGAAGTCCTCGAAGGAGCGCGGTGGGCGGCCGGTCACGCGCGAGACGGTGTCGGCCACCCGGGCGTCGGTCCCCTGCCGGATGGACTCCTCGAGCCCCGCGAGGAGCCGGGCATAACGTTCCGGAATCCCCGCGCCCATCATGTGCTGGACGACCGCCTCACCATCCACCTGCACGTGCCGCATCGGGCGGCCGGTCACCTGGGAGAGCACGGCCGCGATGTCGCCGTAGCTCAACGCCTGGGGGCCGGTGATCACATGCGCGGTGTCATGGGAGCGCTCATCGGCGAGCGCCCGGACGGCGACCTCCGCGATGTCCCGGGCATCGACGAACCCGACGCGGCCCTCGCCCGTCGCCGTCACGAGCACCCCATCGTGCTTCAGACCGGCGCCATGGTGGTGCCGCTCGTCCGCGAAGTTCTGCATGAACCACGATGGCTGGAGCACGGCCCACTCCGGCGCCCGCTCGCGGAGGGCCCGGTGCACGGTCCCCAGCCCCGGAGCCCCTTCGGGCACGGCGGAGGAGCTCAACAGCACGACACGCCGAACGCCATGCTCCACCGCCCGCTCGATAAACGGCAGCATGAGGACGGAAGGGTCCTCCACCATCGCCGGGGCGATCAGGTACATCCGGTCCACGCCGGACAAGGCCTCCTCATGGCTGGAGGGATCGGCCCAATCGAAGCGCACGTGCTCGGTGGTGCTGTCCGCGGGGCGGTCTCCTCGCGCCGCGGTCCGGACGGCAAAGCCGAGCTCCGCCAGGCGCGAGGCAATGGGCCTGCCCGTGTTCCCCGTCGCCCCCGTGACGAGGACGCGGGGGGCGTGTCCCGTTCGCGAAGCACTCATGACGCGCTCACCGCCTTCCGCAGGTTCTGCTCTCCACCGAAGGCCCTGAGCCCCGGGATGGGATTCCAGTACTCCCGGTAGAGGGAGATCCTCCCGTCCCGCGTCTTCACCATCATGACGTAGTCCTGCTCGTACCCGCTGCCCGTGACGGCGATGGTCGCCGAGCCGTGCGCTTCCGCGAGCGCGACGTCCGGCTCCGAGGTGCGGTAACGCCGGACCTTCGTGAAGACGAGCCCCTGGAAGTGCTTCGGCGTGTCCGCGAAGTACCGGCGGATCGCCTCCCGTCCTTCCAGGCGCTCGGGCAGACCGAGCCCGGCCGCATAGGGGAACTCGACGACCGCGTCTTCCGTGAAGAGTCCGAGCCAGCGCTCGATGTCCGTACCGATGAGCTCCAGGTGGGCGTCCAACAAGCTGGCGGCATCGCGAGGGGATGAGGGAAGTGTCATGCGTCGCTCCTGATTCGTGATGGACGAACAGTGCTCCCAGCGCTATGGACTCTCAATGCCAGCGAGTCCAAAAGAATTGCCCGAGCGTCCAGGACCCATGGACGGCCGCATCGACGTCGTCTCGGACGTGCTCGAGACGATGCGGTTCACCACCCAGCTCTTCGGCCGCTTCGAGCTGGGAGCGCCCTGGGCGCTGCGCGTTCCGAAGAAGGAGACCTCGTCCTTCTACGTGCTGGCGCGAGGCAGCCTGCGGCTCCGGGTCGAGGGCGTGGAGGCTCCCGTGCTCCTCTCGGCGGGAGACGTGGTGCTGGTGCCCCATGGCGCGGCCCACGTGCTGGATGATGGCTCCCGGCGCACGCTCGCGGCGCGGGACATGCTCTCCCCGGAGCAGCTGCGCGGGCCCTGGCTCTCGCCTCTCCGGCTCGGCGGAGAGGGGCCTGTCAGCACGCTCGTCGTCGGCTGCTTCCGGTTCAGCCCGGGTGTGCACAGCCCCCTGTTCAATGCCTTCCCCCCCGCCATCCACCTCCCCGCCCACGAGCCGGGGGCCGCGCCGTGGCTTGCCGCGACGGTGCAGCTCATCGCCGCCGAGAGCGCCTCGCCGGGCCCGGGCAGTGCCATCGTCGTCGGGCGGCTCGCGGATGTCCTGCTCGTCCAGGCGTTCCGCATGCGCGTGGCCACCGCCGGCCCCGAGGGCGCGGGGTTGCGGGCCCTGGCGGATCCCCACATCGGTGCCGCACTCGGGCTGATGCATGGGCGCCTGGCCGAGCCCTGGACGGTGGAGCGCCTGGCGGCCGCGGTGGGGCTGTCACGCTCGGGGTTCGCCGCGCGCTTCCACGCGCTCGTGGGAGAACCCCCGCTGCAGTACCTCGCCGGGTGGAGGATGGCGAAGGCCGCGCAGTGGCTGCGCGAGACGGACGACAGCCTCCCGCAGATCGCCGAGCGGGCGGGCTACGTCAGCGCCGTGGCCTTCAACAAGGCCTTCAAGCGATGGCATGGCCTCGGGCCCGGGGGTTACAGGCGGGCACGAAGCGTGGGGCGCGGCGGCCAGGAAGGGGCCGCGCTCCCCGCTCCGGGCCCGTGACTCAGCGCTTCGCGAGCTTCAGCTCATTGGGCGCATTCAAGGCCTTGCCCTTGCGGCTGTAGTTCTGCACCACGAGCGAGTTCCTGCCCGCGTCGTAGGTGACCTGGGTGTAGTTGTCGTCCTGCTCGAAGCCGTAGCTGCGGTAGTGCATGGTGACGGCGCCGTCGATGTCGAAGCCATCCTTCTCGGCCTTCGAGTCGTGCACGAAGCCGAGCGGATCCCCATCGGCGAACGGGAAGGGCCAGTAGAAGGCCGAGGACACGATGGAGAAGGCCTTGAGCGGCAGCGCTTTTCCGTTCCTCTTCTCGAAGGAGATCTCCGCCAGGTTGGAGCAGTGCACGTCGCCGGAGAGGAAGACGACGTTCTGGACATTGTTGTCCACGATGGTGCGCAGCACGCGCCGCCGCGTCTCGGGGAAGGCGGGCCAGGAGTCGCTGCTCCCACCATCGGTGGACGAGCCGACGTCATTGGGCGCGAAGACGCCCGGGGAGACGACGAACTTGGGCACGTTGCCGCGCCGCTTCTGCTGCTCCACCAGCCAGTCGCAGAACTGATCCAGCTGGCCCTTGATGCCGGGGGCACTCGCCTTGGCGGGGTAGCCCAACAGGTGGTTGCCTTGCAGGGTCTCGTCGTCATTGCGGATGCGCTGCGTGCGCACGTCGAGGACGAAGAAGGGGGCCTGGGCGCACTCGAAGCTGTAGTGGATGCGCTTGTCGAAGTTGCGCGGCCCGTGCACCCACTGGTAGCTCATGTACGCGCGGATGGCGTTGTGGAAGAGATCGCGCTTGAGCGCGTCCTTGAGGCGGGCCTGCGCCCAGTTGTCCTCGATCTCGTGGTCATCCAGGATCATGTACGTTGGCAGCGAGCGCATGAGCCGGCGGATGTAGGGCGTGGAGAACGCCGTGGTGTAGCGCTCCTGGAACTCGCGCCAGGTGTCCGCGCGGCCCACGGGGATCTTGTTGAACTTGTCGGCGTAGATCTGGTCTCCCATCATCAGCACGAAGCGGGGCGGGAGCGCGTCCGCGGCGTGAGCCTGCTCCACGTGCCGGTACATGGCCTGGAAGATCTCATCCGAGCGCTTGGACTCGCCCATGACGCCCGGGTAGCGGCAGGAGCCCATGAGGAAGGAGAAGCTGCTCTCGGCCGGGCTGGGGAAGGTGGTGAAGCTGGCCTCGGCCTCGGCGGGATCCATCCGCCGGAAGTCCTCCTTCCACACGCTCTTCGGGGGGAGCCGATCAAAGACCTCCTGGTCATCGACGATCAGCTCGGAGTCGATGCTGTCCACCGAGATCGAGCCCAGGCGGGCCGTGTAACGCGTATTGGGTTTGAGCCCATCGAAGTCCACCGTTCCGGTGCGGTCGTACTCACGATGGAGGCGGAAGTACTCCACCCTCGGCTCCGGCTGGCCCGGCTCGTAGAGCGCGGCGACCCCCACGGTGCGCAAGTCCGAAACATCCGCGGCGCGAATCCAGAGACGAACGCTGGTGTCCGTGGTGTGTCCGACGATGGGGCCAACGGACGGCGGGCGAAGCATCTGCGGCATGGTCTCCCCCTGGGGTGTTTGGCGGAGCCACTCTAGATCAAGAAGCGGCCGCCCGATCGCACGGCCGCTCTTCCCCGCTCAACCCCGGGGGCGGCATTGTGGAAGCCCCCTCCCCTCCCTAGCTTTGGTCCCATGGGGCCTCCACGCATCCAGAGCGAGCCCGAGTCCGACCCGAGCGATCCCTACCTGCGCGACGCGCAGACGTTCCCGCATCTGAGCCCCGAGATGGCGGCGCGGGTCACCTCCTATGGGACCGAGGAGCGGCTGCCCGGCGGGACCCTCCTCTTCCAGCGCGGTGATCGGAGCGTCGACTTCTTCTTCGTGCTCGAGGGGAGCATCGAGATCTTTGAGCTCGACCCGCACGGCACGCCGAACATCTTCACCGTCCATCGCGAGCGGCAGTTCACCGGCGAGCTGGATCTCTTCAACAACCGGCAGATCTTGGTGAGCGGCCGCACCGGAGCCGACAGCCGGGTGGTGCGGGTGAAGCGCGTGGACTTCCGGCGGCTGGTGTCGGGCGAGCCGGACATCGGCGAGATCATCATGCGCGCGTTCATCCTGCGCCGGGTCGGTTTCATCCGGCACCAGCAGGGGGGTGTCGTGCTCATCGGCCCCGGCCATGGCGCGGACACGCTCCGGCTGCAGCGCTTCCTGACGCGCAACGGCTATCCCCATAAGCTGTTCGACACGGACGTCGACCCGGAGGGCGGTGGCTTCCTCTCCTGCTTGAAGCTGATGGGCGGGCAGCTGCCCGTGGTGATCGCGCCGGGAGACCACCGCGTGTTCCACAATCCCCGTGACGCCACGCTCGCCGACGGGCTGGGGCTCACCGAGGAGGTGGACCCCGGGCACGTCTATGACGTGGTGGTGGTGGGCGCCGGTCCGGGAGGGCTCGCCGCCGCCGTCTACGCCGCCTCCGAGGGCCTGGAGACGCTCGTGCTCGAGTCCCTGGCGCCGGGCGGACAGGCGGGGACCAGCTCGAAGATCGAGAACTACCTCGGTTTTCCCACCGGCATCTCCGGACAGGCGCTCGCCGGCCGGGCGCAGGTGCAGGCGCAGAAGTTCGGGGCGCGGCTGCTCATCTCGCGGCCGGTCATCGCCATCGACTGCGAGCGCAGGCCCTACCGGCTGCGCCTGGAGGATGATCGCTCGGTGCAGGCGCGGGCAGTGGTCATCGCCACCGGCGCGCGCTACCGCAAGCTCGACGTGCCCGACCTGGAGCGCTTCGAGGGACAGGGCATCCACTACGCCGCGACCGCGATGGAGTCCCAGCTGTGCACGGGCGAGGAGGTGATCGTCGTCGGAGGCGGCAACTCAGCCGGCCAGGCAGCGGTCTTCCTCTCGCGCACCGTCGCGCGGGTCCACGTGCTCGTGCGCGGCCCCGGGCTCGCCGCGACGATGTCGGACTATCTCGTGCAGCGCATCCTCTCCTCGCCCCGCATCACCCTGCACACGCGCACCGAGATCACCGCGCTCGCGGGCGATACGCTGCTGCGCGAGGTGACGTGGCGCCACCGGGACACGAGCGAGGTGTCCACGCACCGCATCGGCAACGTCTTCGTGATGATCGGCGCCGAGCCCAACACCGAGTGGCTCCACGGCTGCCTGGAGCTCGACAGCAAGGGCTTCGTCAAGACGGGGTACGGCGCCGGCGGCCATCCGCTCGCCTCGCCCTATGAGACCACGCGCCCGGGCATCTACGCGGTCGGGGACGTGCGCTCGGGCTCGGTGAAGCGCGTGGCCTCGAGCGTGGGCGAGGGCTCCGTCGTGGTGCAGGCCATCCACGGCTTCCTGCACCCCATGCCGGGCTGAGCGCGGGTCGCCCCTGTCACGCCACCGTGAAGACGGTCGCGACGCCGAACATGTCGTCGCCGAGCACTTGCTGCTGCACCTCGGCGAACTGTTCCGCGGCCGCGCGCAGCTCGTTCTTCATCCGGGAGAACTTGAAGGCCGCGTTCAACGTGGTGTCGTAGGACTCGAGCATCGCGGTCATGAACCAGGCGTAGCTGTCCGCGTTGTTCAGCGCGTCCGCGTGCGTGATGTGGGACATCACCTTGCCCGCGATCTTCTGGCGCAGCTTCGCCTTGTCCTCCTTGGCCGCCTTGAAGGTCGAGAGCACGTTCTCCCGGAACACGTTGAGGTAGGCGAGCTTCTTTCCCTCCGAGGGGACGTTCACCGGCGCGTCCACCGTCTTGGCGTAGCGGTGGGTGGCCTCGTGCACCAGGAGGTTGGCGTGGAAGGGAGCGCCGAACATGATGCTCGAGTCCGTGAGCTTCTGGAACCGCAGGTGGATGGGCCCCATCTCCCCCATCAGGGACTGGGCCACATAGCCCGCGTAGTCGGAGCCGAAGCTGGGATCGGTCTGGATGATCTCCATCTTCCCCTTCTCGTCGGCGAGGCCGGTGCGGGTCTTGCGGAAGACCGAGATGAGCGTGCCCAGCGCGGCCTCCGGGTCCGAGGCCTCGTTCAACGCGAAGTAGAGGTAGAGCAGCGCGCGCACCTCCTTGGTGACCGAGGAGCTCAGGTTCCACAGGAGCTCGGTCTCGACCGCTTCCAGCGCGGAGATCGAGAAGTCGAGCATCGCGCCGACCACCTTCTGGGTGTGCTTGGGCAGGGGGACCTTCGGGTGGTCCTGGAGGAAGCCCCAGCTGCCGTTCGACGTCGCCGAGGGAATTTGATGACGCATGGGGCACGCTCAGTTCGCGGGACTGCTCGAGGGGCCCCGAGGATAGCAGAGAGCCTCAGGCCCGGCGCGAGGGCCCCGGTTTCACGGCCTGCGCCGCGTACTCGTCCGTCAGCCGTTTGTAGTCGTTGAAATCCGGCAGCTTCTCGAAGCTGTGAAGCGCGGGGGTGGTGGCCCAGGGCAGCTTCTCGCTCGTCCACGTCTCCATGAACGGGGTGAACCAGCTGGGGTCGTCGAGCATCGTCGCGCGAAGGTTGACGAACCAGTCCATGCCCTCGGCCCGGGTGAACATCCAGCTCATGCAGTACGGACAGAAGTAATGACGGGACGCGCCGTGGAGGCCACCAATGACGGGCTCTCCTTGCGTGACCGAGAACCCTTCGGTGGGGATGGCGGCGCTCAAGGAGAAGGCGCTGGCCGTCATCCGCTGGCAGCCCGTGCAGTGGCAGGCCATGGTGAGCAGCGGCGGTGCGCTGATCCTCAGCCGCACCTGTCCGCAGCGGCATCCGCCTTCCCAGGGGAGATTCCAGTCGCTCATCATCGGGTCCTTTCGCGTTGGGGTGTGTCTACCAGATCAGGCCAGGTGGCACGGTCCATGCCGATCAATGCCCTGTCGGGCGCGACAACCAATACGAGCGACCCTTACTGCGCAGCACCTCCTCCAGGAACTCGGAGAAGCAACTGGCGATCTGCTGGCAGTAGGCCGGGTTCGGCCATGTCTCGTGGTCGCCGTCGAAGAGGGGGTAACGACCGTTCTGCTGCCGGGCCACGTCCACCACCACGTAGTTGCCGTCCTGCACGTCACAGAGGGCATACATCGAGGCAGGGCCCCACTGGGCGTCATCCTCTCGACGTATGGCCACCCTCGCCCGGACGATCTCGGACAGGGGAAGCATCTGGTAGGGGGCATCCGGCAGCCGCTTGAACAGCTCCGCCCCGTTACAATGCAGGTAGAAGGCCCGCAGGTCCTGGTCCAGCCTCCAGCCCACCCGCTGCTCGAATGCCTCGATCTCCTCGGGCATGGCGGGCGGATAGGGGAAGTGGTCGCGGGAGACCTCTTCGAGCAAGCGGATCATGGGCGCGGCCATGGTCAGTAGTCCGTATAGGGCAGGCTGGGTCCCACTGTATTCCAGGGGGCCTGACCGGCGTAACAGGCGGGGTATGCCTTGTTGTAGATGTCGTGAACGAACGGCTCGGCGGGAAAGACGTTGTTGGGGTCCACCGGGTCACCTCCATGCCAGAGATCCCGGATGTGGTGGCCGGGCCAGTCTCTGCCACTTTCGGAGGGCCATTCTCCGAACCTCTTGCTCCAATCCCGACGGAAGGACTCCCTCACACTTTCCCAGGCATCACGCAGGGGTTTCTTCTCAGCTGGCTCCAACGTGCGGTAGTCGCAGCAGCAGTGATAGATGCCGTAGCGGCTCCCAGCCTTCACGGGAACGGGTAGGACCACGAGGCTTCCCTCCCAATCGAACTTGAAGTCGGCCAGCCACATGCATCCCTTGAGTGTGTGGCCCTCGCTGGCGCACTCCCTTTGACACCCGTTCATGAACTCCCGGCGGCATTACCAGGGGCCGTAGTAGAGCGTCGTCTTCATCCGCCCACCCGACACGTTCAACCAGGGCAGTTCCTTCTTCCTCGCGGGTTGAACTCCTGGAGAGGGCGAAGGACCAGACCCACCTGTGCCCCGAGTTGTCGCGCATCCGGTGAGGAACACAAACAGCACCACCGCTCCGGCCAGCTTCATGGGAACCCCTGTGATGATGGCCACTCTTTTGAACCTGCGACCCCTTGGTCCCGAACCAATGCGAAGGGCCGTCCAGGGGTTACCAGCGGTTCACAACCCAGCGTAACCACTCGGGTTTCTTCACCCCATGCTGTCCAGACGTCCCATCCAGTAGGCCAGGACACCAAGATTTTTGCTGCTAGTTTGCTGCTGGGCCCCGCCCTGGAACCGACAGATGGCCTCGGGTTACGGCCGGCTGCTGACCGTCCGGGAGGTCGCGGAGCGGCTGGGGGTGTGCCCGTCCTGCAACGCGAAGCGCGCGCAGGTGACGGCGGTGCACATGGTGGAGCAGATGCTGCCGCACGTGCCCTACCGGCAGTGGACGCTGTCCTTTCCGCACCGGGTCCGGTGGGTGCTGCTCAAGGACGTGGGACTGCTCTCGGAGGTCCTCACCGTCTTCCTGCGCGCGGTGTTCGCTCTGCAGCAGCGGCTGCGCTGGACGGAGGTGGACGTGCGGCCCCCTCCCCGAAAGCAGCCCCGGTGCGCCTTCATGGAAGGCTTCTCCCTGCATGCCAATACGCACCTCCATGCCAACGACAGGCAGGGGCTGGAGCGGCTGTGCCGCTATGGGGCGCGTGGCGCGCTGGCGCTGAAGCGACTGTCGCGGATGGAGGATGGCCGCCTCGCGTACCGGATGAAGCATCCGCTGCCCGACGGCACCACGCGCCTCCTCTTCACCGGGCTGGAGCTCCTCCGTCGTCTGGCGTCGCTGGTGCCTCCGCCTCGGACAAACCGCACAAGGTTCCACGGCATCTTCGCTACTTTCGAGTTCTTTGACACCCTTCCGGGGGGGCTGGAATTACTCAACTGGAGATGCACTCGCTCCAAGCGCGGCGGCCCGGTTCTTCAGCGCGGCGGCCCGGTCCTTGTCCTTGGGGACCCCGAAACCCTGCGCGTAGCACGCGCTGAGGGCACTGCAACCCAGGGCATGCCCGCCCTCGCAGGCCTTCTCGAACAGCGCGGCGGCGCGGCGCTCGTCCCGGGGGACTCCGCTGCCCTTCGCGTAGAACAGGCCGAGGTTGTAGCAACCCTTGGCCACCCCGCCCTCGCAGGCCTTCTCATACAGCGCGGCGGCGCGGCGCTCGTCCTGGGGGACTCCGCTGCCCTTCGCGTAGGACAGGCCGAGGTTGGAGCAACCCTGGGCATGCCCGCCCTCGCAGGCCTTCTCATACAGCGCGGCGGCGCGGCGCTCGTCCTGGGGGACTCCGCTGCCCTTCGCGTAGCTCACGCCGAGGTTGTAGCAACCCTGGGCCGCCCCGCCCTCGCAGGCCTTCTCGAACAGCGTGGCGGCGCGGCGCTCGTCCTGGGGGACTCCGCTGCCATCGAGGTAGAGCAAGCCGAGGTTGTAGCAACCCTGGGCCACCCCGCCCTCGCAGGCCTTCTCATACAGCGCAGCGGCGCGGCGCGCGTCCCGGGGGACTCCGCTGCCCTTCGCGTAGGACAGGCCGAGGTTGGAGCAACCCTGGGCATGCCCGCCCTCGCAGGCCTTCTCATACAGCGCGGCGGCGCGGCGCTCGTCCCGGGGGACTCCGCGGCCCTTCGCGTAGAACACGCCGAGGTTGAAGCAACCCAGGGCCGCCCCGCCCTCGCAGGCCTTCTCGAACAGCGCGGCGGCGCGGCGCTCGTCCTGGGGGACTCCGCTGCCATCGAGGTAGCGCACGCCGAGGGCCACGCACGCCTCCGCATTGTCGCCTGTGCAATCCTCCGTGGAGCGCTCCACCGACTGACTCGGGGTGCCCTGGGATGACGAGGCCCCCTGCCGCCCCGTGGCACATGCACCCAGCAGCCCGATGACAACGCACAGCCCCAAGCTCCGCCGTACCGCGATTCCGTGAGCTTCAGACATGACAGCCCCCTCCTGGTTATGGGCAGGACGCTCCACGCGTCGTGGCCACACGGCGCGAACCCTATCCCATCTTCAGCAAATCAGCCCAAGGGGCTGAGGGAGAAAGGGGGTTCGGATTCCGCGCCATGCCGAGCGGCCCACGCATCCTCATCGCGGAGCGGTTCCTGGTGGGCCAGGAGGGCCTTGCGACATGCCCTGGACGGTGAAGGAGGCCCCCAAGGAGGCCTGCACGGAGTCCAACGGTAGCGTGTGCCCTGGCGAAGTGTGGCTGGGGAGGAGCAGGTGGGGGAGCGCGGGGTGGAGTAGCCGTTCTCTTCGGAGACCGGGCTACCGGTGATGAGCCTCCCAGGGACGGTGTCAAAGGACTCGTTCCGACCCCCTGTGTCAGGGGAGTTGACGGCTTCCGCCTTCGCCGCTGCCTCGGGAGGGCTGACAGAACGAAATCGGGAGCATCTCTCAATGAGCCGCAGCATCACACGCAACTCCTTGGCCTAGTACTACTCGGTGACTTGGGAAGTAACGTCGAAGGGCCCGTGTTTTCAAGTAGATGACGCGGAGAGAAATGAGGCAGCTCGACCGGGAATTGAGCGAGTACCTGGAGTCGATGGTGGAAGGGCTGGGTCGCAGCGAGAGGAGAGAAGCGCTGGAGTTGTACCTGACGGGCCTGCTGCTGGACGGAGAGCGCAAGAGCGTGGAGCCGATGGCGGCGCGGCTGGTGGAAGACGAGGCCCAGGTAGAGGCGATGCGCCAGCGACTGCGGCAGTGCGTCGCTCGCGCGGACTGGAGCGACAGCGAGGTGCGGCGGCGATTGGCCCGGAAACTGGAAGGAGAGCTGCCCGGAGTCGAGGCCTTCGTGATTGATGACACGGGCTTCCCGAAGAAGGGAGAGCACTCGGTGGGCGTGGCGCGCCAGTACTCGGGCACCCTGGGCCGCACGGACAACTGTCAGGTGGCGGTGAGCCTGCATCTGGCCGGAGACAAGGGCAGCGGCTGCATCGGCATGAGGCTGTACCTGAACGAGGAGTGGGCCAGCGACGGCCAGCGTCGCGCCGCGACGGGTGTGCCCGAGCAGGTGCACTTCGAGCGCAAATGGGAAATAGCGCTGAGCCAGCTGGACGAAGCCCTGGCCTGGGGTGTGCGGCGCCACGTGGTGCTGGCGGACGCGGGATACGGAGATGCCCGGGAGTTTCGCGAAGCCCTCCAGCAGCGAGGACTGCAGTACCTGGTGGGAGTGCAGAGCAACCACAAGGTGTGGCCACCGGGTGCACGGCCCCAGCAACCTCCGAGAGTCGCAGGACGGCGCGGGCGTCCGAGCACGCGCTATACGGCGCAGGGCGTGGAGCCTTGGAGCCACGCCCAACTGGCCCTGCAACTGCCCGAGGAAGAGTGGCACACGGTGCACTGGCGAGAAGGCAGCCGGGGTCGGCAGTCCTCGCGCTTCGCCGCGGTGCGGGTGCGCTCGGCGGCCCGGCATGTCCATGGCGTGGCACCGGGCCAGCAAGAGTGGCTGCTGGTGGAGTGGCCCAAGAAGGAAGAGGCGCCCACCAAATACGCTCTGTGCTCACTGCCAGCGGACACCGCGCTCGAGAAAATGGTGCGCCTGTGGAAGCTGCGCTGGAGGGTGGAGCGCGACTACCAGGAGATGAAACAGGAGGTAGGCCTGGACCACTTCGAAGGCCGCTCCTGGCGCGGCTTCCACCATCACGCCACGCTCTGCGCTGTCGCTCACGGCTTCCTCGTGCTGCGACGAGCGCTTTTTCCCCCTGAGGACGACGCCTTGGACGCTGCCGCAGGTGCGTAGACGTCTACAGCACCTGCTGCTGCAGCGCATCGGCCACTGTCCGCTCTGCCTGCGTCACGTCGACAGTCGCGCCCCTCCTCTCGGCCCTTCTCGCATCTGACCAGGTAGTACTAGGAGCGCCCGTCGAATCCGAGCGTCCCGGTGTCCGCCGAGAACAAGCCCCCTCCGCTTGCTGCTAGTTTGCTGCTGGCCTCCAGGACCCGAAAAGACGAAGGGCGCGGACCCGAGGATTTCTCCTAGGATTCCGCGCCCTTCTGATGGTCGGGGAGACAGGATTTGAACCTGCGACCCCTTGGTCCCGAACCAAGGACGCGCTCCCCCGTCCTCTCCTCACTCCTCCCGGATGATCACCGCCGACCTTCCGGGCTCGGGCGGCTTGGGCGGCTCGGGCAGGCGGGTCTCGATGGGCCGGCGCTCCTCGAGCTCCCCGGCCCGGCCGCTCGCCCCGAGCGCCTGGTTCAGCGCGGCGAACTGCGGATCCGTGGCCAGCCGCTCGAGCAGCAACTCCCGCCCGAAGCGCGGCGAGGCCGTGACGAGCAGTTCCACCACCTCCGGGGCGGGCCGTCCCTGCCGCAGCATCAGCTCCGCCTGGCGCAGCAGCGGATCCGCGAACCAGCGGTTGGCCTCGGCGGCCTTTCCGTAAGCCTGGAGCGCCTCGGGCAGCTGGCCTCGCGCCTCCAGCAACAGACCCGCGTAGTAGTGGGACATGGCGAGGTTGTCGTCCCCGGCCTGCGCATACACCCGCAGGGCCTCGTCCTCCCGCCCCAGCGCGAACAGGGCGCTGGCCTTGCCCGCGAGGAACGGCTTGCGCTTCGGGTCCGTCTCCAGGTGGCTGCCCAGCAGCTCCTCGTAGGAGCGCAGCGCCTCCTCGTAGCGGCCCTCGTCGAGCTGCAGCGCGGCCAGGTCCGCGAGCGCGTAGTACGCCCGCAGCCGGTCCTCCCGTGTCTCCCGCTTCGCCACCACCTCGCTCAGTGCCGCGAGCTTCGCCTCCGCCGCCTCCCGCTGTGCCTGCGTCTGCTCCCGCGCCTGCTTCCAGTCGCTGTCCTTCATGAGCGCGAGCAGATCCTCGGGCGTAGGCACGTGGACGTGGAGCATCACCGTCTGCTTCACCTGGGAGCCGCCCTCCTCCACGAGCACGCCCACCTGGTGGAGGCCCGGCGTCTTCGGCGCCACCCAGGCCGTCGCCGGCCCGTTCTCCTGCTCCAGGCGCCCCCGCGCCGCCACCCAGGTGTAGCGCCGCGCGCTGGCCTCTCCCGAGCCTCCCTCCACCTCGCACCCCAGCACCACCCGCCCGCCCACCGGCACGTCGTGCGGCGACGCGGTGAGGCGGACGATGCGCAGGGGGGCCGAGGCCGTGCCTGAAGCCGACGCCGGCTCCACCCCGGCGCGGGGCGTGGCTCCCGCCGGGGCCTGCTCCCTCACGGGCCGCTCCCCTGCCCCGCTCCACACGGCGATGCCTCCGCCCAGCACCGCGGCGAGCCCCAGGCCCACTGCCACCCACCGGGCCCGCCCCGGATGCTGATTGTCCGCTGACTTCATGCTCGCTCCTTCCCGGACGCCCGGGCGCACGCTGCCCGGGCTCCGGTCCGGCTCACTGCTCCGCCCTCAACCAGGTGAGCATCCTGTTGGCGAGCGCCGAGGTGAGCACCTCATGCTTCTCGTTGTAGTCATTGGACGCCCAGTCCTTCCACTGCGTGGGAGCGAGCGAGCTGTAGTTGACCCCGCAGCCCGGGCTGGCCGTTTCCGTGCTGAGCGCGTTGCCCGTCACCGCCAGGGCCGAGTCGGCGTTGATGAAGGCCGGCTCGAACTGGAGGCGCAGCCGGAAGGTGCCGCACACCGAGGCGCCCTCGTCCGTGTTGACGTCGGCGGCGGTGATGGTGCGCGAGCCCGCCACGCAGTCGCGCTGGCCCGGCTCCCAATCGCGGTCCTCCGAGCAGAACCACCCCGTATAGGTGAAGTCATACAGGCGCGAGTCGCTGCCCATCTTCGTATAGCCGTTGGTGGGGTTGGCGTCGCCGAAGGCCAGCGCGTAGCGGGGAATGGCCGAGGTGGGCCAGCCCATGCTCCCGTAATACAGATCATGGTAGCTGCTGGTGCTGTTGCACGTGGAGTTCTCCGGCTCGTTGTCGCAGGAGCACGTGGTGGCCATGTTGTAGGACAAGTCGTAGGCGGGCGGAGAGGTGAGCCTGCGCCGGCCGGCGTGCGTCTCGGGCTGGTGGCACAGCAGGAGCGTCTGGACGCCGCGGTAGGAGCGGCCCAGGTTGGCGCCCAGCTGCGGCGAGTCGATGGAGTACCAGGCCTTCACCTTGCCCTGGATGCCGTTGGTGTTGTTGTGCAGGGTGTCGCGCAGCACGACGCCGCCCTGGCTGATGCCGGCCACCTGCACCTTGCTGCCCACGGGCATGCGGCCGAGGATGTCGTCCACCCACGCGGCCACCTCGCCCCGGAACCAGCCGAGCCGCTGGTTGCCGTCTCCGTGCTTGCCGATGATGACGTCGTAGCCCTCGGCGTTCAGCGTGCGCACGAGGTCTCCCATCAGCATCAGGTAGTTGGCGGTGGAGTCCGTGTTGAGCGGATCGAACCCGGTGACGATGAGCAGCGGCTTGTCGAGCGCGCCGCTCTGCCAGTAGTCGAGCACGGCGCGGTAGGGCGTGGTGCCGCCATAGGTGACAGTGAAGGCGCTCTGCCGCGTCTGCCGGGGCGTCACGTCCGAGCGCTTGAGGAAGACGTAGGTGCCGCTGGTGACCACCGTCTCTCCGCCCGCGAGCGGATAGGTGGAGACGCTGTAGCCCGAGATGTCACCGTTGAAGCGCGTGCCCCGGAGGGTGGGCGCCGCGGAGCAGGCCCCCGCCGCGCGGACCCAGCCGTCGTTGGCGGTGGAGCCGGTGCTGATGGCGGTGGTGGAGGTGTTGAGGGTGCCGCACGTGTAGTCGAGCGAGTAGCTCAGCTCGGGGCGCGGCTGGCTGAAGAGGCCATCGCGGATGTTGATGAAGAGGGCCGCTGCGCCCGGGCGGGTGAAGCGCCGGGCGGAGAAGCTGGCGAGGGCCGCCTGGTTGTAGCTCACCGGCTGGGCGACGGTGTTCTGCCCCTCCTGGAAGCCGGCGGTGGCCGAGAGGCCGTTGTCCGCGCCCGCGCCGTAGCCTCCGGTGACGGTGCCGTAGTGGAACTCGAAGGCGCCGTCGCTGAAGAGCTTCACCTTGAAGGTGTAGCCGCCCGCGGCGGACTGCCCGTAATGGTAGAGGTTGCGCCACTCCAGCACGTAGGCCGAGCCCACCCACCCCGCGTACACGTCACCGCCCGCCCCCGGGTTCCAGTCGTCCCACATGGGGGCGATCATCCCCGCGGGCGCGGCGGTGGAGCCCGACCACGAGAGCTGCGGGTTGCTGATGCCGCTGGCGGTGGTGCTGCCGAGCACCAGGTAGCCGTTGCTCGAGACGGTCACCTGCGTGAAGGTCTTCCCATAGAAGGGAAAGGCGAACGGCAGGTTCACCACCTCCGAGCAGTCGTCACACCCGGACACCGTCGACAGCAGCGTCGGGGCCGGGTTGGGGTCATACGTCGCCGTGGACGGGTTGTAGTGCGCGCTGGCGCTCCCGGCGCCGAGTCCCACCACCAGCACGGTGAGCGGCACGCTCCTCGCGAGTCTGCGATTCATAGGGCTCCCCTCTGGCCTCCAGGGTGTCGGCCAGCTCTCCTGGGTTTCAGCGTAGAACCGGGAGATCCAGGGAGTCCAGGGTCGCTGTACGATTCTTCAGCGACAAGCTGCTCGGCGAAGCGGGACGGTGAGGCACGGCCAGCCGCCGTGCCCCACCCCGCCGCGTCAGCGCACCTGGATGGCGTCGGCGACGACGACGAAGCCCTCGGTGGCCCAGCGGCTCAGCTGCACCTTGTTCCAGCCGGCCGGGAAGCTCCACGTGCCGAGCGTGTTCCAGGCGCCACCGCCCGTCTGCTGGTTCTTGTACACCGTGGCCAGGTTGGTGCCGCTGGCGTTGGTGATGATGAAGGGCGCGGCCGCCGAGCGGTTGGTGCCCGCGGTCCACCGGGCGTCGATCGTCTTGGTCGCCGCCGCCGGCAGGTAGAAGTAGAAGACCGCCGCGTCGGAGATCGCCGCCGTCGGGGCGTACTGGTAGTTCGTCCCGTAGTAGCCCGCCGTCGAGGTCGTCGCCGTCCAGTTCGCCGAGATCGACACGTAGCCCTTGGTGGTGTCGTTGGCGGCGTTGTTGTTGTCGATGATCAGCCCCGTGGTCGGGGTGGAGCCGCCCGTCGTCCACAGGTACGTCACGTTGACCCAGTCGTTGTTGCTCAGCCCCAGGTCCGTCCAGAACGTCCCATCCGCGATGTCGATGCCCGCGGGATTGGCCGGCCGGCGGCCGAACTGATCGTACCCGCCGTTGTAGCCGTCCTGGTACGCGGCCTGGGCCTCGGGCTTGCCCTGCGGCAGGTCCTTCCACATCTCGCGGACGCTGGAGGCATTCCAGTAGTCATCCTTCGTGTTCCACGGGCCCACGTCCCAGACGGACGTGGTCGTGCACTTGCCCGTCACCGGGTAGCACACCTTCACCTGGTACTCGGTGCCACCGTTGGTCGCGAGCGCCCGGCGCGAGGGCAGCGCCACGAAGCGGTCATAGCTCTTGATGACGTGGCCGTTGGCCGTCGTGCCGCCCACCAGGCCCTCGCGCGTGGCGTAGATGCGGTAGGTCAGCGGCGTCAGGGTCGCGGCCTCCTGGGAGACGGTGCCGCCCTCCAGCGAGCCCTCCAGCTTCACGTCGTGCACCACGGGACCGCGGCCCTGCTCGTCCGCCACGAGCGCCAGCCGCACCTGCACCTCGGAGCCGGCCCAGGGAAGGCGCACGGCCTCGCCCGCGCTGGAGATGCTCCACTCGCTCCAGCCGCCGCTCGCCGAGCGCACGCGGACATCCACCTCGACGCTCATCCCCAGGGCGCTCTTCGCCTGGAGCAGCGGCCGCACGGTGTCCACCGGCTGCTCCAGCTTCCGGGCCGGGAAGGTGTAGAGGCCCGTGAGGGTGCGCAGCCCCTCGGGCCGGCGCATGACGTTGTAGGGCTCGTACACCAGCCCCTCCCGGGTGCGCACCAGTTCACCCGAGCCCTCTCCGGTGGCGAAGTCCTCGGTCCAACGCAGCGCGTTGGCGCTCGCCGGCTGGGAACCCCGCGGCGCCTCCGTCGCGGGCTCCGCCACCGCGGCGCCTCCCGCCAGTGAGACTCCCAGCATCATCGTCATGACCGTCGACCGCACCTTCGAGTGCATGCACGGACTCCTTGGAAAGAGGGGGATTACGGGTTAATCCCTCCTTTCTAAAAGAGCATCGAAAGCGGTTCGCTGTCTCAGAAAAAAATAAAATCAATTTCACAACGAGTACAGACGCGCCTCCGCCGCTCCGTGCCGTCCGCTCTAAACAGAAAACTCCTATATTCCTTCGTTTGGTGGCCGGCTTAGGGGGTCGAGGATGATGGAACTTCCGGGGTACGCACTTCGTGGTCTGTTCCAGACGACGAACAACAACCTGCTGTTCCATGCGGTGCGTGAGACGGACCAGGTGCCGGTCATCCTCAAGACGCCGCGCACACACCACCCCGGTCCTCGCGAGCGCGCCCGCTACCAGCGCGAGTACACCCTGCTGCAGCGCCTGCGAGGCACGGCCGGGGTGCTCACCGTCCATGGCCTGGAGGTGCACACGGAGCGGCCCGTCCTGGTGCTGGAGGACGTGGGAGGCAAGGCCCTCTCGGAGCAGGTGGGCCAGCCCTTCGAGCCCTCGCGCTTCCTGTCCATCGCGATTCCCCTGGCCGCCACGCTGGCGGAGGTGCACCGGCGCGGCGTCATCCACAAGGACATCAAGCCCGCCAACCTCCTGCGCTCGGAGGGGGGACGGGTGTGGCTCATCGATTTCGGCCTGGCCACCTTGCGGCAATTGGAGCACGTGGAGGCCGCGGCGGCCTCGCTCATCGAGGGGACGCTGCCATACATGTCCCCGGAGCAGTCCGGGCGGATGAACCGGGCGGTGGACTACCGCACCGACTTCTATTCGCTGGGGGTGGTGTTCTACCAACTGCTCACCGGGGAGCTGCCCTTCCGCGGGCGGGACGCCCTGGAGTGGGTGCATGCGCACGTGGCACAGGCGCCGGTGCCCCCGAGCCAGCGGGTGCCCTCGGTGCCGCCGCTGCTGTCGGCGGTGGTGCTCAAGCTGCTGGGCAAGTCCGCCGAGGAGCGCTACCAGAGCGCGGAGGGGCTGAAGGCGGACCTCGAGCGGTACGCGGAGGGGCTGCAACGGGGCGCGCCGGAAGAGTTCCCCCTGGGGCTGAGGGACTTCCCCGCCCGCTTCCAGGCGCCCCAGAGCCTCTACGGCCGGGACGCCGAGCGGCAGACGCTGCTGGAGTCCTTCGAGCGGATGGCAAGCAGCGGGAGGACCGAGTGGGTGCTGGTGCGGGGCTACTCGGGCATCGGCAAGTCCTCCGTCGTCCACGAGCTGCACAAGCCGCTGCTGCGCCGCCGCGGCTTCTTCCTCAGCGGCAAGTTCAACCCGCTGCAGCGGGACGTGCCCTACGCCACGCTGGCCCAGGCCCTGCGGGCGCTCGTGCAGCAGGTGTTGGCCGGGAGCGATGAGGAGGTGGCCGCCTGGCGCCAGCGCCTGCTGGAGGCCTTCGAGGGCCTCGGCCAGGTGTTGACGGCGCTGGTGCCCCAGCTGGAGCAGGTGGTGGGCACGCAGCCCCCCGTGCCGGAGCTGCCACCGGCCGACGCGCAGAACCGCTTCAACCGCCTCTTCCAGCGCTTCCTCGCGGTGTTCGCCACCGCCGAGCGGCCGCTGGTGCTCTTCCTGGACGATCTCCAGTGGGCGGACTTCGCCAGCCTCCAGCTGCTGAAGTACCTCACGCTCCACCCCGACACCCCTCCCCTGCTGCTGCTGGGCGCCTACCGGGACAACGAGGTGAGCGCCTCGCACCCGCTGGCGATGGCGCTGGCGGAGGTGCGCAAGGCGGCGGGGCGGCTGGTGGACCTGCACCTGGGGCCGCTGTCCCCCGAGCAGACGCGGCAGCTGGTGGCGGATGCCCTGCCGGGCGCCGCGGACGGGCTCGTGGTGCCGCTGTCGGAGCTGGTGCAGGAGAAGACGGGAGGCAACCCCTTCTTCCTCCTCCAGCTGCTCCAGACGCTCTACACCGATGGCCTCGTGTCACGTGGGGCCGACGGTGCGTGGCGCTGGGAGGAGCAGGCCGTCCGGGCCCGGGGCTACTCGGACAACGTGGTGGAGTTCATGGCCGCCCGGCTGCGGCAGCTCCCCTTGCCCACCCAGCAACTGCTGCGCCTGGCCGCGTGCGTGGGAGACGCCTTCGCACTGGAGACGGTGGCCCTGCTCTCCCGCCAGGAGGCCCCCGAGGTGGAGCGTGGGCTCGAACCGGCGCTCCAGGAAGGGCTGCTGGTGGAGACGGGCGCCCAGCACTACCGCTTCCCGCACGATCGCATCCACCAGGCCGCCTATGCCCTCATCGCCGAGGAGGAGCGCAAGGCGGCCCACCTGGAGATTGGCCGAAGGCTGTGGACGCGCCTGTCGCCCGAGGAGCTGCGCGAGCGCCTGTTCGACGTGGTAGGCCAGCTCAATGCGGGCGCGGAGTTGATCTCCGACGCGGAGGAGCGCTCCCGGCTGGCACAGCTCAACGCCGAGGCGGGCTTCCGGGCCAAGGCCTCGGTGGCCTACCGCTCGGCCATTGGCTACTTCACCATGGCCTTCTCGCTGCTGCCCGGCGACCCCTGGGAGACGCAGCCCGGATTGGCCTTCTCGCTGCGCCTGCAGCAGGCCAGCTGCGAGCTGGTGAGCGGCCATGGCGCCGAGGCCAGCCGGCTCGTGGAGGAGCTGCTCCCGAGGGCCACCACGCACCAGGAGCTGGCGGCCGCCTACCAGCTCAAGAGCGGCATCCTCCTCACGCGCAACCAGGGAGCCGCCGCGGCGGCCTGCCTGCTGGAGTGCCTGGAGCGCTTCGGTGTGAGCATTCCGCCCAAGCCCACCTGGGAGCAGGTGATCGCCGCCCACCGGGAGGCGGAGGCACTCCTGGGCGACCGCCCCATCGAGAGCCTGCGCGAGCTGCCACCCATGACGGACCCGGACATGAAGACCGTCATGGGGCTGCTGGCGGCGCTGACGTGGCCGGCCTTCTTCTCGGACGAGAAGCTCCTGGCCCTGCACCTGTGCCGGACGGTGGAGCTGACCCTCCGCCACGGGTACACCGCCGCGGCCGCACCGGGCTATGCGTGGTACGGCACGGTGATCGCCAGCCACTTCAAGGACTACCACCGGGGCTATGCCTTCGGCAGGCTGGCCTGCGAGCTCATCGAGAGTCCGGACGGCGCGGCGTACCGGGGCCGGACGCTCTTCACCCTGGCGCACGTGAGCCTCTGGGTGAAGCCCATCCCCGCCGCGATGGAGCTGTACCACGGCGCCTTCCAGCAGACGGTCCAGTCGGGTGACTACCAGGTGGCCTGCTATTGCTGCCTCTTCATCACGACGGTGCAGCTGCTCGCGGGCACGGAGCTGTCCGAGGTGGCCCGGGAGATGGTCGCGCGCACGGACTTCGCGCACAAGGTGGGCTACCCGCAGCCGGAGGACATGATCCGGGTCTCCCACGCCTTCGTGCAGCAGCTGCGGGGGCGCACCGCGTCGTTCGAGTCCATGAGCATGGAGGGCTTCGACGAGAAGGCCTTCGAGGCCCAGTTGGGCGGCCGCATGCCCACGCTGCGCTTCTGGTACGCGACGCTCAAGGCCCACTCGCGCTTCATGAGCGGCGCCTACGAGGAGGCCCGCCAGGCCGTGGAAGAGGCCAGGGCCATGAGCTGGTCCATCTTCGGGCGCATCCAGCAGCTCGAGTACCACCTCTGCCGGGCGCTGGTGCTGGCGGCGTGCTACCGGCAGGCCCCGGCGGAGCGCCAACAGGAGGACTTGAAGGAGCTCCAGGCGCACCACCAGCAGCTGGCGGAGTGGGCCAGCCACTGCCCGGAGACGTTCCGCGCGCCCGAGCGGATGGTGGCGGCGGAGCTGGAGCGCCTCCTCGGGAGAGCGGACACGGCCCCGGCGGTGTACGAGGAGGCCATTCGAGCGGCTCGCGAGCAGGGCCTGGTGCACCACCTCGCGCAGGCGAGCGAGCTGGCCGCGCGCTACTGGGAGGAGCGGAAGCTGGACGGGCTGGCCCTCTTCTATGCCCGCAGGGCGCGCGAGGCCTATGCCCAGTGGGGCGCCGAGGGCAAGGCGCGGCAGATGGACCGGCAGTGGTCCCTGCTGAGCGGCCCCACCGCCAGCCACGAGGACTCCACCAGCTATGAATCGGACTCCGGCCAGCTGGACGCGCTCAGCGTCGTGAAGAGCCAGCAGGCCATCTCCAGTGAGATGAACCTGGGGAAGCTGGTGGCCACCCTCATGCGGGTGGCGCTGGAGAACGCCGGTGCCCAGCGAGGCGCCCTGCTGCTGCTGCACGGCGGGGCGCTGAAGGTGGAGGCCCTGATGGACACCGCTCGCGGCGCGGGGGAGCCCATCTCGCCAGAGGCGGCGGAGCGGGCGCTGCCGTGGAGCCTGCTCTCCTACGTGCGGCGGGCGGGCGAGCATGTCCTCATCAACGACACCTCCGTGCCCCACCCCTTCTCCTCGGACGCCTTCTTCTCGCGGAGCCAGGCGCGCACCGTGCTGTGTCTGCCCTTGCAACGCCAGGAGCGTTTCTACGGGCTGTTGTACCTGGAGAATGCCCTCACCACCGGGGCCTTCAGGCCCAGCCGCATCACCGTGCTGCAACACCTGGCCTCCCAGGCGGCCATCTCCGTGGAGAACGCGAGGCTCTACGCCGAGGTCCAGCAGGCCGAGGCGGCCCTGCGCCGGGCCAACGAGGAGTTGGAGCAGCGCGTGGAGGAGCGCACGCGCGAGCTGAAGCAGGCCCAGGCGCGCCTGGTGGAGACGGCCCGCTCGGTGGGCATGGCCGAGGTGGCCTCCAATGTGTTGCACGACGTGGGCAACACCCTCACCAGCATCGTGGTGGACACCGAGCAGATGCAGCGGGCGGTGGAAGCCTCGCGCGTGGACCGTGTCGACAAGGTCTTCAAGCTCCTGGCCGAGCACCGGCCCCACCTCGCGGACTTCGTCAACCACGACGAACGGGGCCAGCAGCTGTTCACCTACATGCCGAGCCTCGCGGCCGAGCTGATGCAGGAGCGGGAGGCCTTGCGGCAGGGCTTGGGGACGCTGGGCAGGAACGTGGAGCGCGTGCGCACCATCATCCAGTTGCAGCAGACCTACGCCACGTCCTCGCTGCTGGTGGAGGAGTGCGAATTGTCCGAGGTGCTGGAGGAGGCGCTGCGCCTGCAAGGCGGAGCCCTGCGCCAGGCGGGCGTGCGGGTGGAGAAGGAGCTGGAGCCCCTCCCCCGGGTGAAGCTGGACAGGCACCGGCTGCTGCAGATCCTCCTCAACCTGTTGAGCAACGCCCGGCAGGCGCTGGAGGAGACCGCGCCCGGGCAGCGCACGTTGTGGCTGCGCTTGCACCGGGAGGGACAGTGGATCCGTTTCGAGGTGCGGGACAATGGCCAGGGCCTCACGCCCGAAGTCTCCCGGCGCCTGTTCAACCATGGGTTCACCACGCGCAAGGGCGGACACGGAATCGGGCTGCACTCCAGTGCGCTCGCGGCACGGTTGATGGGAGGGCAGTTGAGGTTGGAG
Organism: Archangium gephyra; assembly: GCF_042230915.1. Classification (GTDB taxonomy): domain Bacteria; phylum Myxococcota; class Myxococcia; order Myxococcales; family Myxococcaceae; genus Archangium; species Archangium gephyra_B. The sequence continues at coordinate 5,850,494 of NZ_CP102578.1, read as the reverse complement.
AGCGCGGGGCCAGGACAGGGAGCCACCGCCACGCTCGAACTGCCCTACCTCGACGGCTGAAGTGCTTTCTCCTACCCTGCTCAGCGGGAGGAGAAAACAACATGAGACACATGAATGTGGTCGCGGCCGTGCTCGCCGCGGGTGCCCTGGGCGCCTGCGAGTCTTCAGCCCCGCCGTCGCAGCAGGAGTTCCAGGGGCAACTCGAGAAGCCCCTGACGACGGAGCCGCTGCTGAAGGATCCGCGGGTGAATGATCCGTTGCTCCTGGATGACTCGCTGCTGAATACGACGCCTGTGCCGCCGTGGCCCGCGGGTGACGAGCGCGGAATGGGCAACACCCAGGGGGTTGCCACGCGCATGCGCTGCGCGGCCTACATGCTGCATCCGGCGTCCCGGGAGTACGAGCTGTCGTACGTGCGCTCGGAGACCATGCCGATGTCGCCGTTCGCCACGCCGCTCGAGTACGACTATGTGCCGACGTTTGGCCCGCCGTTCTCCCGGCATGCGGTCAACGGCGAGACGATCTGCGGAGAGCCCGGAGGCCAGGGAACGCAGATCGACGCGCTGGGACACTTCGGGGTCCTGCCCCAGCCGTGGGATCCCGCGACGGGACCCCAGCCCTCGCAGAACGCGGTCTATTACAACGGCTTCACCCAGGCCCAGGTGAAGCCGGCCCCCGACGCTCCGCTGCGCAAGCTGGGCGTCGAGAACATCCCGCCGATCGTCACCACCGCCGTGCTGCTGGATGCGCGGACGTACGTGGGCGGTGGGAACCGGCTCGCCGGAGGCCAGCAGATCACCGCGGCTGACATCCACGGAATGATCCAGGCGCAGGGACTGGGCTGGCGCGGCATCCTCCCGGGTGACGTGGTCTACATCTACACCGGCTGGCAGGAGCTCTGGCAGGACCCGGATGTGACGGGGGCGTACTACGCGCAGGGGCCCGGGCTCGCCCCGGACGCGGTGCAGCTGCTCGCCCGCAAGGCCATCGTCGCGGTCGGCCTCGACGTGCCCTTCATCGATGCGGTCAACCCGGGCCAGCTGCAGGGCCAGTCGCCGCCTCCGGCGAACACCCCGCCGGGGCTCCCCTTCTATGCCCACCACTACCTCCTGAGCCAGGCGGGCATCCACCTCATGGAGAACATGCGCCTGAAGGCGATGTCCCAGGACAAGACCTGGCTCTCCTGCACGCTCGTCCTACCCCTCCGGGAGCGCGGAGGCTCGGGCTCGCCGATCCGGCCCGTCGCGTACGGTCCTCCCCGGGGATGAGGCCTCCCCAAGCGCGTGGACGCTCACCCCGCCCTGCTCACAGATGAGGGCAATGCACTCCATCTGGATGGGTCATGCCTGAATGACTCAGGCCCCCAACGGAGGAGCACATGAACAAGGAGATGATCGTCCGCGCGTGGAAGAACCCTCGGTACCGCGAGAGCCTCGCCCCCGAGCAGCGCGAGGCCTTGCCCGACAACCCCTCTGGCAAGGCCCTGAGCGAGCTCGGCGAGACCGAGTTGGACATCGCCACCGGCGGGAGGCCCCTGAACACCTCACCGCCCATCTGTGCCACATGGTTCCTCTGGCGGTGTCGCGACCTGTGTGACTGAACCCGCGGCCGGGGAGGAGTGTGCCCACCTCACTCCTCCTCGGGCGGGGCCTCCATGTAGTCGGGGGCATGGATGCCCAGCAGCGCGAACGCGCTCCGCAGCGTCTGCTTCAGCGCCGCCACCAGCGCCAGGCGGCCCTGGGTCTTCTCCAGGTCTCCGCTGATGATGGGGTCCGACTTGTAGCGCGTGTAGTAGCTGTGGAAGTCGGTGATCAGCTCCTGGCAGAAGTACAGCACATGGTGCGGCTCCAGGCGCTCGGCGGCGCTCGCCACCACGTCCGGCAGCTGGCTCGTCTTCTTGAGCATCGCCAGCTCCTCGGGCAGCGTCAGCCGCGCGAGGTGCGCCTCCGTCAGCCCCTCCAGCCCGATGAACGGCTGCCCCTTCTCCACCGCCTTCTTCAGGATGTTCGCGCACCGCGCGTGCCCATACTGGAAGTAGAAGACGGGGTTCTCCTTCGACTGCTCCTTCACCTTGTCCAGGTCGAAGTCGAAGCGCGCGTTCGCCGTCTTCATCAGGAAGAGGAAGCGGCACACGTCCGGCCCGGCCTCGTCGATGAGGTCCTCCAGCTCGAACACCGTGCCCTTGCGCTTGCTGACCTTCACCTCCTCGCCGCCCCGGGTGATGCGCACGATCTGCACCAGCAGGAACTCGAGCTTCTTCGGCTCCATCCCGAGCAGGATCATCCCCGCCTTGATGCGCGGGGTGTGCCCGGCGTGGTCCGCCCCGAGCACGTCGATGATGCGATCGAAGCCGCGCTCGTACTTCTCCTGGTGGTAGGCGAGGTCCGCCGTCAGGTACACCGGCGTCCCGTCGTGCCGGAGGATGACGCGATCCTCGTCATCCCCGTGCTGGCTCGTCATCAGGAAGGTGCCGCCGCGCTGCCGCTCGGCGTACTGGGCCGCCTTGCTGTCCTCGCTGCGGACCTTCTCGCCCTCGCGCCGGGCCTCCGCGGCCTCGTACGTCGCCCCGCGCGCCTTGTACTGCCCGGCGACGGCCTTCACCTTGCCGGCCGCGTGCAGCGAGGCCTCGCTGTAGAACACGTCATGCCGGATGTTGGCCTTCTCCAGGCTGACCTTGATGGCCTTCAGGTTCTCGCGGATGGCCACCGCGGTCGCCTCGGGCAGCCACTCGGACTCGGGCGCCCGGAGGTACCGCTCGCCCACCTCGTCCTTCCACGTCTTCGCGATGTCGATGACGTACTCGGCCGGGTACTCGCCCTCGATCAGCTCCACCTGCTCCCCGAAGAGCTGCCGGTAGCGCTTGTGCACCGTCCGGCCGAGCGTCTCCACCTGCTTGCCGTAGTCGTTGATGTAGAACTCGCGCGTGACCTCGTGCCCGGCCGCCTCCAGCAGCCGGGACACCGCGTCGCCCATGAAGGCCCCGCGCGCATGTCCGATGTGCACCGGCCCCGTCGGGTTCGCCGAGACGAACTCCACCATCACCCGCTTGCCCGTCGACTTCGGCGCGCGCCGGCCGAATGAGTCCCCGGCCAGCAGCACCTCGCGCGCCACCTCCAGGATGACCTGGGGCTTCAGCGTGAAGTTCAGGAAGCCCGGCCCCGCCACCTCGACCCTGGCGACGATGCCCGCCGAGTCCACCAACCCCTTCACGATGGCGTTCGCGATGTCACGGGGCGGCTTGCCCTCCGGCTTGGTGAGCATCATGGCCACGTTCACGGCCCAGTCGCCGTGGGCCGGATTCTTCGGGGGCTCCACGGCGTAGCCCGGCACCTGCTCCAGCTTGAGGGTGCCGGACGCCTTCAGCGCCGCGAGCGTTTCATCGATGAGAGTGAAGACCTTCTGCCGCATGGATACGTCCTTCTCCAGTCACAGCCGCGAGGGCCGCGCACTGTATGCGGATCCGGCACGGCCTTCACGCGGCTACTTCTTGGGGAGCTCACAGAGCGTGGGCTCGGCGGCATGGGCGGGCTGAGCCAGCGCCTGCCTCGCCTTCACCACGAGCGCGAGCATGCGCTCGGCGACCGTCACGCCGCCCGAGGCGACCTCGACGGCCGCCCCGATGAGCGCCAGGGCCCCGGCCACCATCACCGCGCCCCGAGCCTTCCGCCTCCGCACCGGAGTCTTCTTCTTCACCATCGCCTGCCCTCCGCCGACAAGGTCGAGCGTGGAGACGCTGCGAAGGCGATGCCAGCCGGCCCTGCCCGCCATGCTGGATGGCGGTCATGAGCACCCGCCGGATGGGCAGGCGGGTCCTCACGCTGAGCAATGTTTTCCCCATGTCCCGGGGCCCTGGGAAAACACCTTCCTCCAAGGTGGGTGGCGGTGCGCTCAGGCCGTCGAATCACGCGTCCGACAGCGACTGCTCGGAAGCGCCCGAGAAAGTGAAGATCGTCACGGGGGCGGCCTCCCCGCCGAGGGCGCGGTAGAAGTCGAGCGCGTGGAGATCCTCGGCATCAGCGGGGACGAACATGTCCTGGATTCCGATGGCATCCGCCTGGGCCCGAAGCTCCTCCATCAGCCGGCGGCCAATGCCTTTTCGCTGATGATCGCTTCGCACGGCGATGTCGTAGATGAAGATCTCGAAAGACTGCGTTCGCGTCATGGGCAAGGTATGCGCGGTGAGTCCCCCGACGATCTCATTGTCGGCGAACGCGGCAATCGCCCAGAACTCCTCCCGGCCGAGGAGCCGGTCGATATAGCCATCACTCAGCTCCGCGCTGCCTTCCTCGAAGACCTTCGCCATCAAGGTAAACAGCACCCTCGCCTGCTCCCGGTCGCCATCCTTCAGTCTCTTCAGTTGCATCTCGGTCCCCTACGGCCTACGCGGTTTCCACCAGTCCCAGCCATACCAGCCCCATCGCTGATCCAACCCCACTCGGAAAACTCAAGAGATAGCGGTATTCATTGCTTTTCCATCGTTTTCCCTATGATGGCCGCCGTTCGGACGAGGGGGGTCCATCACATGAGGTTGCAGATGAGCGGATTGACTGGGTTGCATCGAGTGCTGTGCGGGCTCGTGGTGGCATTGCTGGTGGGAGCGGGGTCCGCGAGGGCCTCGACGCCGTTCCAGCGGGGCATGGTGAGCATCACGCTGGATGACGGCTGGCCGTCGCAGTTCACGGGCGCGCGCCCGGCGCTCAACGCGCGCGGCATCCCGGCCACCTACTTCCTGGTCACCGAGGGCATCCGCAACGGGTGGACCGGCTACATGACGGTGCCGCAGGTGCAGACGATCATCGCCGAGGGCAACGAGATCGGCGCTCACACGATGATGCACCGGGATCTCACCACCCTGTCCGCCACGGAGGTGGAGACCGAGCTGCGCGACTCGCAGGCATGGCTGAAGACGCAGTTCGGCCTGACGGCGGTGCCCTCGTTCGCCTCGCCCTACGGCGCCTACAACGCGAGCGTGCTGACCACCGTGCAGAAGTACTACGGCAGCCACCGCACGGTGAACGGCGGGCAGAACTTCAAGGACTCGAACATCTTCCAGCTGCGCGCCTACGACGTGAACAGCGCCGTCACGGTGGACACCGTGCGCGGGTGGATCGACAGCGCCGCCGCCGATGGCAGCTGGCTCATCCTCACCTTCCACCAGTTCGTGGCCGGCACGCCCACCCAGTCGACGGAGATCAACCAGGCCAACTTCGAGGCCATCCTCGACTACCTCCAGACGAAGAACCTCCAGCCCGTCACCGTCGCGCAGGGCGTGGCGCTGATGGACGGACTGACGGGAGACACCTCCGGCAACGCGATCGTCTATGACGACGCCACGGGCGATGGCTTCGCGGACTGGAGCTATGCCACGCACAGCCTCAGCAACCGCACCGTGGTGCACAGCGGCCTGACGTCCATCTCCGCCGAGCTCGATGGCTGGAACGCCCTCTTCCTGCACCACAACACGGGGCTCGCCGCGAACCAGTTCTCGGCGCTCGAGCTGTGGGTGCACGGCGGCACCACGGGTGGCCAGGGCGTGCGGCTGGCGTTCTACGACGGCTCGCAGCTGCTCGGCGCGGTGCGGCTGGACGCGGTGCTGGGCCACCCCATCCTGGCGGGCACGTGGCAGCAGGTCATCGTTCCGCTGAGCACCGTGGGCCTGTCCACCGGCACCGTGCGCGACATCTACCTCCAGGACGCCTCGGGCGCGGACCAGGCCACCGTCTACTTCGACGACATCCGGCTGGTGAAGTCCGGCACGGCCCCGCCGCCCCCGCCGCCGCCCGCGTTCTCCCTCTACGCGGATGGCCTTGGCGCCGGCTTCGATGACTGGAGCTGGGCCACGCACAACCTTTACTCGAGCGGCATCGTCCACGCGGGCACGGCCGCCCTCTCCGTCGAGCTGGACAGCTGGTCGTCCCTCTACTTCCACACCAGCGCGGGCGTGGACCTGAGCCGCTACAAGACCCTCTCGCTCTGGGTGCACGGTGGCACCTCGGGCGGGCAGATCGCGCGAATCATCCTCAGCGACGGCTCGAGCTTCCTCGGGGAGATCCGCCTGGACCAGGCGCTGGGCCACGCCATCCAGCCGGGCACGTGGCAGCAGATCTCCGTCCCGTTCAGCACGCTCGGGGTGAGCGGCGGTACGCTGCGCGAGGTCTACATCCAGGACCAGTCGGGCGTCGACCAGGGCACGCTCTACATCGACGACCTGCAGCTGATCCCCTGAGTCAGGCGGGGGGCGCGTGCTCCGCCAGCACGCGCTCCAGGGCCTCGGCCTCCCGCCGCAGCTCCGGGTCCGGGTCCCCCAGCACCTTCGCCACGTGAGCGCGTGCGCGGGCCGGGTCCGTCTTCGCCAGGGCCATGGCCCCGTAGAGGTTCGCGCGGGGGTGGCCTGGATGAGCCTCCAGCACGGGCGCCAGCACCCGCTCCGCCCGTGCGTCCTCGCCCCGCTCCAGCAGTGACATGGCCAGGTCGCAGGCCGGTCCCGGCTCGGACGGCGCGCGGGCATGCGCGAACTCCAGCAGCTCCAGCGCCCGGGCGCGCTCTCCCGCGAGGTCCAGCGCGAGCGCCAGCCCGTGCATCGCCCTCACGTCCCCAGGGGCCTGGTGCAGCGCCTCCTCCAGCAGCCGGCGCCCCTCCTTCACGTCTCCCGCTTCCAGCCGGGCCATCCCATCGCGATAAAGGTCCGTTCCCACTGAGGTCTCCCCGCACCACGCGGCGCGTCAGTCACACGTACGCAACTCCCGGACGACAGCCTCCGATAATTCGAGAGGAAGCTTTCCCCCAGGTTCCCATGATCGTCCGCAACTCCCCAGTCTCGCCTCGCCGCCCGGTCAACTCCACTCCGGAGACGTCGGCCGAGGCGCCGTCCACCGCCGCCGCCCAGACGCGTCCCGCCGCGCAGGACACGTTCAGCGGCGCGGCCACCGCGCTGCAGCGCACGGCGAAGGTGGGAGCCGCGCCCGCGGGCAACCATGGCACGCTGATGCGGGAGTACCTCACCGGTGCCCGCCCGCCCCCGGCCGACTTCGAGCAGGTCATGGGCTACAAGCCCTACGCCATCCAGACGAAGCACGGCCAGCGGATGCAGGACCCGCACGGCGACGCCTCCGCTCCGGGGAAGATTGGCCCGGACAAGGAGTTCGATCCCGCGGCCAAGACGCACGACTACGGCTACGATCTGCTCCGCTACTACGCGAAGAAGGGCACGCCACTCGCCCCCGAGGCGCGCAAGGCCGCCGACGCCCTCTTCCGCGAGGACCTCTTCCACTTCGCCAATGATCAGAAGGGCCTGGGCAGCCGCATCAAGTACCGGGCCTGGGCGCAGATCTACGCCACCGCGGTGGAGCTGAACTCGCGCCGCCAGGGCTACGGCCCTCCGTGACGTCCCGCGGGTGAAGCGTCGAGGGCCCTCGTCCGATTCATCTCGCGGCTCCCGCCCGCCGCGTGTTGGGGCACACTGGGCCGCATGGACAACCTGCAACTGAGCCGTGTGCCGGTGATGACGACGGGAATGCTCATCCGCCGTCCGCCGGCCGATGTATTCGAAGCATTCGTGAACCCGGAGATCACCACCCGGTTCTGGTTCACCAAGGGATCAGGGCGGCTCGAAGCCGGCAAACAGGTCGAGTGGGCGTGGGAGATGTACGGCATCTCCGTGCCGGTGACCGCCAAGGTCGTCGAGCCTCACTCGCGCCTCGTCATCGAGTGGCCCGGGCAAAAAGGGACGTCCACCGTGGAGTGGACGTTCAAGCCCCATGCGGATGGCACCTACGTGAGCATCACGGAATCCGGCTACCAGGGCGATGGCGATGCACTCGCACTCCAGGTGGCGGACTCCACGCAGGGCTTCTCGCTGACGCTGGCCGGGGCGAAGGCCTGGCTCGAGCACGGCATCCAGCTGAACCTCGTCGCCGATCGTTATCCGAAGGGTATCGAGCACGCGTGACACAAAGCCCTGTGTTTCCGGGCACTTGACGCGCCGGGGCTCCCTGAAAAGGCGTTTGTGGGGGCCCCGACTCACGAGACAGGAAACTTCTGGCGGGATTCTCGGAGAATAAGGGTGTCGCTGTACCCGCACTCATTTTCGAAATCCGCCGAGGTCCCCCATGTCCGGCCTGAACGTCTCCCGCTCCCAGACCACTCCGCGCACCCAGCCCGCGCAGACGCCCGCCGCGACCCAGCCGCCGAGCCGCGTCACCACCTCCGGCGAGGTCAACGCCACGCGCGCCAACGGGCAGGTCGGCTATGACTCGGGCTCGGCGTTCGAGGCGAGCACCCAGGGCACGCTGCCCGGCGGCGTGCAGGGCGAGGCGCACGTCAACGGACCGAGCCTGAAGGTGGACGGCAACGCCGAGGCCAAGGTGGGCCCGGGCGGCATCGACGTGAACCTGTCGGTGGACGTGAGCGCCACGGCGGTGGAGGCGGGAGCCAGCGCCACCAAGACGTTCCAGGTGGAGGTGGCGGGCGAGCAGATTGAAATCACCGTGGACCTGAGCGCCGAGGGCGTGGTGGGTGCCGACGGCAAGCTGAACCTGGACATCCACATCGGCACCGACGGCAACGTGTCCATCCAGGCGGGGGCCGAGGGCTTCGCGGGTGCGCGGGGCGCGCTGACGGGCGGGGTGACGGTGAAGCACGATGGCCGTGAGCTGGCCTCGGGCAGCGTGGAGCTGAGCGCCACGGCGGGTGTGAGCGGGGATGCGCACGCCAACATCGAGCTGACGGGCGAGGGCCTGTCCTTCGACGTAGGCGCGGAGGCGTCGGTGGGCGCCGGCTTCGGCGTGGACGTCAGCGGCAACATCAACGGCGGCAACACGGCGCGCTTCCTGGGCGAGGTGCTGGGCGGCCTGGCCGAGGAGGGCGTGGAGTGGGCCGGCGACAAGCTGGAGGACGTGGCCGACTGGGCGGGTGACCGGTTCGAGGACGTGAAGGACTTCATCGACGACATCATCCCGGACATCGACCTGACGCCCTGGAATTGATTCGGCCGGGCGCTTGGTAGCATCCTCCAGGCATGGCCACCGCGCGCAGCGCCAAAGAAGGTCTCAAGCTGATGACGATGGGGCTGCTGAAGGAAGCAGCCCGTGAGTTCGAGGCAGTGCTGGCGAAGGATCCGCGGGACGCGATGGCCTTGCTGGGCTTGGCGCGGCTGCACCTCGCGCAGCACCACCCGGACGAGGCCCGGCCGCTGCTGGAGCGGCTGCTGGCCGTCCACCCCCAGCACCCGGAGGCGCTCGGCTTCCTGGCGCGGCTGAAGGTGGAGCGGGAGAAGGACGAGGGCGCGCTGAACGAGCTGCGCGCGCTCGCCAAGAGCCCCAAGGCGGGCTTCACCGAGTTCTACAACCTGGGCTACGCGCTGCTGAGCCTTCCGGGCAAGGAGGAGGAAGCGGCACAGGCCTTCGTGCAGGCCCTGAAGGAGGAGCCGAAGAACCCGCACGCGACCACGTACCTGGGGGTCGCGGTATGGCGCCAGGGGCAGCTGGAGCAGGCGCTCAAGTGCTTCAAGTACGCCGCCACGCTGGCGCCCCGCGAGTCGCTGCCGTTGTCGCTGGCCGCGAAGGTGCTGGTGCAGCAGGGGCAGATCGGCAAGGCCCAGCTGGCGTTGAAGAAGGCGCTCCAGCGCGCGCCGCGCAACGCGGACCTGCACGAGGAGTTCATCAAGCTCTGCATCTTCACGAACAACCCGAAGGCGGCGCTGCCCTCGGCGCTCGAGCTGCGGCAGCTGGAGCCGAAGAACCCGAACGGGCCGTACCTGCAGGGCCTGGTGATGCTGACGAGCGGCAAGGTGGAGGACGCGCGGCGGCTCTTCCGGGAGACGCTGGGGCTGGCACCGGACTCGTGGGAGGCGCGGCTGGGGCTGGCGCGGGCGCTGCAGCTAGGTGAGGACAAGGACGTGGCGCAGGCGCGCACGCTGCTGGAGGAGGCGGTGGCGCGAGCGCCGACGGAGCCGGGGCCGGTGAACGAGCTGGCGGTGCACTACCTGGAGAAGCCGGAGACGGCGGCCAGGGCGAAGGAGCTACTGGCGAAGGTGCTGGTGGTCCACCCGGACGAGCCGGGGGCGAACCTGAACATGGCGCTGGCCCTGGCGAAGACGGACAAGGCAGCGGCGGCCCAGCACGCGCGCAAGGCCCAGAAGAGTACGGATCCGAGCGTGCGTGAGCAGGCGGAGCGGCTGCTGAAGCAGGTGGCCTGAGCGCTCCCCTCCCCTGCCTCCGGCTCAACTGTGGCCGAGTCCATGAACGCCTCGCCCCCGCCAACCTCCCGTGGCCGTGTCCTGGTGGTGGATGCGCAGCGCAACACGCGCGCCACAATCGGTCTGCTGCTGCGCGCCGAGGGCTACACCGTCTTCGAGGCCGACACCCATGACACGGCACTGGCCGGGATCGCCAGGGGCGTGGACCTGATGCTGGTACGGCTGAAGTCAATGAACGCGCTCGAGCTCATCCCTCGCGCCGTCGCCCTGGCTCCGTATCTGCGAATCCTCGTGATGACGTCCTTTGGCGCGGAAAAGGATGCGCAGGAGGCCGTGCGATGCGGGGCATGCAACGACTACATGATGCTGCCCTTCAAAGAGCGCGAGCTGCGCGAGCGCGTGGAGCGCTTGATCAAACAGGTCAAACCCTAGCTCTCGGACGAACCGTCGCGAAAACTCCGCCCGGGCTACGCCGCGACGAGCGACGCATACTGCTGAAACAAGCCCGCCGGCATCGGATGATCGAGCTTCCAGGTGATGCTCATCGGCTTCGAGCCCTCGTGGCTCACATAGCTGACCCGGCCAAGAAAGCGGAACGGGTCGGCATCGGTCTTGCGGACGAACAGCCAGAAGCGTGCGCCGTTCGTGCGGTAGCGGCGGCCCACCGGACTGTCCTCCGGAGTCTTCGCCTGGCTCTGCCAGTGAAAGAGCGTCCGGCTAATTGCGTAATCGCGGTAGCGCGTCGTCGGAGAGAAGCGCTTTTCGTCCTTGACGAGGGTGACGAGGAACAGTTCGTCGTCATCGCCGATCGGGATGACACCCTCGTTTTTGTATGGCTTTGAGTCGGCCGTCCAGACACCGGTCGCAGTGAAGACCTCGCGGCGCTGGTAGCTGCGATGCAGTTGCAGTGTCCACCCCGGAGGGAGCTCCGCCGAAGGGGCGAGCCCGACCTGCTCCCGCAGTAGCGGCGCGAGCGAGGCGAGCTCGGCCTTCAGCCTCGGTATCCGCGAGAACCGGCGCACCACCTCATCAGGGCCGAATCGGTCCTTGAGGTCGTGCCAGAGCTGATAGCCGAGCATCAGCACCCGGCGATCGGTCGACGGGTCAAGGCCGTTGCGCAGCTCCTCGAACAGCCGCAGTTGTTCCGGATCGTCGGTGTGAAGGAGCTGGCGCAGCCGACGGGCGACCATCGCCTCGTCATTCGACAGCGGAGTGGGATCGAGCCCGGCGACAACACGAAGCGAGGTAAACCCATCGGCGTCGTAGACGTCCGCCAGCGGGCGACCCGTGTCCCCGAGAAACGCTGCCAGCGTGACGTCGTTACCGTGGCGACGAGCGCTCTCCTTGAGTTCATTTGCGAGCGTCCGACTGCCGCCCTTAAGCGTGGCGGTAACGTTGCCGAGCACGATGTCGCGCGCGACCCGGTCGAGCCGGAGCGAGCAGCCGCTCGGGAGCGTGGGGAACTCCTGAATCACCGCGTCGGCGAGCTTTCCGCGCGGAACGCCGGTGACCGCGGAGAGCAGCCTATCGAAGCGGAACTCTGCGCGCGACTGACCGATGAAGTCGAGCACCAGGCACGAGGTCTTCTCGTCGTGGAGCCGCAACCCGCGGCCGAGTTGCTGGAGGAACACCGTCGGGCTGCTCGTTGGCCGAAGAAACAACAGCGTGTCAACGAACGGCAGGTCGATGCCCTCGTTGTAGAGGTCACAGGTGAAGACGACGTTCACCTCGCGGCGTTCCAACCGGCCGCGGATCGCGCGGCGTTCGGCGTCGGGAGTCTCGCCGTGCACCACCGCGGAGGGAATTCCGCGCGCGGAGAACTCGCGGGCCATGAACTCCGCGTGGGCGACGCTGGCGCAGAACCCGAGCGCACGCGCCTCAGCGACGTTGCCGCGGTGCTGGCGGAATTGCTCGAGCACCAGTTCCACGCGGCGGTGGTTGCCGGTGTAGAGCTTGTCGAGCCCAGCAGCCGAATACGTCCCGCTCTTCCACTCGACTGCGCGCAGGTCCACGCCGTCGGCAAGCCCGTAGTAGTCAAACGGCGCGAGGAGTTGCCGGTCAAGCGCGTGCCAGAGCCGAATCTCGGCGGCGATCCGCCCCGAGAAGTGCGGCAGGATGTCCTGCCCGTCGGCACGCTCTGGTGTCGCGGTGAGGCCGACGAGAAGCTTCGGCCGCAGTTGCTCTACTACCCCGCTGTACGTCTCTGCGGTCGAGTGGTGACACTCGTCGACAACAACGTAGTCCCAGAAGTCGGGACCGCACCGCTCGGCCAGTCCGCGTGAAGCGAAGCTCTGCACCGTGGTGAAGAGGTGGTCGTGCGAGTGTGGTTCGAACCCAGCGCCGAGCCGCTCGCCGAACGCGCCATCGCGGAGCACGTGCCGGAATGCCTCGAGTGACTGCTGAAGCAGTTCGTCCCGGTGCGCGACAAAAAGCAACCGGGGCCGAATGCCCGAAGGAGGCACCTGCCTCTGGTAGTCGAACGCGGAGATGAGCGTCTTCCCCGTGCCCGTCGCCGCGACAACCAGGTTGCGCTTTCGCCCGTGCACCTCGCGCTCGATCCGGAGCCGATCGAGGATCTCCTCCTGGAACGGCCAGGGCTGGAGCTTGGCGAAGAACGTGGGAGAGGATACGGGGGTCGCCGAGCCGCCGCGCTCCTTCGACAGTGCTGAATCGAGCCGGGAGCGATCGCGGTCCGGATCGAACACTTCGAACTCCGGATCGTTCCAAAGCGTCTCGAACGTCCCCGAGAATTTTTCCACCACATGGGGGAGGTCGATCGCGCTCGCCTTCACCGTCCATTCGAGCCCGCCGCCGAGCGCCGCCCGAGAGAGGTTCGCTGAGCCAACCCAGGCCGTGGAGAAGCCACTGTGCCGCCGGAACAGCCAAGCCTTCGCGTGAAGCCGGCTGCGTCGACCGTCGTAGGACAGTCGCACCTCCGCGCCGGGCAGCCGGGAGATCGCTGCGACCGCCTCCGCGTCGGTGGCGCCCGTGTACGTGGTCGTAATTAGCCGCAGCCGCCCACCGCGAGAGGAGAGCGCCTTCAATGCCGGCTGGAGCCGACGCCAGCCTTCCCAGGTGACGAAGCTGACGAGCGCATCGACATGGTCGGAGGAGGCGAGCTCCCGCTCGAGTTCGATCCCAAGCCGAGGTTCGTCGACCGCTCCGGTGAGCAAAGCACTGAGCGAGAGTGGAGTGCTCGTGGTGAGGAGGGGATCGGGAGAACGGCGGATGGAACGAAGGATCTGGGCGGGAGCGAGGACCAACTCTGATGGATCGGAGTCGATGGTTGAGCGGATTGAGTTGGCGAGGTCGACCTTGTTCGAGGCGGAGTGGAGGACCGAGGGAAGCGCCCGAGCCACGTGCCGAGCGAGGAGCGTCTCGAGCAGTGAATCATCGAGTTCCTCGATGTCAGCGTGGAGTCCGGCGGCCTTGATGCGAGCGAGTGCGTCGCTGAGCGCGGAAGTGATCAGCTGTTCGTAGAGGCCTTCAGGGAGGACGCGCGAGGAGTCGGACACTTTCGAACCAGTGAGGAGGCGGAACGCAGGACGGAGACCAGGTTACCTCACCGCAGGCCTTCGCTGGCGCTCCGCCTGTCGAGTTCGCTCCGCCCTCCCCTACTCCCCGCGGCGCAGGCGCTCGATGTACTCCGCCGGCAGTCCGGCGCTCTGCGCGCCGCGCACCAGCGCATCGATGAACCGCTGGCTGATGGGGCCCTCGGTGGACGCCCGGCGCGGCGACGTCACGAACGCCGTGGCCTGCAGTTCCTGGCCCTCCACCCGGACGCGCACGAGCCGCTCCACGCTCATGCTCGTCACCGCGCCCTCCTTGTGCTGGATGATGGGCCAGTCCTTCCCGCCAATCTCGAACAGCCGCCCGTACACGCTCTTGCCCGGCGCGTCCGTCAGCCCCGCCACCCTCCCTCCCCACCACCTCGAGGGGAAGTCGTACACCAGATCCACGTCCAGCGCCTCGGCCAGCTTGCCCTCGGGCAGCTCGAAGAACTCGTAGCTGTGCTGCGCCCTCCACTCCTCGAAGGCCGCCCGGTCCAGGATCGTCGAATAGGCGAAGTACAGCTTCATGGCCGCCGTATCCGCCGTGCTCCGCGCCTTCATGACCTGATCGTAATGCGAGTCCATCCCTGCCTCCCGGGCCGCCTCACTGCCGGGGCGAGTCCTCGCGCAGCGCGCCGAGGATGCCGCCCACGTCCAGGCGTGCCGTCTTGATGAACAGCCGTAGCGCGCGCTCCACGTGCTCGGCAAGCGTGGCCATCTTCTCCAGCCGCGAGAGGTGTTCGCGGGGAACGTTCCCCGTCTCCACCGCCAGCCGGTGCGCCTCGGCCAGGTCCGCGCGGATGCGCTCGATGAACCCCGCCTCCCGCTCTTCAATCACGTGCGACACCATGCGGATGAGGTCCGTCTCCGCCGCGTAGCGCCAGGCGCTGTCCTGCGGTGAACGTACGCGGCGCACCACGCCCCAGCGCTCCAAGTCGCGCAGCAGCATGGACACCCCGCCCTTGGACAGCTCCAGCTCGCGCTCGAGCTCCCCGGCGGTGAGGGGCTCGCCGCGCAGGAACAGCAGGGCCCAGACGCGGCCCTGGTTGCGCTTGAAGCCCCAGAACTCGATGACGTTGCCCACCGCGTCGATGGCGATGGCTTCCCAGGGAGCGAGATGACCGTTGCTGGAGCCCTCCCCCCGGGCCGCTTCGACACCACTCGTCCACAGGTAGCCTTTCATGCAGCGCGGCTCCGCTCCTGGGCCTGGGCGGCGATGCCCACCGACAGCTTGCGCGCCCAGTCCACCAGCTCCGCGCCCGTGCCCTGCTGCGCGTACGGCCCGAGCGCGTCCACGGCCGCCTCCAGCTCCTTGTTCATCCGCTCCATGGCCAGCTCGACGACGCCGGTGGCCTCGATGGCGTCGCCGATGGCGCGGGTGCGCTCGGGGTTGACGGTGGTGAAGGCCCAGGCGTCCTTGAGCTTGGCCTTCAGCGAGCCATCGCGCGCCACCGCCAGGAGGATGGGCAGCGAGGGCGTGCCCGAGAGCACGTCCGCGTAGCGCGGCTTGCCGGGGTCGGTGCCGAGCACGTCGCGGATGTCATCGGCGATCTGGAAGGCCACGCCGAAGCGGCGGCCGAAGAGATCGAAGCGCTGGGCGGCCTCGGGCTTGTCGGCGAGCGTGGCGGCGGCGCTGCCGCACCAGCCGAAGAGCGAGCCCGTCTTGCCCTCGGCGATGAAGCGCAGGCGCTCCAGGGGCAGCTCCAGGTTGCCGCGGGCCTCCACCTCGGTGATGGCGGCGCGCGACATCTCCACCACCACGGAGAGGGCCGTCTGGGTGAGGCGCGGATCCAGGTGGGCCAGGCGGTGCAGCGCGGTGGAGAGGATGAGGTCTCCACTCATGACGGCGACGATGTTGCCCCAGCGGGCGTTCACCGTGGGCCGGGCGCGGCGGTACATGCCGGCGTCCACCACGTCGTCGTGCAGGAGGCTCGAGGAGTGGATCATCTCCGCGGCGACGGCCACGTCCACCAGCGTCTCGGGGGCCACGTTCACCGCGCCGCCGAACAGGCGCACCAGCATGGGGCGGGCGCGCTTGCCGCCGGTGCCGATGCACAGGTGGCGCGCGGCCTCCATCAGCGTGTCGCCCTTCACACCCGGGCCCGCATCCCCGTCCGCCAGCATGGTGCCCAGCCGCTGCTCCACGCTCCCCAGAAAGTCCGCCAGCTCACGCGCGAGTTCCATGTACCCCTCTTCTCCCTCTGCGCCGTTCATATAGTTCAAGACCGCGTGAACTGCACCTGTTTGCTGCATGGACGGGCAGGCGGCGGGGCCTGGAAGGGGGGCGGCCGGGCGTCAGGGGCCGGTTTGAGTGGGTGCGGTGCGTCATGAGAGAGACCAGGACGCTCCAGCGCCTCCGCCTCCACCGCCTCAAGGGTCCGCGTGTCTCTCGCCGTCCTGCGCCGTCACGTCCTCCGCAGCTTCGCTGCCCTGGCCACCGCCGTCCCCCTCTTCCGGCCCGGAAACTCGCTGCCGGGCTCGGCCGCCCCGTTGATGGGGGCTCCGCCGGTGGGTACCACTCCCACCTCCGCCCCGGGTACCGCGGCGCGGCACGCCCTGCGCGGCTCGCTGAAGGCCTCGGTGACGGAGGGGATCGTCGCGGAGGTGTTCACCGCGTGTGCGGGGGCGACGGTGCTCACCGCGTGGGCGCTGGCGCTGAAGCTGGGGCCCTTGCTGGTGGGGGTGATGACGGCGCTGCCCTTCTTCGCCCAGTTCGTGCAGTTCCCGGCGGCGTGGCTGACGTCCACCTTCGGGCACCGGCGGGTGGCGCTGACGGCGGTGTGCCTGTCCCGGCAGGTGATGCTGCCGCTGTGCGTGCTGCCCTGGCTGCCGCTGGAGCTGGAGGGACAGCAGCGGCTGCTGGTGGGAGTGGCGGCGGTGTCGGCGGTGCTGGGAGTGATTGGAAACAACGCCTGGGTGGCGTGGATGGGCGAGCTGGTGCCCGAGTCCATCCGGGGACGCTTCTTCGGCCGACGCACGGCGCTGTGCACGCTGGGAGGCACGCTGACGTCGCTGGTGGCGGGCGTGCTGATGGACAAGCTGCGTCCGCCCGAGGGCGTGGGCCTGGGCCTGCCGCTGCTGGCGGCGCTGGCGTGCGTGGCGGGCGTGGTGACGACGGCGCTGATGGCGCGCCAGCATGATCCCGCGCCGGACAAGGAGAAGACGAAGCTGGACTTCCGCGTGGCGCTGCTGCCGCTGCGGGACGAGCGGGCGCGCCGGGTGCTGGTGTACCAGGTGGCGTGGAACGCGGCGGTGGGGATCTCCGCGCCCTTCTTCTCGTTCCACATGCTGAAGAACCTGAAGATGAGCTTCCTGACGATGGCCCTGTACCTGGCGGCGGTGGCCGGGATGCGCATGCTGGCCGCGCCGGTGTGGGGCAGGCTCATCGACAGGCTGGGGGCGCAGCCGGTGCTGCTGGCGTGCTCGCTGGGGATCGGCTTCATCCCGGCCATCTGGCTGTTCCCGACGGCCACGTTCCTCTGGCCGCTGCTGGCGGACGTGGTGCTGGCGGGGGTGCTCTGGGGAGGCCACGGCCTGGCGGCCTTCGCGCTGCCGCTGTCGGTGGCGCCGCGCCGGGGCCGGCCCTTCTACCTGGCGGCGTTCTCCACGGCGGGAGGCCTGGCCTACGCGGCGGCCTCGGCGCTGGGCGGGGGCTTGGCGAGCCTGCTGCCCACCGAGTTCATCCTCGGGGGCCACCTCTGGGTGAACCTGCACGTGCTCTTCGTGCTGTCCTCGGTGGCGCGGGTGGCGGCGGCCTTCCTGGCCATGCGCATCGTCGAGCCGGACATGAAGCCGGTGTGCTCGCTGGGGGCGCTGCTGTCGCTGGTGGGCTCGCGGCTCCAGGCCCGCGCGGCGCGGGTGCCCTCCCCGGCTCCGGCGCTCACCGAGCCCCGCTCCGCCAACGCGGAGTCCTGAGCGCGGAGGACGGACCCGGGGCCCTCGAGGACCCCGGGCTGCCTCACGGGCGGCTCACTCGCGCGAGGGGTAGATGCCCTGGAGCGCGATGATGAAGTTCACGCACGTGAAGGGCGGCATGTTGTTGTGGGGCTGGCTGCCGCCCGCGGCGCCGATGGCCGCGGGGCTCATCGTCGTGTTGGGCGAGCCGGCGAAGTAGGTGGTCGGCGTGGTGCCCGGAGGATAGGCCGACACCACGGAGCCCTCGGGCATCTCGTTGTTGCCCTGCTCGTTGCTGGCCATGAGCCCGTGGTTGTGCGCGGGCATCTGGGTGGAGATCAGCGTGACCGTCTCCGAGCCCCCCTGCTCCCCCAGGGTGCGCGGCGACAGTCCCGGTCCCTGGCCCGGCTGCATCGGGTACCGGCCGCGCAGATCCGGCAGCGCGAAGGTCGTCTGCCCGTTGCCACCGTAGGTGGTGCCCAGGATGGAGAAGAGGGCGGTGTTCTGCGCGATGGACAGGATCTGGCCCTGACAGAACTGCCAGCCCCGAGGCGCGAAGTTGCCCGTGAACATCCGAATCTCTCCGATGAACGGCTCCGACATGCGTGCTCCCCGTGAATGTTGAGCCGCCAACAGACCATGCTTCCTCCCGAAGAACCAGGACTCAGTGTCAAGAAGGCTTGAACGCGAGGTGTGATTCAGTTCACAACGCGGGAAGCCGTTTTCACTTAAGGTGACAGCTTGCACCGCCAACAGGTTCTCGAAAGGACCTCGCCGATGACGATGATGCAAACCGCCCCCTGGCTCCGAATGGGAAAGTCCGGGCTCCGAGCCATGTCCCTCTGCGCGGCACTGGCCCTCTCGGCCTGCACGAGCGGAGGCGCCCAGGGAGAGCAAGGACCCCAGGGGCCGGAAGGACCGGCCGGGCAACCCGGAACGGCGGGCCCGTCCACCCTGGTGCGGACCTCGACCGAGCCGGCGGGGGCACAGTGCGTGGCCGGAGGCTCGAAGTTCGAGGTCGGCCGGGATGCCAACGGGAACGGGACCCTGGAGGACGGTGAGGTCGACGCCACCCAGACGCGCTACGTGTGCAACGGCGCCCAGGGAGCCCAGGGCGAGCCCGGCCCCGCCGATGGACCCATGGGCCCCGCGGGTCCGGAAGGAAAGCGCGCGCTGGTGAAGACGTCGGCCGAGGCGGCCGGGGCCAACTGCGCCACCGGCGGCATCAAGCTCGAGGTCGGCGTGGATGCCGACACCAACGGCACGCTGGACGCAGCCGAGGTGGACTGGACCCTGACCCGCTACGTGTGCAACGGCGCCCAGGGACTCCAAGGCATCCCGGGGACCAAGGGAGACACCGGCGCCGCGGGTGCCAAGGGGGACAAGGGAGACACCGGCGCCACGGGCGCGGCGGGTGCCCGGGCCCTGGTGAAGACGGCGGCCGAGGCGGCCGGGGCCAACTGCGCCACCGGCGGCATCAAGCTCGAGGCTGGCGTGGACGCCAATGGCAACAGCACGCTGGACACGGCCGAGGTGGACGCGGCCCTCACCCGCTACGTGTGCAATGGCGCCCAGGGCCCCAAGGGTGACACGGGTGCCACCGGCGCCACGGGTGCCACCGGCGCCACGGGCGCGGCGGGTGCCCGGGCCCTGGTGAAGACGGCGGCCGAGGCGGCCGGGGCCAACTGCGCCACCGGTGGCATCAAGCTCGAGGCTGGCGTGGATGCCAATGGCAACGGCACGCTGGACACGGCCGAGGTGGACGCGGCCCTCACCCGCTACGTGTGCAATGGCGCCCAGGGCTCCAAGGGCGACACGGGTGCCACCGGCGCCACGGGCCCGGCGGGTGCCACGGGCGCAACGGGTGCCACGGGCGCAACGGGTGCCACGGGCGCAACGGGTGCCATGGGCCCCCAGGGTCCGTCGGGCGCGGTGGGGCTCTACGGTGATGGCTCGGCGGGCGCCTTCACCGTCAACGTCGGACAGACGCTGGACCTCTCCAACCCGGCCGTCGTGGCGAGCCTGCCAGCGGGCCTCAATACCCAGTTCACCACCATCACCATCTCGGGGAACCTGATCGTGCCCAGTGGCACCCTGCTGCGCGCCACAGGGGACATCACCGTGAATGGCACCGGCAGCATCACGGTGGCCCCGGGCGTGGAGGACACCGGAAATAGCGAGGCTCCCCAGGGAGTCGCGCGCACCCCGGCCTCCACCTACAGCGGTGGCCAGGCGATCACCGGGCTCCAGGCCGCCCAGGTGTTGCGCCCGCAGGTGGCGGGAGGCGGAGCGGGTGCCCGTCTCTACGCGGGTGACGGCGCCAACGGCGGTGCGGGCGGAGGCGCGCTGATCATCGCCGCCAAGGGCAGCGTGCGCATCTTCGCGGGCGCGTCCATCAACGCGAACGGCCAGAATGGCACCAATCCCATGACGGCGGGCGTCTCGATTCTCGGCACCGGCGGTGGCGCGGGTGGAGTCGTCATCGTCGCGGCCAAGGGCGCCATCACCCTGGCGGGGACGATCCGGGCCAACGGAGGCAACGGCGTAGACGGGTTCAATGGCAACGGCGGCACGGGCGAAGGCGGTGGTGGCGGCGGTGGTGGCGGCATCATCCACCTGCTCTCCTCCTCCACGGCCACCATCACGGGAGCCACCGAGGTCAATGGCGGTAGCCCCGGAGCCAACGCCGCGCCGACCACGGGCACGTCCATCACCACGGCCGGCGGCGGCGGCGCATGCGGCGGCAACGGGGGTAACGGGGGTGGCTTCATCCCCGGCTCCGCCACCGTCGTCACTGCGACCGCGGGCCAGGCCGGCCAGGTGCTCAAGACGGTGGTGCCCGAGCCGGAGAACCTGCTGATGCGGTAGGCAGGAGGAGACGGCCTCGCGGGGCCCGGACCCGGTGCTCAAGCGGCGCCGGGCACGGGCCCACCGGCGGGGGCGGACCACTGCAGCTCACAGTACGGCGGTGCCGGCTCCACCTCCGCTCCGCTCACGGGGGTGAATCCCAGCCGCGTGTAGAGCCGCAGGGCCGGGTTGTTCCGCATGACGTGGAGCCGCAAGGGCTTGCCGGCCGCCGCGGCCTCCTCCTGGAGCGAGCGCAGCAGCGAGGTGCCCAGGCCCGAGCCCCGGGACGAGGGAAGCAGCGTCACATCCACCAGACGCAGCTCCAGCTCGCCGCGAACCACCCAGAGACGGCCCACGGGCCGGCCCTCGTGCTCGAGGATGCAGTGGCCCTCGGAGGGGTAGCGCCCCTCGTAACCGCGCTTCTGCGCCAGCCACTGCATGCGCAGGAAGGGCTCCTGCTGCGCCGCGCTCCAGCCCCAGGCCGCCAGCTCCCCGGCACGGGTGCTCACGTAGAGCTCGAAGAGGAAGGCGTCGTCACTCGCCGCGACAGGGCGGAAGCTCGGGCGGACGTGCGGTGCGAAGCTCATGAAGGTGTCACCCCGTGCGAAGTGCGTCGCGGATCAACTCCCGGACTGTAGCCGCTGAGCTCTCCGGGCCCCAGGCTGGACGCACGGCCCGCGCGTGGGTCAGGCTGAGGCCCCCGATTTCGAGGAGCGCCATGCCGAAGACCCCCCGCGAGATGCGCGAAGCCATCATCCGCAACCTTCAGAAGAACACCGGCAAGACCTTCGAGGAGTGGCTGGCGGTGCTGAAGAAGCACGGCCCGAAGGATCCGAAGGAAGCCCGGAAGTGGCTGAAGGAGGAGCACGGGCTGGGGCATGGACAGGCGGGGATGATCTCCGCCGAGCTGGTGGGCGGCCCGAGCTTCGCGAAGAGTCCCGAGTCGCTGGTGGACGCGCAGTACGCGGGGCCGAAGGAGGAGCTGCGCCCCATCTACGAGAAGCTGCTCGAGGCGGCGAAGAAGCTGGGCAAGGACGTGCGGGTGGAGCCGTGCACGGGGTACGTGCCGCTGATCCGCAAGAACCAGTTCGCGGTGATCCGCGCGTCCACGAAGACGCGGGTGGACCTGGGGCTGGCGCTCGGGGAGACGGAGCCCGAGGGCAAGCTGGAGGCGGGCAAGGTGCAAGGGACGTCGGAGCGCATCACGCACCGGATCGCGCTGCAGTCGCCCAAGGACGTGAACGCGGAAGTGGTGCGCTGGCTGAAGCGGGCCTACGCGGAGAACGCCTGACGAAGCCATTGTCTCCATCACGCCAACTCAGGTAAGTCACGCCTTTCCTTATTTCCAGGGAGGTGGACGTGATGGCTTTCAACAAGACGCGGGGACTCTTCATCGCGGCGTGGCTGACGGGGGCTGGGCTGGCGGGGTGCGGACCCGCGCTGGAGCAGGAGCCCGGGGACGAGACCACGGGCTCCGGGCAGCAGGCCCTCACGGAGGGGGCGCCGCTGACGGCGCATGACGCGAGCTGCCTCAAGCTGCAGGACCAGAACACGTGGAGCACCTACGCCTCGTACATGACGGGCGTGGGCCCCGCGCTGGGGCTGCCGGCCATCCTGGGGGATCTGAACCGCGCGGGCCCGGTGCTCACCTCCACCAACCACCCGGCGGCGGTGGGCTACAAGGGCGGCTTCCGCTGGAACGACGGCGACATGGCCACCACGGACTGGGTGCCCCAGGGCCTGACGGCGGGCGTGTCCGGCACCACCAACGTGGCCATCGTCGCCTGGCACTACACGCTCACCAGCCCGGACAAGGGCGTGCGCGTCTCCGTGGCGGACATCTCGGACATGTCCCTGAGCGCGGTGAACTACCGGCACCTCCTGCTGGTGCGGCCCACCAGCGCCGGCAACTTCACCACCATCCCCGAGCACGGCGGCGGCCTGGCCTGGTATGGCAACTACCTCTACATGGCCGACACCGCGGACGGCGTGCGCGTGTTCGACCTCACGCAAATCCGCGAGGTGAGCACCAGCACCACGTGCGAGACGGCGATCGGCAAGGTGGGCACCGAGTGGTGCGCCTACGGCTACAAGTACGTGCTGCCCCAGGTGAGCGCGTACGTGGTGCCCTCGACCATCGTCAGCCCCTGCCGCCCCAAGTTCTCCTTCCTGGGCAAGGACTCGCGCGGCACCACGGACGTGCTGCTCTCGGGCGAGTACTGCAACAACACCGGCACGGGCTGCCCCTATGACGGCTCCACGCCGGGGCTCGGCGGGCGGCTCTACCGCTGGCCGGTGGACTCCACCACGTACCGCCTCAAGACGGTCAGCGGCCTGGTGGCCCCCGAGCGCGCCTGGATCATGAACGAGCCCAACGTGCAGGGCGTGGCCCCCATCATGACCACGACGGCGACCACCTCGTACTGGCTGAGCTCGACGCGCTACAGCGGCGCCCTCTTCAAGGTGTCCACGGGCGCCTCGCGCACGGCGTACCTGTCCGGCAGCGGCCAGTGGGCCCGGATGCCCGAGGGCATGCACGCCACCGGCAGCGGCACCAACCTGTGGACGGTCACCGAGGGCTACAACGGCAGCACCAGCCCGGCCAGCGGCGGGCGCGTGGTCTTCTTCGCGGACCAGGCCTCGCTGGACTGATCAGCCGGGACCGAGCCCCACCCGGCGGATCCGCTCGTTGTACGCGGCCGTGGCCTTGGACAGCTCCTTCACCAGCGCCATGAAGCGGTTGCGCCGGGCCTCGAGCTCCGGCGCTGCCGGGCTGCTGGCCCTGTCGAACCACAGGATGCTGTGCAGGCTCGCCAGGAGGCTCGGGAAGGGGAACTCCTTCACCGCCCGCTCGGGCTCGATGAGCTCCGCGTCCCCCACGGTGGTGAGGGTGTCGTAGTGGCTGAGCCCCATCTTCCACACCCAGGTGCCCACCACCTGGACGAGCCCCAGGCGCCCATCCTCGAGCAGGAAGAGATCCCTCCCGAGGATGACGCCGGTCTCCCCCGGCCGCGCGCTCTCCACGCCCCGCAGGACGGAGTCGCACCCGATGGCGTACCCGCGCGCGTCCAGCCACTTCGCCTTGCGGACCCGGGCCGGGTGCGACCCGAGCCTCGCCTCCAGCTCCCTCAGCTCCTCCTCCGGCAGCCCGAACGGCTTGCGCACGTGCTCCCGGAGGGTGGAGAGCGGGAAGCGCTCGAGTTCGGGGAGGGCCAGAGGGATGAGCCGGGAGAGCAGCTGCGCCTGGAGCATCTGGAGCCCATCGAAGAAGGGCTCCATCAAGGACCAGAACTCGTCCCGGCGGGGATCCACGGCCGGCGCCGCGGGCTGCGCGAAGGCGGGCAGCTCCTTCGGCGTCGGGCGGCGCTCGGCCAGGTCGATGACGTTGGACGGCTTCTCGTCCTCCATGGCCCGGGAGGTCTTACAGATCGACCTTGAACCCCGAGCGCTCCAGCATCTGCTTGAACTCGCCCTTGGCGATGGCCTTGATGTAGGCGTCGTTGGGCTCGCAGAGCTTCTTCTTCACCAGATCCAGCAGGGCATCGTTGAGCGTCTGCATGCCGATGCCGCGCGAGGTCTGCATGATGGAGGGAATCTGGAACGTCTTGCCCTCGCGGATGAGGTTGGCCACGGAGCTGGTGCACAGGAGCACTTCCTGCGCGGGCACGCGGCCTCCGCCGATCTTCTTGACCAGCATCTGCGAGATGACGCCCTTGAGGGACTCGGAGAGCATCATGCGGATCTGCTCCTGCCGGTCCGCGGGGAACTGGTCGATGATGCGGTCCACCGTCGAGGGCGCCGTGTTGGTGTGCAGCGTTCCGAAGACGAGGTGGCCCGTTTCGGCCGTCTCGATGGCGATCGCGATCGTCTCGAGGTCTCGCATTTCGCCGACGAGCACGATGTCCGGGTCCTCACGGAGGGCGGCGCGCAGGGCGTTCTTGAAGCCGTGCGTGTGGACGTGCACCTCGCGCTGGTTGACCAGGCACTTCTTGTTGGGGTGCACGAACTCGATCGGGTCCTCGATCGTGATGATGTGGTCCTCGCGATTGCGATTGATGTAGTCAATCATCGCGGCCAGCGTCGTGGACTTGCCGGAGCCGGTGGGGCCGGTGACGAGCACCAGGCCCTTGCTGAGGTAGCACAGGTCGAGGATGTGCTTGGAGAGCCCCATGTCCTCGGCGGACATGATCTTCGTGGGGATCTGCCGCATCACCGAGCCGATGCCCTTGCGATCCTCGAAGACGTTGACGCGGAAGCGGGCGCGATCGGTCTCGTGGGCGAAGTCCGTGTCGCGCGTCTCCTCCCACTGCTTCTTGTTCTTCTCCGGAGCGATGGTCCAGAGCATCGCCTTGAGGCGATCGTTTGTGAGGGGCCGGTAGTCCTCCTGCGCCACCATGTCGCCGTCGATGCGCAGCATGGGCACCACCTGGCTGGACAGGTGGAGGTCCGAGGCCTTCTTGTCGAGCATGCGATTGAGCAGCGCATGCAGGGCCTGGGCCGCATCCGAGTCCGGCCCGTCGTTGACCGGAATCACCTGGATGGAGGACTTCACCTCGGCGGCGGGAGCGGGCGTGGGCGCGGCGGCGGGGGCCTTGGCGGCGGCCGGCGCGGCGGTGGGGGCCTTGGCGGCGGCCGGCGCGGTGGGAGCACGCGCCGGGGCGGCGCCGGGGCCGGCGGTGAAGGCGCCCCCGGCACCGCGGGCGGCCAGGTCCATCATGTCCGCCGGGGAGGCCAGCTCCAGCTTGTCATC
Source organism: Archangium gephyra (assembly GCF_042230915.1). Lineage (GTDB taxonomy): Bacteria > Myxococcota > Myxococcia > Myxococcales > Myxococcaceae > Archangium > Archangium gephyra_B. The sequence goes on along the minus strand of NZ_CP102578.1, from coordinate 5,825,257 downwards.
CTCGGAGGCGGGCGGCAGCTCCAGGGCGGCGGGGCCCGGGGCCGGGAGCGGCACCGCGACGACGTTGGCGGCCGGGGCGCCCTTCTGGGGCACCAGCGCCACCTTCAGGTGGCCCGAGACGTTCTGCACCTTGACCTGCACCGCGCCCGCGGGAGCGGCGTAGTTGAAGGTGGAGACTCCCTCGGTGGGGAAGCTGCCCCGCATGTCCGCGGGGAGGATCTCCGAGAGCGCGCCGATGATCTGCTGGGAGTTGAGCCCCGCCTTGACCATGGGCACGTTGCCCGCGGCGGTCCGTAGATTGATGCCGCTGCCGGTCTCCAACATGATGGCGACACCGGCTTCCTTGTAGAGCTTCTCGATGAAGGCGTCGAAGCGAGCCATGGCTTTTCAGGCAATTCAGCGGCGAAGGGTTTCCACGTAGGCGACGTGGCGCTTGTTGACCAGGGCGACCTGCTCCCCCTCCAACACGGGGAAGAACGGGGGCGCGCTGTTGTTGAGGTAGTCGGTGAGGCGGGAGTGCGCCTCGGGCAGCACGTAGGTGATGAGCCCGCGCAGCTTCTGGCCGTCCATCATCGTCACCTCCACCTCGTGCTCGGTGGGGATGGTGAACTGATCGACGACGTTGGGCTCGAGCTCGGCGGCCACGCGCGCCAGGGCGAGGTTCTCGCAGTGCACGAACGTCATGGCCTCGGTGTCCGCATCCACCGCGGGGATGAACAGCGAGCCACTGTTGTTGAGCAGATCCGACAGCCGCTCACCGCCGGTATGTCCGGGGGCGGCTTCGGCGAGGAACACGGCCACGTTGCGCGAGGCACCACCCGGCAGGACGAACTGGGCCGCTACGCGTCGCTTCGGTACGGAGAGGGATTCCAGCATAGGGGGCAGGGTCAGTCTGAGGTGCGTTGTTTAGCACACTCGACGATTCTCCCAGGAATCCGGACCGGGGGTGAAGCCCGTTTCTACAGCCCTCTACAGGCGTGGGCCACCAGGAGGGCAGCCGAGCGGCCGGGCTCCTCCCCGCCCTCGGTCTACTCCAAGGGTCCCGAGACGGGGAGCTCGACGACGAAGCTCGCCCCTTCGCCAAGGGCGCTGCGCACCCGGATGGTTCCACCATGCGCCTCGACGATGTGCCTGGCGATGTGGAGGCCCAGCCCGAGGCCGCTGACCTGGCTGGCGGTGACGAGCCGCTCGAAGCGCTCGAAGACGCGGGGTTGATCCTCCGGTGCGATGCCCGGACCGCGATCCTCGACCTCGAGAATGGCGGAGGTGCCGAGCTCCCGCGTGGTCACCTTCAGCGGAGCGCCCGGCGCGTACTTGAGGGCGTTGGTGAGCAGATTGGCCAGCACCTGCTCGAGCCGGTCCCGGTCCCACCTGCCCACGAGGCCGGGGGTGAGGTGCAGCTCGAGCGAGTGACCGGCCTCACTGAGCTGCGGCCCGAAGCGGTCGACCAGCTCGCGCGTGAGGGTGCTGAGGTCCACCTGCTCGAACTGCATGTTCAACCGGCCGGTGGCGATGCGCGAGATGTCGAGCATGTCCTCGACGAGCCGGCTGAGCCTGCCGATGGAGCGCTCGGTCTGCTCGACCAGCCGGGTGACGCGCTCGGGGGAGAACGCGGACGGATCATGGCTGGCGATCCGCTTGCGCATGTGTTGCGTCTGCATCTTCATCGAGGTGATGGGCGTGCGCAGCTCGTGCGAGGCAATCGACAGGAAGGTGTCCCGCGAGGTGATCGCCTCCTGCGCGCGCTGGAAGAGCCGGGCGTTGTCCATCGCCACGGCGACCTGGGCCGCGAGCCCCGCGACCAGCTTCTCCTCGCGCTCGGTGAAGACGCCCGGCTCGGGGTGGCCGAAGAACAACCCACCGATCACCTCGCCCGAGCGGGACTTCACGGGAACCGCGAGGTAGCTGCACACCGGCAGGTGGCCCTGGGGCATCCCCTTGTTCGGGGCGTTGTGCCCATAGCGTGGATCCCGGGTGATGTCGTCGCTGCGGATGATTCCCTCGCCCTTGAACGTGGGCTCGAAGACCCGGGTCGCGCGAGGCATCGGGAACTTCTCGAAGGCCGCTCTCGGGACACCCGAGAGCGTGTACAGCATGTACGACTGCCCGCGATCGTTGAGCACGTTGTAGAAGAACGCGCCGAACGCGGCCTTGGACAGCCGCGTGGCGGCGTCGGTGGCACCTTGAACCAGCTTCTCGAGCTGGAGCTCGGCGGCCAACGACTGGCCGGTCTCGTTGAGCAGCTCCAGGGTCTGGAGCGATTCGTCCTTTTCGAGCAGCGTCTGCCGAAGTGACTCCTCGAGCCGCCACTGGGCCGTGATGTCGCGGGTGATGCCGTCGAACCGCCGCGGACGGCCCTGGGCGTCGTAGAAGACGCGGCCGGTCGCGTGAAGCCACCGCACCTGGGCCCTTTCGCCCTCGCCGCTCACCACCCGGAAGTGGAGACTGTACGGAACCCGGTCCTCGATCGCGCGCCGGACCGCCTCGTTCGCCCGCGGCAGATCGTCCGGGTGCATCACGCGGAACAACATCTCCACCGTCACCGGGCCTTCGGCGGGGAGGCCATACAACTGCCTGTAGATGGCGTTGCACGTCACGGTCGCCAGCGGCAGGTCGCAGAACCAGACCCCGAGGCCGCCCACCTCGGCGACGAGCTCGAAGCGTTCCTCCTGGGTCTTGCGCTCGTGGATGTCGGTGGCGCTGCCCAGCCATCGGACGGTGCCGTCCGGATTCTTCACCGGCACGCACCGGACGTGGTGCCAGCGATAGGCACCGTCCGCGCGGCGCAGCCGGAGCTCGCGCTCGAACGGCGCCCCGGTGGCACTGGCTTCGTCCCATGCGGCCGTCGCCGCGCTCACGTCGTCCGGGTGCAGCGCGGCCATCCACGCGGCTGCGCCTGGCAGACTCATGGCAAGGCCCGTGAAGGTGTGCCAGGCGGGGTTGAAGTCACTCGCCTCCGCACCTGCCGTGGACATCCACACGATGTGAGGCATCGCCGCCGCGAAGGTGCGAAAGAGCAGCGTGTCGTCGTGAGGGCCTTCGGGTTGCGGGGGGCTTCCTGGCATCAGCGGCCGATGCCACCCGAGCCCAGGCCATCCGTCAATGAAGGAAGTAGAGTGTAAGACGCGGCACAATTCTCGACGGAGACCCGCGGATGAAGCTCGACGACCTGGTGGTAGCCTGGGTGACCTCGCTCCTGAAAAAGGAGCGGGCGCAATGGCCGGGGATCCTCACGCGGCTGGAGGCGCTGCTGGGTGAGTCCTGGTCCCTGCGCCGCCTCGCGCAGCCCAACACCTACTCCCTCGGTGCCCGCCTACGGGATGGACGCGAGCTGCCGCTGACGGACTGGCTCGAGGGCCTCGGCACGCAGGGGCCCCTGGAGGCGCGCGCACTGGATCTCGGCACGCTGGCCCCGGAAGGGCTCCCTGATCACATCGCCGCCGCGTTCGCCAGCACACAGGCGCTCGCCCTGGTGATCCGCGCGCGCGGCGTCCCCTCGGTCTACCTGCTCCAGACCGTCTTCAGCCGCCGCAGCCTCATCACGCCCGCACAGGTGGTGGAGCTCGCCCTCCTCCAGCCAAACGCCGAGCGCGTCCTCGAGGCCTGGGCACGGGTCATCACCGAATCCAACGAGCTCAATGGCCGGCCCGCCGTCGAGGCGTCCCAGGTGGGGCGCTACCTGTGCTCCCGCGAGGGCGCGGAGCTGCTCGACTTCCTGGGCACCGACCTGATGAGCGCGCTGCAATCCACCGTGCGGCGCGAGGGCGGCGTGGAGAACATCCCCGAGGCCTACCGCCCGTTCTTCCACACGTCGGATCCCGACGATTTCGATCGGCAGATGCTCGGCCCGGACCGGCAGCACGAGTTCATTCCCTCGGAAGAGCGCCTGTACCTGGAGAGCGAGGCGACGGCCCAGGACTTCGTGGCGCTGGTGGAGGCCCAGCCCTTCGCGCTTGAGATCTGGGAGCGGATCGCCCGGAACCTCAACCAGCTCCTGGCGGAGGGTGAGGCGCCCTACACGGCGGAGTCCATCGCGGCGAAGCTCCGGGACGGGAGCCCCGAGGCCCACCGGGAGCTGCCGACGGGCAACCTGACGTCGGAGTGGCAGGGGTGCTGCCGGGGACATGGCGTCGAGCCCATCATCCCCGAGGCGCTGCGCGGGTGCGTGCGGCACATCGGGCCCTCGCCAGAGGATCGGAAGCAGGACAAGGGGCTCCTCCTGGAGCGGGAGAAGCTGCGCCTGGCGCCCAACACCGAGGGCTACCAGATGTATCTGTTCCAGGAGCTCGAGGACGCGCCCCCGCTGTTCGACTCCCCTGCCCCGCCCGCCGCGGAGGTCCGGGAGGCCTTCCTCGGGGCCCTGGGTGAGGCGCAGTCCTTCGCCGAGCAGCAGGACTCTCCCTTCTTCGAGGCCTTCAAGCTGGCGCGCCACGTGCTCGAGAGCGGCGGGTTGCGGCTTACGGGGGACCTGTCCCCGGAGAAGGTGGAGACCCTCGTGGAAGCGCTGAAGGCCGCGGGCTTCAGCGAGCGCGCGGGCGAGGTCTTCGGGCGCAAGGCCGGTGGCGTCTCCGACTTCGAGCCATTCCAACCCTCGGAGGAGAAGCTCCGCGGGCTCCTGGCCTGCTCGGTGGCGGATGTCTTCGGCGGCATGGGCTCGTGGAACGATCAGTACTTCGACACGGAGGAGGCCCAGGAGCGCTACGAGCAGGTCTCCGCACGCCTCTTCAGCGCCCTGCGGGCGTTCACCGTGGCCATGCTCAACGCGGAGTGAGCCTCGGGGGGGAGCACCGCGGGAGATCTCAGTGGCAGCGGACACGCCTCCTTGGCATGTTCGCCCCCCATGAAGACGTTCCGCTCCATCAACCCTGAGCTCCTCCCCAAGCACTTCGAAGCCGAGACCATCGAGAAGCGCCTCGATGCCCGGTGGGAGTCGGAGGGCACCTACCGTTTCGATCCCTCGCGCACCCGCGAGGAGACGTTCGTCGTGGACACCCCGCCGCCGACGGTGTCCGGCTCGCTGCACGTGGGCCACATCTTCAGCTACACGCACACGGACGTCATCGCCCGGCACCAGCGGATGCTCGGCAAGAACATCTTCTACCCCATGGGCTGGGACGACAACGGTCTGCCCACCGAGCGCCGGGTGCAGAACTACTTCAACGTCCGCGCGGACGTCCGCACCCCGCACGAGCCCGGTCTCGAGCTGGAGCAGGCCACCGCCGAGTCCTCCAAGCAGCCGCCGCGCACCGTCTCCCGCCCCAACTTCATCGAGCTGTGCCACCAGGTGACCCAGCAGGACGAGCAGGTCTTCAAGGGCCTGTTCCGGCGCATCGGCCTGTCGGTGGACTGGAACGAGGAGTACGCCACCATCGACGACGACAGCCGCAAGCTGGCGCAGCTGTCCTTCCTGGACCTCCATGAGAAGGGCCACGCCTACTCGGTGAAGGCCCCCACCATGTGGGACGTGGACTTCCAGACGGCCGTGGCCCAGGCCGAGGTGGAGGACAGGCCCCAGGCGGGCGCGTTCCATGACATCGAGTTCGGCGTGGAGGGCTCTGACGCGCGCTTCACCATCGCCACCACGCGGCCGGAGTTGCTGGCCGCCTGCGTGGGCGTCACCGCGCACCCGGACGACGAGCGCTACAAGGGCCTCTTCGGCAAGCGCGCCATCACCCCGCTCTTCCGCGTCCCGGTGCCCATCTTCCCCAGCGAGCTGGCGGACCCCACCAAGGGCACCGGCATCCTCATGGTGTGCACCTTCGGTGACGCCACGGACGTGCTCTGGTGGCGCCAGCAGAAGCTGCCGCTGCGGCAGATCATCGGCCGCAACGGGCGGCTGATGGCCGTCACCTTCGGCGAACAGGGCTGGGAGAGCCTGGACGCCCCGGCCGCGCAGGGCTTCTACGCGGGCCTGCTGGGCAAGAGTGTGAAGCAGGCCCGCACGGCCATGGTGGAGCTGCTGCGGCGCGAGGACGGCGCCTCCAAGCCCGGCATGGGCGTGCCGCTGCAGGGCGAGCCCAAGCCCATCCAGCGCGAGGTGAAGTTCTTCGAGAAGGGAGACCAGCCGCTCGAGTTCATCTCCACGCGCCAGTGGTTCGTGCGGCTGATGGACAAGAAGGAGCAGTTGCTGCGCTTCGGCGATCGGGTGAAGTGGCACCCGGAGCACATGGGCTCGCGCTTCCGCAACTGGACGGAGAACCTGCAGCTGGACTGGTGCATCAGCCGCCAGCGGTACTTCGGCGTGCAGTTCCCCGTGTGGTACCCGCTGGACGCGCACGGCAACCCCCTCCACGACGAGCCCATCATCGCCCCGCGCGAGAGCCTGCCGGTGGATCCCACGGTGGACGTGCCCCCAGGGTACGAGGCGGGCCAGCGCGACCAGCCCAACGGCTTCACCGCCGAGTCGGACGTGTTCGACACCTGGTTCACCAGCTCGCTGACTCCGCAGATCGCCTCGGGCTGGGAGCTGGATCCGGAGCGCCACCGCAAGCTGTTCCCCGCGGACATCCGCCCGCAGAGCCACGAGATCATCCGGACGTGGGCCTTCTACACCATCGCCAAGGCGATGCTTCACGAGAACTCCATCCCCTGGAAGCACGTGCTCATCTCCGGGTGGATCCTCGACCCCGACCGCAAGAAGATGTCCAAGAGCAAGGGCAACGTCATCACGCCCATGCACCTGCTGGAGAACTACGGCGCGGACGCGGTGCGCTACTGGGCGGCCTCGGCGCGCCTGGGCACGGACACGGCCTTCGACGAGAAGGTGTTCAAGGTCGGCAAGCGGCTGGTGACGAAGCTCTTCAACGCCGGCAAGTACGTGCTGAGCCAGACGGCGCAGGAGCACCCCATCACCCATGAGCTGGACCGGGCCTTCGTGGCGAAGCTGGCGGACGTGGTGGAGGCCGCGACGGCGTCCTACAAGGAGTTCGAGTTCGCCCCAGCGCTCGCCAACACGGAGAGCTTCTTCTGGGCGAGCTTCACGGACACGTACCTGGAGCTGGTGAAGGCGCGTGCGCGTGGCGAGTCCTCCGGGGGTGAGGAGGCGCGCGGCTCGGCGGTGGCGGCGCTGCGGCTGGGGCTCAACGTGCTGCTGCGGCTGTTCGCGCCCGTGCTGCCCTACATCACCGAGGAGGTGTGGGGCTGGGCGTTCGCGGAGGACACGGGCCGCAAGAGCATCCACCGCGCCCGCTGGCCCGACGCGCGCACCTTCGCGGGCATCGAGAAGCCAGCCAACCCGGCCTCCTTCACGATCGCCGAGGCCGCGCAGCAGGCCATCAACAAGCGCAAGAGCGAGTCGGGCGCGGGCGTGGGCCGGGCCGTCACCCGCATGAAGCTCGCGGCGAACGCGGCCACCCTCGCCGGCTTCGGGCCGGTGCGAGAGGACGTGCTGTCCGCCACCCGCAGCCAGGGCGTGGAGCTGGTGGAGAAGGCGGACCTCGCCGATGGCGCCTTCGAGATCCTCGACTTCGAGCTGGCCCCGGCCGCCGAGAAGGAGAAGGCCCCGGAGCCCTCCGAGTCCTGAGCGGAAGCACCGGGCGGAAGCCCTGAGATGAAACGAGCCCGGCGGCCCCATGGGGATCGCCGGGCTCGTTGTTTTACCGGGTACTGCTGACGGCCATTACAGGCGCGCGGTCAGCGACAGCATGAGGCGGCGCGGGAGCACCGGTCGGGCCAGGAAGATGTCCGGCACGGCGCCGATCGACTCGTCCACGCGCGGGTTGCCTTCGGTGAGGCCGATGCTGTTGAGCGCGTTGAAGAGCGACAGGTCCAGGGTGAAGTTCTCGTACGTGTAGCCGGCCCGGACGTTGAACTGGCCGAAGCCGGGCAGGTCCACCGTGTTGGCGTTGTTCGAGAACCGGTGCCCAACGTAGCTCCAGTTGATGCCGAGGCTGGCGTTGCCGTACATGAAGGTACCCGTCAGATCGCCGATGATCTGGGGGATGCGGCGGATGCGGTTGCCGGAGAAGTCGTTCTCACCCTCGTTGAACTCCGTGTAGCGCGGGTCCTGCAGCGTCAGCATGCCCTGCCCGCGGAACCACTTGACCGGCTGCACCGCGGCCTCCAGCTCCAGGCCGAGCGTCCGCGCCTTGCCCGCGTACACGGTGACGAAGCGCGTGTCCCCCGTCACCGGATCCACCCGGGCGTCCTGGCTGGGGAAGTTCTCGACCTGCATCCAGTAGGCCACGGCCGCCAGGGCGTACCAGCTCGCGCCCAGCTTGATGCCCGCCTCGTTCTGCCACAGCGTCTCCGGCGTCCGCGGGAACGCCTGATCAGTCGGATCCGTGGCGGTGAGGTACTGGTCGAGCAGCGGCATCTTGTAACCGCGGCTGCTGCGGACATAGACCGAGGCCAGGTCCGAGAGGGCGTAGTTCACGCCGCCCGAGAGCGCCCAGTCGGTGAGGGCCACGTTCACCTGCTGGAACTTGCCCGTGCCGAACAGCGCGTTGTCATCCGCGTTGGTGGTGGGATCTCCCAGGTCGAACGAAGCCGTCCGCTCCACGTTCTGATGGAACGAGTTGCGCTCGACACGGCCGGCCAGGTCGATGCGGAGCTTCTCGCCGATCTTCACCTCGTCCCCGAGGAAGGCGGCCGCGATGGTCGCCTGGCCCGTGCCGTTGGTGTAGTTGCTCAGGTAGCGGCGGAAGCCATTCTGGGTGACGCTGCGCACCACGGCGCCGGAGCCATCGAGCACCTGCAGATCCAGGAAGTTCGGGCGGCTGCGCACGTTGGTGACGATGTCGTTGAAGTACCAGCGGTTGTCCGCCGTGTAGTGGCCGAGGTAGAGGCCACCGGAGAGCGTGTGCTCGGTGGGGCCCAGCGAGCCGTACTTGATGAACCGGAGCTGGTTGGACACGTTGCTCATGGGCTTGTTGACCAGCCACTGGCCGCCCAGGTTCACGAGGTTGTTGCCCGAGGTGCACCCGCCGGTGCCGAACTCCGGGGAGCCCGGCAGGTTGGTACAGGTGAGCCGGTAGGGCGTGCCCTCGCCCACGACGGACCGGGCCCACGCGTCCGCGTCCCGCAGCTCGAACGGGAGCATCGCGTTCCAGCTGTGATCCATCTGCATGGCCCGGAGGTTGTTCTGCACCTCGAAGCGGCCCTCGGGGAAGTAGAGGCGGAGCTCGGCCATGGCGGAGCCGCCAATCTGCTGCTGGCCGTTGTCCAGCGGGAGGTTGAGCAGGCCCGCGCCGCGAGGCAGCGGCACCTGCGCGTTCACGCCCTCGGGCGAGGTCAGCGTGCCATCCGTCGGGAAGCCTTCCACGAAGTCATAGCCCGTCAGCCGGCCGTCGCTCCCGAAGCGGCCGCGCAGGGGCAGCGGGAGGTAGAAGGTGTTCCGGTCGTTGAGGTACTTGAACGTCACGCGCGCGTGCCCGTCCACCTTGTCCGAGTGGAAGGTGCGCATGAGGCTGCCCTTGAACTGGCCGCCGGTGGACGCCGGGAAGCCCGGGTACCGCACGCCGTTGTCGAAGCGGTAGAACCCGCCGACGGAGAAGCGCCAGTCATCTCCGATGGGGCCGTTGATGTTGCCGTCGAGCCGGTACAGCCCCGCCGTGGCGGTGGAGGCGCGGACCGTTCCGGCCATCTTGTCGCCGCCCGTCTTGTTGATGAAGTTGACGACGCCACCGGGCGCGTTGCTGCCGTAGAGGGCCGAGGTGCCACCACGCACGGCCTCCATGCGCTCGATGTTCTCGTCCACGCGGAAGAAGATGTCGTTGTTGACGAAGAAGAGCTCCGTGGAGTCGAAGACGGGCATGCCGTCCTCCATCAGCGCCACGTAGCGGTAGGAGCCATCCGCCGGGAGGCCGCGGACGAACAGGTTGCCGCCGACCTCACCGCCCGAGCTCTCCACGTAGAAGCCGGGGACGATCCGCATCAGGTCCGCGGTGTTGCGCGGCATGCGGGCCTTGATCTCCTCCTCGTTGAGGGTGGAGATGGCCGTGCTGGAGCGGATCTTCCGGTCCGGCGTCTGCGCCGTCACGACGATCTCCTCCACCGCCAGCAGGTCCAGCTCGAGCGCGAAGTTGGCCTGGACCGGCGCGTCCGCGCTCACCGTCACCTTGCGGCTCTGGCTCATGAAGCCCTCACCCCTCACCTCCAGGGTGCGCTCACCGGGAGCCAGGCCCGTGAGCGTGTAGTTGCCCTTCATGTCGGTCTGGACACTCTGCTTCGTGCCCCGCACCGCCACGGTGACACCCCACAGCGGGTCTCCGTAGGCCGCGGTGACCTGACCCTGCACCATCCCGCCCTGGGCCGGCGCCGTCTGGGCCTGGGGCTGCGCCGGTACCGTCCCGGCGGCGGGCTCCTGGGCCCGCGCCGCCTGCCCGGGAACCAGCACGAGAGTGATTGTCATACACAGAACAATCACTTGCTGCCTCACCGCGCCTCGAGTGCTCCGCACTGCTCGGGGAACGCCTTCCCACCTGCTCGACATGATCAACGGATTGCCTCCTGTTCAGAGGAGCGGACGTCCCCCCAAGGCCGCGCTCCAGAGTGGCGCGCGAAGCTAGCAGACAGGGGAAGAACAGGGCACGCTGATCCCTCTCTGGAGACAGACGTCATGGCGAATCCAGCGTGGACCCACCGGACGGCGGCCGTCTTCATTCCTCCCGCCCAGGTCTGGCCGCCCATCCAGGCGATCCGCCGGGAGCATGATCGCCAGGTGCAGCGCTGGATGCCCCATGTCACCCTGCTCTACCCGTTCGCTCCGCGCGACGAGCTGCCCGCGCTCCTGCCCGCGCTGGAGGCCGCCTGCGCCGCGCTGAGCCCGTTCGAGGCGTCCCTCGCCTCGTTCCGCGTCTTCCAGCACCGCGCGGACCGGAGCACCCTCTGGCTCGCGCCCGAGCCTCGCGAGGCCTTCGCCCGCCTCCAGGCCGCGCTCCAGGAGGCCGCTCCCGCCTACGCGCACACCTCGCGCTTCTCGGGAGGCTTCACGCCGCACCTCAGCGTGGGACAGTCGGGGAGCGCCGCCCAGGTCCAGGAGCTCCTGACCCGGCTGGGCGAGACCTGGACGCCCCTCGTCTTCCAGGTCGCCGAGGTGAGCATCATCGCACGCGAGGGGAATCGTCCCTTCGAGGTCATACGAACGCTGCGGCTCGGAGCGTGACGCCGCGACAACTCGCCGCAGGGGGCCCGGTCTCCTGACCGCTAGAGTGGGCCGCGACATGTGGAAGTCCTGCCTCGCCGCGACCCTGCTCCTGGCCACCCTCCTCGTTCCCCTGGAGGGGCGGGCCTGCGCCACCTGTGCTTGTGGAGATCCGACCCTCACCTCCATGGGCACCGAGCAGCCCTTCGCCGGCCGCCTGCGCTTCGCCAACCAGGTGCGCGCCTGGAGCCTGACGTCTGGCCAGAACGCCGAGGACGCCGCCTCCCTGCGCGAGCTGCGCATGGACCTCTCGGTGGCCTACGCTCCCCTGCCCTGGCTCTTCCTGTCGGCCACCCTGCCCCTGCAGACCCGCTCGTTGCAGCAGGTCAGCCTCTCGCGCGAGACGGCGTGGGGACCCGGGGACATGGAGGTCGGCGCCAAGATCTTCGTCTTCCGCGATCGCGACTTCTCGCCGGACCACCTCGTCGGTGTGCTCCTCGGCGCCCGGCTGCCCACCTCGCCCACGGTGCGCGATGCGCAGGGGCTCCCGCTGTCGCTCGATGCCCAGCTCGGCACCGGCTCGCTGGATCCGCTGCTGGGGCTCTCCTACTCGACCTTCCGCGGTGACTGGTCCTTCGTCGCCAGCGCCACGGGCTACCTCCCCACGCGCGGGCGCGAGGGCTTCCGCGCCGGAGCTTCCCTGCGCACCACCCTCGCCGCGCAGCTGCAACCGGCGCCGCGCTGGGCCCTGCGCCTCGCCGTGGACGGCCGCCTCGAGGGCCCCAGCGACCAGCGCGGCGTCCCCGATCCGGTGGGCAGCGGCCTGCTCGCCTTCGTGTCCCCGGACGTGCTCTTCAGCCCCGTCACCGACGTGGTGGTGGAGCTCGGGGTGCGCGTGCCCGTGCTCAACCTCCTGCATGGCCACGTCCGCCAGAGCCCCATCCTCCAGGCCTCCATCGCCTACGATCTATGAAGTCCCGCTCCGCCCCCCTCCTCCTGCTGCTGACCCTCTGCGCGTGCGGTGCTCGCGAGGAGGGCATCCGGCTCCACCTCGGGCTCGACCTCCGTCCTACCCGCCCGGCGCTGGTGGAAGGCTCCGCGCGCCAGTTCACCAATGACCAGGGAGACCGCATCACCCTGGAGCGGGCGCACGTCACCCTGAGCAGCGTGGAGATCTTCCCCTGCCAGACGAGCAGTGCGTGGCGGTGGCTGCGCATGCTCTCCCCCATCGGCACGGCCGAGGCGCACGAGGCCAACACGCCCCGGCGGCTGGGCACTCCGCACGTGAGCGGCCTGGAGCGCCCGGACGGCGAGCCGTGGGAACTGGGCACCCTGCAACCGCCTCCGGGCAGCTATTGCCGCGCGCACCTCGTCTTCGCTCCGGCGGACGCGGATGCCGAGGGGCTGCTGCCCGAGGTGGACATGGAGGGAAGAACCCTGCTGCTGGAGGGGCAGCTCCTCCCCGCCAGCGGAGGACCCGCGAGGCCCTTCCGCCTGGAGTCGGCCAGCCTCACCAACGCCGAGGTCTGGCTGGAGGGGCTCTCGCTCACCCCGGACGCGCTGGAGGCGAGCCGCACCCTCCACCTGGCCTATGACCGGTGGCTGGACGGCGTGGACCTCGCGTCGCCCGGGGCCGCCGAGCAGGTGCTGCGCAACGTGGCCGGCTCCGCCACGATCGGCCCCTGAAGGGCCCCAAAGGCCGGAAGCTCAGCGCAGCTCGGCGTGCTCGAACACACGGGTGCCGAGCGCGAGCGCTCCCCAGGAGCCCACGAAGGCCACGGCCAGCGCGATGGCCGCGAAGAGCGGCACCGACGCGTCGAACCAGAGGAGGTTCGGCCCCAGGACGAGCAGATCGCGCAGCCGCTCACGACCCTCGTACAGATCGGGGCGGTAGAGCAGCACCACGGTGGGGATCATCGGCAGCATCCAGACCAGGAACGCGATGAGGAGTCCCTGGAACGCGTCGCGCACCAGGAGCAACGGGCCCACGAGCACACAGAGCAGCAGCACCGCCAGGGCCGTGAAGATGAGCCCGGAGCCAATCGCTCCCACAACGCTCACGGAGGACGTCTCCCCCACGAAAGGCCGCACGGCGAGCCCCGTGAGCAGGGACATCACGGCCCCCACCCCCGAGGAGGCGAGCAGGACGGGGCCCACGCGGGCCATCAGGAAGGCGCGGCGCGAAATGGGTTTGCTGAGCAGCATCTCCATGGACCGGTTCTCGCGGGGCTCGACGAGGGCGCGCATCAGCCCGGCGACCCCGCAGAAGAAAGGCAGCATGTAGATGCCGGTGTAGACGTTCACCAGGATCACGGCATCGAGCCCGCGGATCAGGAACGAGCGCTCCATGAAGGCATTGACCGCGGCGGGCAGGCGCGGAATGAGCGCGGCCGTGGAGAAGACCACGACGATGCCCACGAGCAGGGACACGAGGGGCACACCGCCGAGGGAATGGCGGGCCTCGAGGAGACGGTAGCGGCGAAGAGGGGCCTGCATGGCGTCACACCTCCAGGTGGCGCGCCCGCAGAGCGCCGAGAGCGAGCACCACCGCGTTCATGCCCAGCAGCACGGCCATGGGCCCCACCATGTGCGCGGGGCTCGGATCCTCCACGTGGCCGAGCATGGAGATGCCCTGGGTGAGGGGGTTGAAGGCGGAGAGGCCACTCCAGGCGGGGTTGTAGAAGCCGATGAAGGCCAGGCCCACGAGCAGGCTGAGCATCAGCAGGCTCACGAGCGCCGCCAGCGCCCGCTTCTGGATGAGCACGGCCATGAGCGCGCTGAAGCAGACGCAGAAGAACGCGGCGAAGAGGTGCACCGTCATCGAGGCGAAGAAGAGCGCCGGGCGGAACCCTGGGAGGGTCCGGGAGACGAGCAGCGCGGTGGCCAGGTGCGCACCGATGTAGAGCACCCCCATGACGGCACAGGCCGACAGCGTGCGCGCCAGGAAGTACGCGGCGGGGGACACGGGCTTGGACAGCAGCACCGCGAGCTGCCCCGTCTCCTTCTCGCGGATGAGCAGGCTGCCCGCGAGCACCACCCCGATCACGGTGATGCTCTTGTTCATCGCCAGGTCCGTCCAGATGAACAGGAAGAGGATGAATGGGTCCGAGGTGGAGAACCACCCCTTCAAGGCCGAGAGCACGTGCTCGGGCGGCTTCGCGGCGATCACCGGCATGGCGAGCGCCGCGTAGGCCAGCATGCCCGCGGCCAGCCACGTCTTCCGCTCTCTGAAGGTGGCCCGCATGTCGAGCCAGAGGAAGCGCGCCTTCATGCGGCCCTCCGCGCGAGCGACAGGTAGAGCTCATCCATGTTCGCCGAGCGGTGCTCGCTCTTGAGCGTCTCGATGGGGCCGAAGGCGACGAGCCGCCCCTGGTGCAGCGCCGCGACGCGCCGGCAGAGCGTCTCGATGTCCGACAGGATGTGGCTGGAGAAGAGCACGGTGACGCCGCGCTCGGAGGACAGGCGGCGCAGGTGCTCGAGCAGCTCGTGGCGGCCGAGCGGATCCAACCCGGAGGTCGGCTCGTCCAGCAGCAGGATGCGGGGCTCGTTGATGAGCGCCTGGGCGAGCCCCACCTTCTGCGTCATGCCGGTGGAGAAGCCACCGAGCTTGCGGTCCGCCGCGGCCTCGAGTCCGAAGAGCTGGAGCAGCGACTGGATGCGTGTCTCGGCCACGCCAACGTCGAGGTCGAACATGGCGGCGACGTAGTGGAGGAACTGGCGCGCCGTCATGTGGGCCGGGAGCGCGTAGCTGGCGGGGAGGAAGCCGCACTGGCGGCGCACCTCGAGGCTCTCGCGGACCACGTCGTGGCCGAGCACCCGGGCACTGCCCGAGGTGGGACGCGTCAGCCCGAGCAGCATCCGGAGGGTGGTCGTCTTCCCCGCGCCGTTATGACCCATGAAGCCGAAGATCTCCCCGGGCTCCACGTGGAAGCTCACCGCGTCCACGGCCCGGACGGAGCCGTAGACACGGGTGAGCCGATCGATCTCGATGGCATGCTGCATGGCCTTACCTCTTGGAGCCGCGGCCCGGGCTCCTGCTCGGGGGTTGCGGGGTGGGCGCGGGCGCGGACAGGCCCGCGATGAAGATGTCGATGACGGCGTCGAGCAGCCGCTCGCGGGAGATGCGGTCCCCCGTGGTGATGATCCCGGTGTGGTAGTGCAGGAAGCGCAGCAGCCCCAGGACGAAGGGCACCGCGTCGACGTCCAGGCCGGCGCGGAGCTCGCCCCGCTCGATGCCCTCGCGCACCCAGGCGCGGATCATCTCCACCTGGGCATCCGCCTTGCGCGGGTTGTCTCCGGACTCGGCCAGGGAGCGGAGCACCGTCAACTCGGGGTCTTCACGGACGAGCCGCTCGAGCAGGGCATCCCGGGCGAGCTCGCGGTAGGCGAAGCGCAGCGTGGCGCGCAGCCGCTCGCGAGGCGACTCCAGCGCCATCACCTCCGCGGCGTACCGGCGCCCCGTCTCCTCGAGCACGGCCTCGATGACCGCGTGGAGCAGGACCTCCTTGCTCTCGAACTCCAGGTAGACGGCGCCCTTGGCGATGCCCGCCTCGCGAGCGATGTCCTCGATGCGGGTGCGGCGGAAGCCAAAGCGCTCGAAGTGGCTCTTGGCCACCTGGAGGATGCGCTGGCGCCGGACCTCGGCGGAGGAGCGGCTGGCCGGCGAGGGGCTGGAGGAGGCTGCCATGTGGACACTATGACCAGATTCGAATTTCCGGTCAAACGGTCACGAATGTCCAATCCCTACCAGGGCGTGAACACGCAGGGCGGAGAATGGGGCGAGGGCTGGCGCGCCTGATTACCCTCGCCACCTTCGCTTACCCGGTGGGGGACCAATCATGGCGATGTTCACGACGAAGGACGGCACGCAGCTCTATTACAAGGACTGGGGTTCGGGTCAGCCGGTGGTGTTCAGCCATGGCTGGCCGCTCACCGCCGATGCGTGGGAGGACCAGATGGTCTTCCTCGCCTCCAACGGCTTTCGCGCCATCGCCCACGACCGGCGGGGCCATGGCCGCTCCAGCCAGCCCTGGAGTGGTCACGAGATGAACACCTACGCCGACGATCTCGCCGAGCTGATCAACTCGCTGGATCTCAAGAACATCATCCTCGTCGGCCATTCGACCGGCGGCGGCGAGGTGACGCGCTACATCGGCCGGCACGGCACGAGCCGCGTCGCCAAGGCGGTGCTGGTCGGCGCGGTGCCGCCCATCATGCTCAAGACCGCCGCCAATCCCGGCGGACTGCCGATCTCGGCGTTCGACGACATCCGCAAGGGCGTTGCCGCCGATCGCTCGCAGTTCTTCAAGGATCTGACCACCCCGTTCTTCGGCGCCAACCGCAAGGGCTCGAAGGTCACGCAGGGCATGCGCGACAGCTTCTGGATGCAGGGCATGATGGGCGGCCTCAAGCCCCTGCTCGACTGCATCAAGGCCTTCTCCGAGACCGACTTCACCGAGGATCTCAAGAAGTTCGACGTGCCGACGCTGATCATCCACGGCGACGATGATCAGATCGTGCCGATCGACGCCTCGGCCCGCCTCTCCGCGAAACTGGTCAAGGGCGCGACGCTGAAGATCTATCCCGGTGGCGATCATGGCCTCGCCGCCACGCACAAGGAGCAGCTCAACGCCGACCTGCTGGCGTTCGCCCGGGGCTGAGCCGCTCGTCCAATCAGAGGGAGAGCGCCAGCACGAGATCGCGCTGGGTGTCGCCGCCGAGGACGAACATCGTCTCGCCCACCTCGGCGAAGCCCCAGCGCGCGTAGAAGGCCCGGGCACGGAAGTTCCGCTCCCAGACGCCCAGCCAGAGCACGTCATGGCCTCGGGCCCGGGCCTCGTCCAGGCAGCGCCGCATGAGCGCCGCGCCCACGCCGGCGCCCTGGAAGGGCCCGTCCACGTACAGCCGCTCGACGTGGAGCGGCCAGCGCCCCGGGACACCCGGCTCGGGCTGGATCTCCTGCAGCAGCGCGAAGCCCGCGGCGACCCCCGCGGCCTCCGCCAACAGGTAGGTGCGCTGGGGGTCTTGAAGCTCCCGCGTCTGGAGCGCGGGCGAATAATGCGTGGCCAGGTAGGCCGCGATGTCCTCGGGCCGGTTGTCGGCGGCGAAGGTGTCCCGGAACGTGCGCGCACTCAACTCGGCGAGCAGGGCGGCATCGGCGGGAGTGGCGATCCGGATGGCGAGATCGATCGTGCGGCGCGAGCCGGTGGAGGTCATGGGCGCCGCGAGAATACCGGAGCGGTGGAACGATCCCACCGCTCCGGACGAGCCATGACCCGGAGCGCGGTTACGTCACCTCGGGTGCGGGGCGCGGCGGGGCACTTCCGGCCGGCGGCTTCGGCTCCGTCGGAGCCTCCTCCGGGGCGGGCTGCACCGCGAAGGGGCTCCGGGGCGGATCCTTGGCGTACGGGTCCGCCCGGGAGATCAGCCGGGAGGAGGTCTGCTCCGCCCAGGCGGAGAGCCCGCCCGTCTCCACCACCGAGGCACTCCGGCCGATGACCTTCCGGGACTTCAGGTCGATGAGGCGCAGATCCACGGCGAGCCGCCCGGGGGACATGGGGCGCAGGCGCAGGTGCAGCAGGCGCGTGGCCCCCGAGAGCCCGGGCGCAGCCAGGAGGCAGCGCGCATCATTCTGACACCCCTCGCCCCGGGACTTGAGGTAGCCGCCCACGTCCACGTGGGGAGCCTCCAGCCGGGAGCCGAGCGTCCGCCCCGCGTCGAGGGCGGCCTTCTCCAGGCCGGGTGCAGAGGTGGACACCACCGCCAGGGACGGGCCGGAGGCGGACGGACCGGGAGGAGCCGGGTCCGCCGAGAGCAGGAGCAACGTGAGTGCGGTGAGCATCATCGGCGCCCCCTCCCCTTACCAGCCATAGCTCGCAACGAGCCCCAACGTCGGCCCGCCGCCCCGAGAAGCGCGAGCCTGGTAGCCGACCTGGGTGCCGAGGGCGAAGGCGTCGGAGAACAGATAGTCCACGCGGTAGAGCAGCCGCACACCGGTGGGGCCCGAGGGCACGTTGGTCACCTGCGCCGCGGCGCTCATGGGGAAGCGGCGCACCGTGTCCCAGGCGAGCCGGATCGTCGCGGCGCCGCCGAGGCCTCCGGTGTACTCGCCCTCGAGCTCCACGCGAGCCCCATTGGGCCGGCCGATGCGCACCTTGCCGCCGATGCCCGCGGAGAAGCCCGTCGCGTTGCCTCCGAGCGACAAGCGCACGCCGAGGCCGAAGAACGGGTTGAAGCCGATGTCCACCTCGGAGAAGCCGTAGTCGAGGCCCGGGCGCAGCTGCGGCAGGGCCTCGCCCTCCCGGGCGAACAGGTCGAAGGGCGGCGTGTGCGCGCGCAGGTGTCCCACGCCGATGCGGATGGAGTCGATCCGCACGCCACCCACCTGGGTGAACAGGCGGTAGAGATAGTCCGCCTCCAGCCGGTAGTAGTTGTCCCGGTAGCGCGTGCCATTGAGCGTGTGGGAGCCGTAGTCCACGTACTCGGCGAAGGCGCTCACGCGGGAGCGCCGCTGCCCGTACACCTCCATGAGGGCCTCACGCTCCAGCGTGTACTGGGGCACCTCGATGAGCACCGGGTACGGAGCGTCGGCGCTGGCGAAGCGCACCGTCTCCACGCCATCGGTATCCCGGGCGGTGACGTAGTACTCCACGGGCACGCGCTGTTCGGAGGACAGGGCGATGACGGCCGCGTAGGTGCCGTCGGCGCTGAGCTCGAAGGGCGTCTCGCGGAAGGCCGTCTCGCCGGCGGCGCGGTGGTGGGCGACGAGCGCCCCGAGGCGCCAGGCCGGAGCCACCTCGGCGCGCAGCACGAGGTTGTTGCCGACCAGCACCTGGGCGGCCGGGACGTGCCGCACTTCGAGGGGCTCGGCGGGAGCGGCCGCGGTGGCGGGAGTCGCGCTGGCCGGCGGCGTCTGGGGAGCGAGCAACAGCAGGAGGCAGGTAACGGTGGAAAGAGTCATCATCGGAGGTGTTCTCCCTGGAGCCGCTACCAGTGGAAGGTGGTCCCCAGCCCGAAGCCGAGGCCGGAGTGGTTGATGTCCCGCAGCTGGTAGCTCACGCGGCCGGTGACATCGAGCCAGGGGGTGACCGAGCGGCCCACGGTGTAGATGAGGCGCACGCCCAGGTCCTCGCCGATGGGCTCGTTGGTGACGACGACCTCGGCGCTCATGGGCCAGTTCTTCACGGCGTCCCACGAGAGCGCGAGGCTGCCGCGCTGGCCGATGTCCGCGATGGTGGCGCCGCGGATCAGCAGGGACGTGCCCGTCTCGCTGCCGATGCGCAGACCGAGATCGAAGCCGCCCTTGAGTCCCTCCCGGTTCACACCCGCGGTGCCCTTCACCAGCAGCGCGAGGGACGGGTGCATGCGCAGCTCGATCTCACTGAAGCCGTAGGTGTAGCCCACCTCCTCGCCGGGGACGCCCGCGTCGAGCTGCGTCCTCGGGGTGCCAGTGCCCCGGTAGTTGCCGAAGCCCACGCGCACCGCGTGCACGGCCGTGTAGACGCGGTAGAGGAAGTCCGCCTCGAAGAGGTTGTAGACGTCGTTGCCCTTGAAGCGGTTGAAGTCGACGTACTCGTTGCTGACGCGCACCCGGCTGCGGTTGCGGTACTCGATGCGCTCGTCCCGGGGCGGCCGGCGGATGGTGATGTGCTGCGGCCTGGAGGGGTTGCCCGCCGCGGCGAGCGTGGCCCCCGCGGGCTCCACCGCCTCGACGTAGTACTCGATGGCCGGCTCCACCGCCGCGCCCTCGGGCAGCGTGGCGCGGAAGTGGCCATGGGCCTCGGGGCTCATGTGCACGGTGCGGTAGGTGGGCGAGCCCCGCTCACGCCAGTGCACCATCACCGCGCGCGGCGTGGGACCCGCCAGGCTGGAGAGGGAGATGGTGATGGTCTCGTCGGTGAGCGCGCTGGTGGGGGCACTCACCTTGAGGACGGGCGCCACCGGTGAGGCGGGCACCTTCGTCGTCGAGGACGCCACGGGCGCCTGACGCAGCAGGGAGATCTCCGTGCGGATGGGGCCGGCCAGGTCCGACTGGGGCCAGTTGGCGAGGAAGCCCTCCCAGACCTTGGCGCGCTCGGCGGGCGGGAGCTTCAGGGCGGCGTTCCACGCGGTGCGCAGGGCGGTGCGCTCGGCGTCGGACGGGCCGGCGGTGGCGGGCTCGGAGGCCGGGGGAGTCTGCGCCTGGGCGCCAGGGCCCGGCGGGGTGGGACGCTCGCGCGGGGCGGGAGCATTCACCGGCTCCACCTCGTCACCCACCTCCATGCGGGCCAGCAGCTCGTCCGGGGCGGAGATGCGCGAGAGCGTCTCGCCCGCCTCCAGCACCACGGCCTCGCCGAGCAGGAACCGGTCGCGCAGCACCTTGCCGGTGGCCGGGTGGCGCGCCTCGATGACGCGGTAGACGCGCAGCCGTTCGCCGGGCTGCGCCGTATCCGCGCGCCCGAGGTCGACGAAGGCATCCGCGCCCTCGATGCGCAGGACGTACGCCGGGCGCAGCGCCGCGAAGGCGGGAGCGGACAACAGCAACAGGAGGAGCGGGAGCTTCATCATCACCTCTCGGAGGCCTCGGGGGGCGAGGCCGGATGCCCCAGGCAAGGGGCGTGCGTGGCTCTGCGGACTTCGTGCCAACCTTCGAACACCGGGGGTGCCCTCCGGGGCAACGGCCCCGGGAGCCCACCTCCGGCGCGAGGGCTTCGCGGCCGATGTGCAGAGCGGTTCACAGCTGTGCAGGACGGGCTTCTACCGGGCCTGCGCGGCCGTCACCAGCCCCACGGCCTTGCGCAGCACCAGGACGAGTCCGAGCAATAGGGTGGTGCCGTGCCCGAGGATCAGCGTCCCCAACTTCAACTGATGGAACCCGACAAGAATGGTGGCGGACAGCTGGGACGGGGGCACCAGGAAGATGGCGGTGAGCGCGGCCAGGTTCTCCAGGTAGTCGAACAGGGCGGGCAGCAGGAAGAGCACGAAGCCCCGCCGGGCCTCGAAGCGCGCGTAGGCGGAGGGCAGGCCGTGGCGCATCAGGAAGCCCGCGGCGCCGCCGAAGACGAGTCCCCCGGCGGCGGGAAAGACGAAGTCCGTGGCGGCGAACCACGCGTACAGGCGGCGGGAGTCGTCGGTGTACAGAGGGAGCTGGGCCAGGACCCCGGCCACGTCCAGGCCATTCTGCATATCGAAAGGCTGGTGCCCGCCCGTCACCGCGGCGAAGGCGTGAGTGATCCGGAAGAGCCCGTGGAACGACAGGCAGAAGACGAGGACGGCCGCGATGAACGCGAGCGGAGACCTCGAGAAGCGGAGGAGCAGACCCTGGAGTCGCAGCATGGGGGCGCGAGGCTAGGCGATCCAAAACCTCTACACGAGAGGTTGGCCGGGAGAGCGCCGGGCGGTTAGAACCCGGTTCCCCACATGGCATCCCCCCCTCCGGCCTCCACCCCTCCGTCCATGCCCGGCCCTGGCGGCGAGGGCGTCCGCGTGCAGATCTCCGGGCTCCGGCGCACCTTCGCCGGGGGAGTCTCCGTGCTGGACGGGATGGACCTGGACATCGCCGCGGGCTCCTTCGTGGCCCTGGTGGGCCCCTCCGGCTGCGGCAAGTCCACCCTGCTGCGCCTGGTGGCCGGGCTGGACAGGCCCGACGCCGGCACCCTCACCTTCTCTCCACCCCTCGACCGGACCCCGGGCGCGCGCACCCCCATCGCCTACGTCTTCCAGGACGCGCACCTGCTGCCCTGGCGCTCGGTGCTGGACAACGTGGCCCTGCCCCTGGAGCTGGCCGGAGTGCCAGCGCCGGAGCGCCATGCCTCGGCCCACGCCCTGCTGAAGGAGGTAGGGCTCGGCGACGCCACCTCGCGCTACCCGGCCGAGCTCTCCGGCGGCATGCGCATGCGCGTCTCCCTGGCCCGGGCGCTCGTCACCCGTCCCCGGGTGCTGCTGCTGGACGAGCCCTTCGCCGCCCTGGACGAGCTCACCCGCAACCGGCTGGATGATCAGCTCCTCGCGCTGTGGAAGGAGCTGGGGATGACCGTCCTCTTCGTCACCCACTCCCTGTCCGAGGCCGCCTACCTGGCCGAGCGCGTCCTGGTGCTGTCGCGCAGGCCCGCGCGGGTGATGTTGGACCGATGGCTCGAGCTGCCCCGCGAGCGGCTCCCCGCCCTGCGTGCGGATCCCGGCTTCGCCCGGGAGATGGGCCTGCTCCTCCAGGCCCTGGAGCGAGGAGAAGCCTCATGAACACCGCCCCCCTGCGCGCGGCCCTGGCGCCCCTGGGCGCGCTCGTCATCGTCCTGGCCGTCTGGGAGACCGTGACACGCGCCTTGCAGATCAGTCCCATCGTGCTGCCGCCCCCCTCCGCCATCGCCCTCGAGGCGGGCCGCGCCGTGGAGCCCCTGTTGAGCGCGGCGCTGTCCACCGGCCGCTCGGCGCTGGTGGGCTTCGGGCTGAGCGCCGCGGTGGGCGTGCTGGCCGCCATCGTCCTGTCCTCGTCGCGGGTGCTGGAGCGGGCGCTCTACCCCTACGCCCTCTTCCTGCAGATGGTGCCCATCATCGCCATCGCTCCGCTGCTGGTGGTGTGGTTCGGCCATGGAGCGCGCGCGGTGGCCGTGTCCTCCTTCATCGTCTCCGTCTTCCCCGTCATCGCCAACACGCTCACCGGGCTGCGCTCGGTGGACCCCTCGCTGCGGGACATGTTCCGCCTCTACGGCGCGCGCCGCGTGGCCACGCTGTGGAAGCTGGAGCTGCCCGCCTCGCTGCCCCACCTGTTCACCGGCCTGCGCGTGGCCTCGGGCCTGTCCGTCGTCGGCGCCATCGTGGGCGAGTGGGTCGCGGGCGTCGTCGAGGGCGACGCCGGGCTGGGCATCCTGGTGCTGGCGTCCAACCGGCAGGGAAACACGCCCCGGGTCTTCGCCGCCGTGCTGGCGGCCTCGGCGCTGGGCCTGATGCTGTTCGGCGCGGTGAGCCTCACCGGCGAGCGCATGCTGCGGCGCTGGCACCCATCCGCCTCGGGCTCGTGAGGGCCCATCCCCTTCTGCTTCTTCCGGAGGAAACCGAAAGTGAGAAGACGTCTCGTCGGATTGCTGGGAAGTCTGGTGCTGCTCGCGGTGGCGGGGGCGTGCTCGCGCTCGAAGGAAGGCGCGCAGCAGGCCGGGGGCACAGACGCGGGAGCCACGCAGGCCGCGGCCCGGGTGAAGCTGGCGCTCAACTGGGTGCCCGAGCCCGAGTTCGGCGGCTTCTACGCCGCGAGGGACCTGGGCGAGTTCAAGCGGCACGGGCTCGAGGTGGAGATCCTCGGCGGCGGAGCCGGCGTCCCCGTGGTGCAGATGGTGGCCTCGGGGCAGGTGGAGTTCGGCATCGTGGGAGCGGATGAGTTGCTCACCGCCCGGGCGCGCGGCGTGGACCTGATTCCACTGTTCGCCGTGTACCAGAAGTCGCCGCAGGCCATCATGGCGCACGCCTCGCGCGGGGCGAAGGGCATCCAGGACGTGCTCTCCTCGGGGACCATCGCCCTGGAGCCCGGCCTGCCGTATGCCGCCTACCTGAAGAAGAAGTACGGCTTCGACAAGGTGAAGGTGGTGCCCTACGACGGCGGCGTGGCGCAGTTCCTGACGAACAAGGACCTCGCCCAGCAGTGCTTCATCACCTCGGAGCCCATCGCGGCGCGCAAGCAGGGCGGGGATCCGGTGGTCTTCCTGGTGGCCGACGAGGGCTTCAACCCCTACGTGGCCGTGGTGGCCACCCGCCGGGAGCTGTGGAAGGAGCAGCCGGAGCGGGTGAAGAGCTTCGTGGCGGCGGTGCGCGAGGGCTGGCGCTCCTACCTGGAGAATCCGGCGCCGGCCAACGGGGTGATGGCGAAGCTGAACACCACGATGGACGCGGAGACGTTCGCGGCGGCCGCGCAGGCGCAGAAGCCGCTCATCGAGACGGACGAGACGCGCACCAGGGGCCTGGGGACGATGAGCCGCGAGCGCTGGGAGACGCTGGGACGGCAGCTCGTGGAGCTGGGCCTCATGGAGAAGGCCCCGCCCGTGGACGAGTTCCTCCTGCCCGAGTTCACGCAGGCCGCTGGCAAGACCTCTCCGTGAGGCGCTGGTAGGCCCCTGGCCCCTCCTCGCGCGAAGCCCTTGGAGCAGCCCACCTCCCGGGCTGCTCCAAAGACAAACACAGACACCAAACACCTACAAAAACAATAACCAAACAGATACAAACAATCCACATCACAAAGACAAACACAAACAACAAAATCAGCAATATTCGCGCCAATCAACAAACGACAAATCAAACACACAAATCAAATTCATTGCAAGCAATTGCCAACAAAGACAGACACCAATTGTAATTGATAAATGAATTGATGGATGTATTTCCGCGTCGACCCATCAAAACCTACAGGAATGGAAATGTAGGCATTGCATGCCCGACAGAAGGGGCGGAAACGTCATGAAATGTAGGCATGATGGGTCAACAAAACGCCACTGATGTCGCGAAATGTAGGCACGATATCCGTCTGACCGCGCAGCCGGGAACACCGATATGCGGAAATGTAGGCATGGCATGACCTCCATCGGATGCGCGCGAACCTCGAGGAAGGTGCGCCCATGAGCCGTCCGTCCGAGCCCGCGGCGCCCCGGCCGGCCCTCCTCGCGCTGTCGTATCTGGCCTTCGTCAGCCTGGGCCTGCCGGACGCGACGCTCGGCGTTGCCTGGCCGTCCATCCGCGAGGCCTTCAGCCTCCCGCAGGCGGCGCTCGGCGCCGTGCTCGCCGTGGCCGCCTCGGCATACTTCACCTCGGGCCTGTTCGCGGGGCGGCTCATGCGCACCGCCGGAATCGGCACCCTCCTGGCCCTCAGCACCGGGCTCGCCGCCGCCGGTGTCGCCAGCTACGCGGCCTCCCCGGCCTTCGCCTTCTTCCTGGCCGGGGCCTGCGTCGTCGGGTTCGGCTCGGGCGCGGTGGACGCCGGGCTCAATACGTACGCCGCCCACCACTTCGGGGCGCGCCACATGACCTGGCTGCACGCCGCCTACAGCACCGGGGCCGCGATCGGGCCGGTGCTCATGACGGCGCTCCTCACGCGCGGCGCGGGGTGGCGGGCCGGCTACGCCGTCATCGGCGGAGTGCTCGCGTTCCTCGCGGTGGCCTTCACGGTGATGCGCCGGCAGTGGGACGCCGGGCCGGGCTCGAGTCCCTCCACGGACGGGTCCCCGGCGCCCGCGGATGGCGCCTCGCCCCAGGTCACCGCGTGGGCCACGCTGCGCCGGCCTCGCGTCTGGCTGCAGATCGCCATCTTCTTCCTCTACACCGGCGTCGAGGTCACCGCGGGCCAGTGGAGCTACACCGTGCTCACCGAGGAGCGCGGCCTCGGCACCGCGGTGGCCGGGACCTGGGTCAGCCTGTACTGGGCGGGCCTGCTGGCCGGACGCATTGTGCTCGGGTTCGTCGTCGAGCAGGTGGGCCCCGTCCGGCTGCTGCGGCTCGGCACCGCGGGGGCCGTGCTGGGCGCGCTCCTCTTCGCCCTTCCGGCCATACCAGCGGCCCTTGGGCTGGCGGTGCTCGGCTTCTCACTCGCGCCCATCTTCCCGGCCCTCATGTCCGAGACGCCCCGGCGCGTCGGCGCGGATGCCGCCGGTCACGCGGTGGGCTTCCAGGTGAGTGCGGCGACGGTGGGCATCGCGGTCATCCCGAGTACCGCCGGCCTCGTGGGCGAGTGGCTCGGGCTCGCGGCCGTCACCCCGCTCATCCTCGGGGTCGCGGTGCTGCTGGCCGCCGTCCACGAGGTGCTCGTCGCGCTGGCCGACCGCCCCACCCCGCCCCGAGGCTGAGCCCCGGGCGGCCGCTCAGCGCTTGTCCTGGCGCACGCGCACGAGGCCCTCCTGGGCCACGGACGCCACCAGCCGGCCATCGCGGGTGAAGATGTGCCCGTACGCCAGGCCTCGCGCGTTGCCCGCCCAGGGGCTCTCCATGGCGTACAGGAGCCAGTCGTTCACGCGCAGGTTGCCGTGGAACCACAGCGAGTGATCCAGGCTCGCCATCTGCATGTTGCGCTGCATGAAGCTGGCGCCGTGCGGCTGGAGCGTGGTGGTGATGAGGTTGAAGTCCGAGGCATAGGCGAGCACGTACTTGTGCACCTGCGGATCCTCCGGCAGCTCGCCGTCGGCGCGGAACCACACGTACTTGATCGGCTCGCACGGCTTGGGCTCGAACGGATCGAAGAGCGTCACCGGGCGGATCTCGATCGGCTTCGCGCCGAGGAACTTCTCGCGGATGCGCTCGGGGATGAGGTCCGCCCTGCGGCGCAGCAGCTCGATGTCCGAGGCGAGCTCCTCCGGCCCGGGAACGTCGGGCATCTTCGCCTGGTGCTCGTAGCCGGGCTCGTCCCCCTGGAAGGAGGCCATCATGGTGAAGATGGACTCGCCCTTCTGGATGGCCACCACGCGGCGGGTGGTGAAGCTGCCGCCGTCGCGCACGCGATCCACCGTGTAGACGACCGGCAGGCTGGCATCCCCGGGGCGCAGGAAGTAGCCGTGCATCGAGTGCACGTGGCGCTCGGGCATCACCGTCTGGCTGGCCGCCGACAGCGCCTGGCCGATCACCTGCCCGCCGAAGAGCTGCCGGTAGCCCAGGTCCTGGCTCACCCCTCGGAACAGGTTCTCCTCGATGGGCTCCAGCTTGAGCAGCGCCAACAGTTCATCCAGAACGCGACTCATCCCTTCTCCTTCTTCTCCACGTGACCGCGAGCCCCTCGGGACCCGGGCTGGTACGGGGGCGTACCATGGAGGAAACGGCGGGGCTTCGCCATGAAGAAGCATGGGGCCGGCCGGTGGAGCGCGCGCGAGGCCTCCCGGGGAGCCCGGCTTCCGGTGGAGCAGGCAGCCAGGGGCCTCGCACGGGCCGGGGCGGGCAGAAGCCAGGACACGCTGCTGTTGGGCGGGGACCGTCAGGGTGGGCCCGTATACTGTCGTCCTTGCGCTTCGGCGGCGAGGACGGTGGCTCGGCCTGTCCCATCACCCCGGAGGAGACCTTTGCCCATGCGAATCCTGGTGGTACTCGCCTGCTTGATGGGACTGTTCGGCGCCCTTCCCGCCCACGCCTCGGGGCTCGAGGACGTGTTCGGCCGGGAAGTGCCGCTCGGACAGGGGCGGCCGGCGGTAGTGCTGTACGCCAACCGGGACACGCGCGACGTGCTCCGCGAGCACGCCGTGCGCTTCGCCTATGATCTGCGCCGCCAGCACCCCATCGTGGTGGTGCGCGTGGACCTGCGCGGCATCCCCGGCTTCTTCAAGGGCGCCGCGAGCCGGGAGATCCGCAAGATCCACAACGACTCGCTCCAGAAGGTCCGGGAGCTGTTCCTCGCGCAGGGCCAGCAGCCGCCCGCGGATTTGGAGCAGTCGCTGTACATGGTGGCCGACAACACCGGGGCGCCGCACAGCGCGCTGGGGCTGGAGAAGGGCTTCCGCCAGGTGCTCGTCCAGGCCCTGAATCCCCGAGGGCGGGAGCTTGCCCGCGGACCGTTCCCCGAGGCCGCCAGCGCCATCAACCGGGCGCTCACCGCGCCGACCCCGTCGCTCGTCAGCGTCAGGTAACCCCCTCGCGCCACGGCTCGCGCGAGGGGTCCCCTCCGCGCGGCTCAGGGCGCGGAGATCACCGTCTCCACCGTGGGGCAGGACACCGGGCGGGACTGGAGCTGCTCCAGGGAGCGCGGCACCTCCGCCTGCTTCTCCACGACGTCCATGAGCTCGCCCTGGAACGCGATGCGGTAGCGCCCCGGCTGCTTCATCTCGTAGGCCTGCGACAAGTCCACCTTCGCGTCCACCGACGCGCCGGGCGCGAGCGTCACGTAGGCATCCGCCGGCGGATTGCCGCGCTTCACCATGCGCCCCAGAAAGGGAACCTCGGCGCCGTCGCGGGTCACCTCGAAGTCCTTGCCCATCAGGCCCTCGAGCGGCGTGCGCCACTTGAGCACGTACAGCGGCTGTGCCGTGCGGTTGGTGAGCTGGAACCGGAGCTCCACCGGCTCGCCCGCGCGCACGCTGGGAGGAACGCTCAGCACACACTCCAGGGTCGCCGCCATCGCCGGGTTCTCCTTTTGCGGCTCCGGAGCCGCCTGGGCCGGTGGCTGCTGCGCCGGAGCCGTGTCCTTGCGCGGCGCACACGCACCCGCGCCCAACGTCAGACAGCCCAGCGCGATCCAACGGATCAATCCACGATTCATGGAACGAATGCTCCCCTCCGGGAAAAAGAAAAACGGGAGCGTCTCCGCTCCCGTCTCTCGCGACTTCACCTCAGGCTAGCCGGTTACGGCAGCGAGGGGGTGTTCTCGGCGAAGTACTCGTGGCTGTCCGCGTTGTCCAGGGCCTTGCTGGGGCTGGAGATGGCGAGGTTCTTGGCCGCGCTCTGGCCGTAGGCCCAGTCATCCGTGGCGGCCACCACGGTGAAGTGGCTCATCTCGTGGACCAGCGTGCCGGCCTTGGAATCCGTGCCAGTGGTGGGGGCGCTCCAGAAGGCGTTGCACACGTAGATCTTGTACGGCGAGGACGGGTACACGTAGGCGTAGGAGCTGTCCGAGCAGCTGCAGTCGACCACGATCGCCGCGTTGGCCAGCGCGTTCTTGATGTTGGTGAAGTGGTTGCGCGCCGTGGTCAGGTTGGTGCTCGAGTACGCGCCGAACCAGGTGGTGTAGCGCGTGGTGCCCGAGGAGATGCCGTTGAGGTAGGTGGACGCGTTGTTCGCGTACGTCCGGGCGGACGTCAGCGCCGAGGAGATCGACGACTGCTCGGTGCTGGTGCAGGCGCCGGAGTACGTCAGGCCCTGGGCCGAGACCGTGCCCTGGGACTCGAGCCCGCTCTCACGGCCCTCGATCCACAGGTTCACCAGGTTGGAGTCGAGCTGGGCGGCCTTGGTGATCACCGCGCTGTGCTGATCCAGCCCGCGCGGGGTGTAGCGGAGGGTGTAGCTGCCGGTCTCGGACAGATCATACATGCCGGAGACGGGCGCCGAGCCCGTCAGGCTCTCGCCGGGAGCCAGGGTGACATAGTCCTGGGCGGTGGGCGCCGCGCGCTTGATGTGGGGACCGATGTACTCCACCGGCTCGCCATTGCGCGTCACCTCGAACAGGCCCTCCTTCAGGCGGCTGTCCGGGATGTAGTAGCGGAGCAGCTGCACGGGGTGGGACGAGACGTTGGTGAGGGTGACCGTCACCGACACGTCCTCGCGGGCGCTCAGCGTGGCCTTGCTCACCGACAGGCTCACCGCCACCTCACCGGTGGCCTGCGCGCCGGCCTGCTCCGAGGCCGTCTCGAGCTCCTCCGGAGCACCGCACGCGCCCAGCATGGACACTCCGACGATGCCGCCCACCAGCCACTTGAAACCGCGAACGCTCTTGCTCACGCAGTGACTCCTTGTCTGACAGAAACCGATAGCTCCAGGGCTAACCCGGTTAATCAGTTCTTATAGCAGAAACTTGGAATCCGTCTACGTGTGATTATTAGCGAAATATGACTTAATCCTGTTGCTTGGGCCGCAAACCATTGAAGGGCGGACTACTCCGTGGCCTCCTCGGGAGCGGGGGCGGGAGGGCGGCAGTGGATGTTGTCGGGACAGCGGCCCTCGGAGCGGGGGAAACAGCTCCCACAGCACTCCAGCTCATCCGGCCCGCAGCGAGGGGTGCACGGGCCGCAATCCACCGAGCCGCCACACCCATCGGAGATGACGCCGCACCGGGCGCGGGCCTGGACACAGGAGCGGGGCGCACAGGGCGGGCCCGCGTCCACCGAGGCCACGCCCGCGTCCACCGAGGCCACGCCCGCGTCCACCGAGGCCACGCCCGCGTCCGCGGGAGCTCGGGCCGGCTCGGAGCGGGCCGACACGCAAGCCGGGCCCAGGAGGCCCAGGCCGAGCAGCAGGGAGCACGACACGAGGGCGGAGCTGGAGAAGCGGGATCTGGCCATGACCAGGCAAGTGAGCACAAGCCTCTCCGCCTGGGTACGGGATTCGGGGTGCTCCGGCCGGACCCGCGGTGAAATCCCCGCGCAGGGGGTGTCAGCTGAACGCCCATTGGGCCGGGTCTGGCCGCCCCCTTGCGGGCCACCGTTGTGGATCGGCACCCACCGGGTAGACAATGGGGACGTCAACGAGCTCTCCCCTCTCCCCCCCTCTGACTCATGACGCAGACCGTTGGCGTTTCCCGCGGCTCCGCACCGGGTGTGCACGGCGCAAGCCCTACTCGCGAAGTAGCGAATCCCATGATCGCGCCCATCCCCTTTCAATTCCCGAATCAATTCCGCGGCCTCTTCGAGCGCGTCGAGTCCACCTACCGCCCCCTGCTGGCGGACGCGCTGCGCAAGGTCCATCAGATCCCCATCCCCGCGGAGCTGCGCCCCTTCTTCGACCACATCACGGTGGAGAGCAACCAGCCCTCGTTCATGCTCGTGCCCCTGATGTTCCTCGCCGCCGCCGAGGCGTCCGGGGGAATCACCCAGCGGCACATCGACTCCCTGCCCACGCTGCTGCTCTGCATGGAGGTGACGGCTGTCGCCGACGACACCGTGGACCGGACGCCCATGCGCTCCGGAAGGATGACCTTCGCCCGGCGCTTCGGTGACGCGAGCGCCACGCCCTTCACCGGGGCGCTGATGGCGCTGATGACCCGGCAGGCCGGGCGTTGTCCGGCCGAGT
Source organism: Archangium gephyra (assembly GCF_042230915.1). Lineage (GTDB taxonomy): Bacteria > Myxococcota > Myxococcia > Myxococcales > Myxococcaceae > Archangium > Archangium gephyra_B. The sequence continues at coordinate 5,794,524 of NZ_CP102578.1, read as the reverse complement.
TCATCGAGATGACGATGAGCTACCTGCTCGAGCTCTTCTCGATGTTCCTCTGGGAGCGGCAGAACACCTACCCGGAGCCGGCGCTGTTCGACCGCTGGCTCGAGCACCGCTATGCGGAGACGCACGTGGCGACGGCCTACGCCATCAACACCGCCTTCGCCCTCAATGGCCGCGCCGACCTGCCGGCCGCCGCCGTGAAGCGGTTCAGCGCCATCTTCCAGGACGTGGACGACATCGTCGGCATCCTCGAGCGCCGCGATGAGCGGGGGGAGAATGACGATCTGCAGATGGGCATCGTCACCCGGCCCCTGCTGCTGACGCTCGCCAGCCAGCCCCCGCTCGTCCAGAGCGTGGAGCAGCTCTGGCAATACTATTACCGCCTGCACCGGGCCTCGCTGGTCGACTTCCAGGAGCGGCACGCGGAGCTCGCGGAGCGGACGCGGCCCATCTACGAGCGCCTGCGTGATGCGATCCTGGAGATTGGAATCCCGGAGGCGGTCCGCTGCATGGCCAACGATCTGCGCCGCTGCCTGGAGGAGACCCCGGCGCAGCTCCGGCCCTTCGTGCGCGAGCTGGCGGTCTCGGTGGCCGATCGCCTGCGCCGCTGCGAGCGTCCGGACCTGGACCAGCTCATGGACGAGTGCTTCCGGGAGCAGCCAGCGGAAGAGACGGTCATCACCCTGCCGCGCAGGGCGTCCCGGACGATCTGCGTCTACTGCTCCTCGAGCGATGTGGTGGAGCCCGCCTGGTTCGAGGTGGCCTCCGCGTTGGGGGCCACGATCGGCAAGCGCGGCGACAAGCTCGTCTTCGGCGGCAGCAACACGGGACTGATGGGCGCGGTGGCCCGCGCCACGCACGCGCAGGGAGGCGAGGTCATCGGCGTCATCCCGCAGGTGATGCACGGCACGCCCTATGTCTTCGAGCAGGCACAGGAGCTCGTCGTCACGCATGATCTGCGCGCCCGCAAGGCGGCCATGGAGGCGAGGGCCGACGCCTTCGTGGTGCTGCCCGGCGGTTTCGGTACGCTGGACGAAGCCCTGGAGATCATCGCGGCCAAGCAGATGCACATGCACCGCAAGCCCATCGTGCTCGTGAACGCGAAGGGCTTCTGGGAGCCGCTGGTGGCGCTGTTCGAGCACCTGTTCCGCGAGCGCTTCGCCAGCGCGCAGCACCACCGCCACCTCTACCACCTGGCCGAGGGGCCAGAGGACGTCTACGCCTACCTCGAGTCCTACGTGCCGCCGCCCTTCCCCGCCAAGTGGTTCTGAGCCCCGGGCGGGGGGCATGGCGCGAGGTGGGCGCCATGCCCTCGGGAGCGCCCCGGCTCAGGTCTCGGCGCGCGAGTTGAGGATGGAGTTGAGCTGCGTGGAGAGCTTGGAGAGCTCGTTGGCCGTCTGCAGCGTCTGCGAGGAGGTGGACTCCGCCTGACGCGCCGTCTGCGCCACCTCGAGGATGGCGGTGTTCACCTGCTCCACCGCCGTCGTCTGCTGCTGGGTGCTCAGCTCGATCTCGCGGGCCACGTCCAGGTTGGCGCGCACCAGCTCGGCGATGCGCCGGAAGTTGCCGGCCACCTCACCGAACTGCCTGGCGCTGCTCTGCACCGCCTTGGAGCCGTCCTCGGTGGCCATGATGGTGGTGTTGGAGGCGGCGCGGATCTCATCGATGAGCACGCGGATGTCCTTGGTGGCTCCACCGACGCGGTCCGCCAGCTTGCGGATCTCATCGGCCACCACGGCGAAGCGCTTGCCGTGCTCACCGGCCCCGGCGCTCTCGATGGTGGCGTTGATGGCGAGGATGTTCGTCTGCTCGGCCAGCTCGTTGATGATGTCCAGGATGCCGCCAATCTCCTGCGAGCGCTTGCCCAGCTCCAGCATGTGATTGACGATGGCGTCCACCTGGCGGCTCACCACGTCGATGGCCTCCTGGGCACGAAGCACCGTGTCGTTGCCCGTGCGGGCGGCACCGGCCGTGTCATCCGCCACGCGCGCCACCTGCTGCGCGCTGCCGGCGATCTGCCGCGAGGTGGACAGCAGCTCCTTGACGGTGGTGGAGATCTCCGTGGTGGCCGAGGCCTGCTCGCGCGCGCCGGTGGCCTGCTGAGAGGCGGCCGAGTGGAGCGCGGTCGACGAGCCCTGCACCTGCTCGATGGCCGTATGCAGCCTGCGCTCCAGGCTCCGGCCGATGAGCATGGCCGTCAGCCCGCAGAAGAACAGGAGCCCGGCGCCATCGATCATGAAGAATCTGTCCAGGGCACGGATCTCGTCGGCCTGATGGCTCTCGCGCTGGGCGAGGAGCTGCTCCTCCTGCTGGCGCAGCTCCTCGGTGGCGGTGCGGATGCCGTTCATCATCCGGGTCGTCTCACCGTTGTTGACGCGAGCCAGGGCGGCCTCGAGGCCCTGGTTGCGGCGCACCTCGATGTTGTTGCGGTGGATGGCCAGCTTCTGCTCGATGGCGGCCTGGAGCGACTCCATGCGCCGCATCTGCTCGACATCGCCGGAGAGGGGCGCGCGCAGGGATTCGAGCTCCTTGGACAGGGCGCCCTGGGCCAGGCGGTAGGAATCGAGGGAGGCCTCATTACCGGAGAGGAGGTAGTCGCGGTGCGCCGCGTCCACGTCCTTGACGGTGGAGAGGACCCGCTCAAGCTGGCTGATCGTCTGGTGGCTCCGTACCACCAGAGCCGCGGCATCAGCCAGGGTCTGGGTGCTCCGGCGGGTCAGGACGATGAACGCCCCGATCAGCGATGACATCAGGAGCAACCCCACGAGGAACTGCCGCCCCACGGTCCATCTGGAAAACATCGTCTCGTCTCCTCGGCTGGGGGAGCGAAGGCTCCCGCAGCAGCGCGCCCCGAGTCTACGACAGCCGCCGGATTTCGGCGCGCCCCGCCCGGGGTGAGAAAAGGCGAAGGGCCCGGAACCGACTCGCGATTCCGGGCCCTTCTATTGGCGAGGAGTACGGGACTTGAACCCGTGGCCTCCGGCGTGACAGGCCGGCGTTCTAACCAACTGAACTAACTCCCCACAGCGAAGGCCCTGGAGTCCACCGTGAAGTGAGACTCCAGGGCCTTCTATTGGTCGGGGCGACTGGATTTGAACCAGCGACCACTTGCACCCCAAGCAAGTGCGCTACCAGGCTGCGCTACGCCCCGTTGCGTCGTCCCGCCGACGGCGTCGGCGAGATGGGCTGCCTTATGCCGCTACCCGTCTCACAGGTCAAGTACGAGATCGCGGGCCCTTCAAAAACTCACTCGGCCTTGGCCTTCATTCCTCCGGCGGAGGCCTTGTACTCCTCGACCTCCTCCAGCTCCTCGTCCAGATCCTCGGGGTCCAGGCCAGCGGCCTCGGCCGCGTCGGCGGCGGCGTCCTCGGCGGCGTCCAGCTCCGAGTGGTTCTCCGGAATCTGCTCGCCGTTGAGGGCGGCCTTCAGGACCGCGCTCGGCCGGAAGGTCAGCACCCGGCGCGCCGAGATCTCGATCTCCCTGCCCGTCTGCGGGTTGCGGCCCACGCGCGCCTTCTTCTGGCGCACCTGGAAGTTGCCGAAACCCGAGATCTTGATCTTGTCCCCGCGCTCCAGCGTTTCCTTGAAGGTGTCGAACACGAGCTCGACGATCTCCGCCGACTCCTTCTTGGAGAAGCCGACCTTCTCGTAGACCCCTTCGATGATGTCCGCCTTGGTCATGCGAGTACCTTCGCGCCCCTCTCTGCGGTGAACCCGGCGGACTGTGACAGCCTTCCCTGACAGCTGTCAACCCACCGGTTTCACTCAGGTTTTCCGGCGCCTACCCTACCTCAGCTCCGCAGGGCACCGCCCAGGCGCTGGTTGACCTCGGAGATGATGCGCTGGTGGGCGGCCGTCACGTCCGCGTCGGTGAGCGTGCGCTCGGGCGAGCGGTAGCGGATGGCATAGGCCAGGTTCTTGTGGCCCTCGGCGATCTGCTTGCCGGTGTAGACGTCGAAGATGAGGGCGTCCTCCACCAGGGGGCCACCGACCTCCAGGATGACGCGGCGGACCTCGTCGTTCTGGAGCGCCAGGGGCACCACCACGGCCAGGTCCCGGAGCACGGCGGGGAAGCGCGGCAGGCCCTGGTATTCGGGCACCAGGCGGGCGGCGGCGTACAGGGGCGCCGTGTCCACCTCGAAGGCGAAGACGTCCCGGGGGAGGTCCAGCGCCTTCGTCACCCGGGGGTGCAGCTCGCCCACGAGGCCCAGCACGGTGCCATCGGCCAGCTCCACCCGGGCGCAGGCGCGCGGGTGGTAGGCGGGGGCCTCGGCGGGGACGAAGCGGACGCCGTCCACGTGGAGCGCGTGCAGCACGGCCTCCAGGGCGCCCTTGGCGTCATAGAAGTCCGCCCGGGCGTCCTTTTGCGTCCACGTGCGCCCGCCGCGCAGGCCCCACACGAGGCCTCCCAGGCGGTTCACCTCGCGAGCGGCGGGGCGCTGGCCCTGGCCACCCTCGGGATCCTGGAAGTAGGCCCGGCCCGTCTCGTAGAGGGCCACCGACTCCACCTGGTGGCGGACGCTGCGGGAGAGGTTCTCCAGCAGGCCCGGCAGCAGGCTGGTGCGCATCACCGACTGCTCCACGCTCAGCGGGTTGAGGAGCGCCACGGGCTTGTCCTTCCCGCCCAGCACCTCCAGGGAGCGCGGCGCGACGAAGGAGTAGTTCACCACCTCACTGAGCCCCACGCCGGAGAGGGCCTGGCGGGTGCGGCGCTCGGCCTCGGAGTGGGCCGGCTCGGGACCCAGCTCGGCGAGGCCGCGGGGCAGCTTGGCGGGGATGTTGTCGTAGCCGTAGACGCGGGCGAGCTCCTCCATGAGGTCCTCCTCGCGCTCCACGTCCACGCGGGCGCGGGGCACCTCGAAGGTGGTCTGCCCGCTCCCCTCCTCCACCTGCTTGAAGCCCAGGGTGCCGAGGATGCGGCGGCACTCGGCCTCGGGGATGGACACGCCGAGCACCTTCTCCACGCGGCCGTAGCGCAGCGTCACGCGGCGCGGCGGCTGGGGCTGTGGGTACACGTCGATCCGGCCCGGGGCCACGGTGCCCCCGGCCAGCTCGGCGATGAGGGCCGCGGCCCGGTCCACCGCCGGAATGGTGGCATCGAGGTCCACCCCGCGCTCGAAGCGGTGCGAGGCCTCCGTGTGCAGACCGTGGCGCTTGGAGGAGCGGCGGATGCTGGAGGGCTGGAAGAAGGCGGACTCGAGCAGCACGCGCGTGGTGCCCGCGCTCACCTCGCTGTCCTGGCCGCCCATCACGCCGGCGAGGGCCTGGGCCCGGTCGCGGTCGCAGATGAGCAGGTCCTCGGGCGACAGCGCCCGCTCCTTGCCGTCCAGCGTGGTCATCTTCTCGCCCGGCTTCGCGGTGCGGACGATGATCTCCTGGCCGGCCACCTTCTCCAGATCGAAGGCGTGCAGCGGCTGGCCGTACTCGAGCAGGACGAAGTTGGTGACGTCCACCACGTTGCTGATGGGGCGCACGCCGCAGGCCTTGAGCCGGTCCTGCAGCCACTGGGGCGAGGGGCCGATCTTCACGTTCTCGATGACGCGGGCCGCGTAGCGCGGGCAGCGCACCGGGTCCTCGATGCGCACCTTGGCCTTCTCGGAGGCGGGGGCGCCGGACTCGGCGAGCTTGGGCTGGGGCGGACGCAGGGCGCCGCCGGTGGCCACGGCCACCTCGCGGGCCACGCCCAGGTGCGACAGGGCATCCGGGCGGTTGGGGGTGACGTTCACCTCCAGCACCACGTCATCCATCCCGAGCGCCTGGGCGATGGGCGTGCCCGGCTTCAGCTCCTGCGGGAGGATGAGCAGGCCGGAGGACTCCTCGGAGATGCCCAGCTCCTTGGCGGAGCAGAGCATGCCGAAGCTGTCCACGCCGCGCAGGGGGGCCTGCTTGATCTCCACGCCGTTGGGCAGCTTCGTGCCGATGGTGGCCAGCGGCACCTTGTCGCCGACCTTGAAGTTCTTCGCGCCGCACACCACCTGCAGCAGCTCCGGGCCGCCCATGTCGATCTTCGTCACCGACAGCTTGTCCGCATTGGGGTGCTGGACGGACTCCTTGATCTGCCCCACCACCACGCCGCGCAGACCCTCGCCGGGGCGCTCCAGGCCTTCGATCTCCAGGCCCACGGCGGTCAGCTTGCGCGCCAGTTCGTCGACGCTCGCCGGGAGCGCCACGTAGTCACCGAGCCACTTGACCGAGATCTTCATCAGAACTGCTCCAGGAAGCGCGCGTCGTTCTCGAACATCATCCGCAGGTCGTCGATGCGGTAGCGCAGCATGGCGATGCGCTCCACGCCCATGCCGAACGCGTACCCAGTGACCTCGGTGGGGTCATACCCGCTGGACTTGAAGACGTTGGGGTGCACCATGCCGCTGCCGAGCACCTCCAGCCAGCCAGTCTGCTTGCAGATGCGGCAGCCCTTGCCGCCGCACGAGGTGCAGGAGATGTCCACCTCGGCCGAGGGCTCGGTGAAGGGGAAGAAGGACGGGCGGAAGCGCGTGCGCGTGTCCGAGCCGAAGAAGGCCTTCACGAAGGCGTCCAGGGTGCCCTTGAGCTCGGCGAAGCTGACGTCCTTGTCCACCAGCAGGCCTTCCACCTGGTGGAACATGGGCGTGTGGGTGATGTCCGAGTCGCGCCGGTAGACGCGGCCGGGCATGACGGCGCGGAAGGGCGGCTTGCGGTTGAGCATGAAGCGCACCTGCACCGGGGACGTGTGCGTGCGCAGCAGCGGCGAGCTGTCCGCCTTCTTCGCGTGGCCGAGCGAGGGCTCGTCCACGTAGAAGGTGTCCTGCATGTCGCGCGCGGGGTGATCCTTCGGGAGGTTGAGCGCCTCGAAGTTGTAGTAGTCGAGCTCGATCTCCGGCCCGTGGGCCACCTCGAAGCCGAGCCGCTGGAAGGTGCGGACGATCTCCTCCATCGTCCGGGACACCGGGTGGCGGCTGCCGGGGATGGGGGCGCGGCCGGGCAGCGTCACGTCCAGCTTGGGGCCGCGCAGCTCGGACTCCAGGGCCGCGTCCTCCGCGCGCTGGACGGCGTCGGCCAGGAGCTTCTCGATCTCCGCCTTGACCTGGTTGGCCACCTCGCCGAGGGCGCGGCGCTCGTCGGGGGGCAGCTTGCCCATTCCTCCGAGGACACCGGACAGCTCACCCTTCTTGCCGAGGTAGCGGATTCGGAGCGCCTCGACCGCGGACGGCTCCGAAGCGACGGAGATCTCCCGCCGCGCCGCGTCCGCGAGTGCCTGCAAGCGATCTCGCATGGGGACTTCGCCTCCCTTTCCCGGCCGGGCCGGGGCCAAAAAAAAGGGCCGCCCTGGGGGCAGCCCGTTTCAAGCTCGCGAGCGGCAGCGGCCTTCCAGGAAGACCGCGGCCCCTCACTTTCGAGGCCGGCCCGAGGGACCGGCCGTCATCACTCAGGCCGCCTTCGCGATGTTGGCGACAGCGGCAAAACCAGCGGGATCCACGATGGCCATCTCGGACAGGACCTTGCGATCCAGGGCGATCTTGTTCTTGGCCAGACCGGCGATCAGCCGCGAGTAGGACAGGCCCACGGTGCGGGCGGCCGCGTTGATGCGGACGATCCACAGCGAGCGGAAGTTCCGCTTGCGGGCGGCGCGATCACGGCTGGCGTAATCGAGCGCGCGCTCCACGGCCTGGTTGGCCCGCTTGTAGCAGTTCTTGCGGCGGCCACGGTAACCCTTGGCCAGTTTCAGAATCCGATTACGACGGCGACGAGCCTTGAAACCCTTCTTGACGCGCATTGCTGACTCCTGACTGCTGCGAGGTGTTTGAAAACCCCCGGCTCCGGTTGCTCACCGCACCGACAGGGCCCTCTTTACTGCGTACGGCTAGTTCGCCCCGTAGGGGAACATCTCCTTGACGACCTTCTTGCCATCCATGTCCTTCAGATGGCCGGTGCCGCGGTGCTCACGCTTGAGCTTCTGGCTCTTGGCGTGGGTGAAGAGGTGCTTACCGAGCGCCTTGCCGAACTTCACCTTGCCGGTCTTCTTCACCTGGAAGCGCTTCTTGGCGCCGCTACGGGTCTTCAACTTGGGCATGTCGCGGTTCCTTCCTTCAACTACCAATCCGCCGCAGCGAATCGCCGTCAGCGTGTGTCAGGGCCGGTGGCTTGGAAGCCGCCGGCCGGGTCCAACTATTTCGCCCCCTCGGCCTGCGCCGGAGCGCTTGCCACGGGAACAGGCACTGGGGCTTGAACCGCCGCCTGCCCTTCGAGCTTGCCGCCCACCGCCACCGCCGCCACCAGCTCGTTCCTCTTAGCACCTTCGGGCTTGTCCGCCTTCTCCGCCGCCGCCGCCTGCTGCCGGGCCAGCTCCCGCGCCCGCGCCGCCACCTTCGGGTTCGGGGCGATGATCATGAACATCTGCCGCCCTTCCATCCTCGGCATCTGCTCCACCACCGCCACGTCCTTCAAATCCTTGACCACGTCGTCCAGGATGGCCGAGCCCAGCTCCTTGTGCGTGATCTCCCGGCCACGGAACATGATCGTGACCTTGGCCTTGTTCCCCTCCTCGAGGAAGCGGCGCACATTGCGGACCTTGAACTCGTAGTCATGCTCCTCGGTCTTCGGACGGAGCTTGATCTCCTTCAGGTGGACGACGACCTGCTTCTTCTTCGCTTCCGAGGCTCGCTTTTTCTCCTCATACTTGAACTTGCCGTAGTCCATGATCTTGCAGACTGGCGGCTTGGCCATCGGGTTGACCTCGACGAGGTCCATTCCGGCGGACTGAGCCCGATCCAGTGCGGCTTCGATCGGCAGGACTCCTAACTGTTCGCCCTCAGGTCCTACGACGCGGACCTCTCGAGCGCGAATACGGCGGTTCGTTCTTTGGTCGCGAGCGATGTGACTCCCTCCATCAGTGGGAGTAGGTACTCCCCTCTGAGGGGGGGCAAGATACTTGCCAGCTATAGGGAGTCAAGGGGTGTCAATGACCCAGGCCCCCCAGTGTGGCCTCACGGCCAGGCGGCCTCCTTCTCCAGGAGGGCCTCGAAGGCCTCCAGCTTCATGGTCTTGAGGTCCTCGCCGCCGTAGCGCCGGGGGGACACGCCCCCGCCCTCGACCTCGTTGTCACCGATGACGAGGGTGAAGGGGATCTTCTGGAGCTGGGCGTCGCGGATCTTCGCGTTGAGGGTGAGCCCGCGCTCGTCGTAGTCGACCCGGTAGCCCTTGGCGCGCAGCTGGTCGCGCACCTTGAGGGCGTACTCGCTCTGGCGGTCCGCCACGGTGACGAGCACGGCCTGCACCGGGGCCAGCCACGCGGGGAAGGCGCCAGCGAAGTGCTCGATGAGGATGGCGATGAAGCGCTCGAAGGAGCCGTAGATGGCGCGGTGGAGCACCACGGGACGGTGCTCGGCGTTGTCGTCACCGATGTAGGTGAGATCGAACCGCTCGGCGGCCTGATAGTCGAGCTGCATGGTGCCCAGCTGCCACTTGCGGCCGATGCTGTCGGACACGTCGAAGTCGATCTTCGGGCCGTAGAAGGCGCCATCGCCCGGCTTGAGCTCGTACTGCAGGCCCAGGCTCTCCAGGGCCGTCTTGAGGCCTCCCTCGGCGCGGTCCCACTGCTCGTCGGTGCCGAGGCGGTTGGGGGGCCGGGTGGACAGCTTCACCGCGTAGGTGAGGCCCACCGCCTTGTAGACGCGGTCCAGCAGCTGCACGAAGCGCCGGACCTCGTCGGCGATCTGGCTCTCCATGCAGTAGATGTGGGCGTCGTCCTGGGCGAACTGGCGCACGCGGGTGAGGCCACCGAGCGAACCGGCCGCCTCGTTGCGGTGGAGCACGTCCTGGGTGTGCAGGCGCAGGGGCAGGTCGCGGTAGCTGTGCTTCTTGAAGCCGTAGTAGATGTGATGACTCGGGCAGTTCATCGGCTTCAGCGAGAAGTCATGCTCCCCGGACTCGCTGTCGAGCACGAGGAACATGTTCTCCTTGTACTTGCCCCAGTGGCCGCTCGTCTCCCACAGGCCCTTGTTGTAGAGCAGCGGGGTCTTGATCTCGACGTAGCCGGTCTCGCCCGTCAGCCGGCGCATGAAGGCCGCCAGGGTGTTGTAGAGCGTGGTGCCCTTGGGGGTCCAGAAGGCCGCGCCCGGCGAGTACGGGTGGAAGTGGAAGAGATCCAGCTCCTTGCCCAGCTTGCGGTGGTCGCGCTTGCGCGCCTCCTCCTGCCGGGTGAGGTACTCCTGGAGCGCCTTCTTGTCGAAGAAGGCCGTGCCGTAGATGCGCTGGAGCATCGGGTTGCGATGGTCTCCGCGCCAGTAGGCACCGCTGGTGGACAGCAGCTTGATGACGCCGATCTTCCCGGTGGTGGGCGCGTGGGGACCCAGGCAGAAGTCCACCCACTCGCCGTGGGTGTAGAGCGTGAGCGTCTTGGCGCCCTTGGCCGCGATGTCCTTGACGATCTCGACCTTGAACTTCTCGCCCTTGTCCTCGAAGAGCTTGATCGCCTCGTCCATGGAGATCTCCGTCCGGACGAAGGGCAGGTTGCTGGCGATCTCCTTGTTGGCCTCGGCCTCGATCTTCTCCAGGTCCTCGGGCGTGAAGGGCTTCTCGCGGAAGAAGTCGTAGTAGAAGCCCTCCTCCGTCGCCGGACCGATGGTCACCTGCGTGCCCGGGAAGAGGCGCTGCACGGCGCTGGCCACCACGTGGGCGGCATCGTGCCGGATGAGTTCCAGGCCCTCGGGGCTCTTGGAGGTGAAGATCTGCAGCTTCACGTCCTCGGTGAGGGGACGCGCCAGATCCATGTCCTGGCCATTCACGCGCGCGAAGAGGGCGGCCTTGGCCAGGCCCGCCCCAATGCTGTCGCGCACGAAGTCCGCGATGGTCGTGCCCCGGGGTGCCTGCTTCTGGCTGCCATCGGGGAGCGTCACCGTGATCTGATCCGCCATGCGAGACCTCGGAAAAGAACGCGGGCGGCAGGCTGATCAGCCTTGCCGCCCGCAGTTGAAACACCGTACTGAAGTGGGTCGTAGTGGGATCGAACCACTGACCCCTACCGTGTCAAGGTAGTGCTCTACCGCTGAGCTAACGACCCGTTCGCCGCCGCGACTGCCGCCGTCGAAGGTGGGCGGGGAATACGATGGGCACCCCGGAGCTGTCAAGGAAACACCGACATGGGGGCATCATGTTCCCCGGCGATTTTCGATCAGCACCCGGGCGCGGGCCATCACCGCATCGAACATGGCGGGGGTGAGCCGGCCCGTCTGGGTGTTCTGCTGGCTCACGTGGTAGCAGCCCAGCAGCATCGGCGCCCCCGGCAGGGCCAGCTCCGCCCCGTGTCCGAAAGACGGCCGGGGCGTGGGGACGGACACCCCCGCCCTCTCCAGCCAGGCGAGCGTCGCGTTCCAGGCAATGGCCCCCAGGGTCAGCACCACCCGGGTGGGCAACAGGGCCATCTCCCGGTCCAGGAAGGGGGCGCACCGGCCCAGTTCCTCGGGCAGGGGCTTGTTGTCCGGCGGCGCGCACTTGCAGGGCGCGACGATGTAGGCCCCCGTCAGCGCGAGGCCGTCCTCCCGGTGCTCGCTCCGGGGCTGGTTGGCGAAGCCCGCCCGGTGCAGCCCGGCGAAGAGGAAGTCCCCGGAGCGGTCCCCGGTAAACATCCGGCCCGTCCGGTTGGCCCCATGCGCCGCCGGCGCCAGTCCGAGGATGACCAACTCCGCCCCCGGGTCCCCGAAACCGGGCACCGGCCGGCCCCAATACGTCCAGTCACGGAAGGCCCGGCGCTTCTCCCGCGCCACCTGCTCCCGCCACTCCACCAACCGGGGACACGCCCGGCAGGTGATGATCTCCTCTCGAAGGCGCGCGAGCCCCGCCGCGCCTGCCTCTGCCGCCTTGCTCTTCGCCACAGCCCCTTCCCTAGCGCCCCACCCTACCCCTCCGCCACCGTCCACTCCTCTGGACGGCTTCGGGCCGGGGGACGGGCGGCTCAGGGGGCGGGCCGCTCGCCCGTGTAGAGGTCGGTCCGCTTGTAGCGCTCCACCACCACGCTCAGCACCACCTTGAGGATGGCCGTCGTGGGCACCGCCAGCAGGATGCCGGTGAAGCCGAACAGCTCACCAAAGGCCAGGATCGCGATGATGACGGCCACCGACGAGAGCCCCACCTTGTCGCCCACCACCTTGGGGGTGATGAAGAGGCCCTCGGCCATCTGGCCCACCACGAAGGTGCCCGCCACCGCCGCGAGCTGCCAGGGACCCTGCCAGGACAGCATCAGCCCCAGCGCCGCCAGCACCACCCCCAGCCCCGTCCCCAGGTACGGCACCATGTTGCCGAACCCCGCGATGACGCCGATGACGATCGCCAGGTCGATGCGCGCGAACCACAGGCCCGTGCCGTAGAGCACCGAGAGGATGGCCCCCACGGTGATCTGCCCGCGCACGAAGGCGGACAGGACGTCATCCACCTCGGACAAGCGTCGGCTGACCAGGTCCACCGCCCGGCGCGGCACCAGGCCCTTCACCAGCCCCACCAGCTGCGGATAGTCCTGGAGGAAGAAGAAGCCCAGCACCGGCACCACCAGCAGGCCCAGCAGCGTGGCCACCACCCGCGCGGTGTTGCCCGCGAAGCTCGCCACCAGCCGCGCCGCCGTGGGCCCCGCACTCTGGAGAATCTCCGAGGCCTGCGCCCCCAGCTCCGTCATGCGCTGCCGCAACAGATCCGGCAACGGACGTCCCAGCAGAGACTCCACCTGCGGCACCACCCGCTCGCTCGCCCGGCGGAAGAAGTCCGGCAGCTTCACCGCCTCCTCCCGGAACACGGGGATGAGGTAGAGCACCGCGCCGATCATCACCAGCACGCACACGCCGAACACCACGCTCGTCCCGAGGGTGCGGTTGAGACCCCGGCGCTCCATGGCGGTCACGATCGGGTTGAGCACGTACGCCATGGCGAGCGCCAAGAGCACCGGCACCGCCACGCCGCCGAACACCGACAGCAGCGCGAACACCAGCGCCAGCGAGCCCACCATCGCCGCTGACCAGGCCAGATCCACCCGCCGGGCCTCGGCCTCGGAGAGCTCGCCCTCGGCGGGCGGAGGCGCCACGGGAACGGGAGCCGGCCCTGGCTCGGGGGGTGGCTCCGCCGCGGGCTTCACCACGTGCAGGGGGGGAGCCGCCGGAGCGACCCGCGCCACGGGTGCCTGCTGCGCGCGCGCCTTGCCTCTCTTGTTGCGTCCGATGACCTGCTCCTCCGTGTATCGCCTCGCCGGATACTACCCCGTCCTATCCGAGAAGGGGCGCACGCACTCCCGCCGCCACCCGCCAGCACACGCCCTCGAGGCCCAGCTCCTGGGCGAGCCGCTCCACCATCGGGCCATAGTGCTCCTGCACCCACTGCCGGAAATGCGCGTCCGGCACCTCGAGCACCAGGCGTCCGTCCTCCACACCCACCGCACGAGCCTGGGCCAGCCACGTCAGGGCGTACCGCTTCCCGTTCTCGTGCATCCACGTGAGGCACTCCCGCCAGCGGCGGCCGGCCTCGGTGTCGGTGGCCACGTCCACGGACGGCGCTCCGGACGCCCCGGGCGACTCCTCCCGCTGGAGGGGCTCCAGGTAGCGGCTCCAGACCCGCGGGGTACAGAACGCTTCCGCCGTGCAGCGGGGCTCGCGGCTGCGCCCCCAGTCGGAGTGGATGTACCCGCGCCAGGCATCCAACAGCCGCCCCTCGTCCCCGCCCACCTTCCGCAGGGCACCGCGGTACCAGCTCGCCCAGCCCTTGGGCTGCTCCTCCGCCGGAAGTCCGGGAAGGGCCCGGCAGCGCTCCTGCTGACACGTCTCGAAGAACGCCGTGGCGGCCCGAACCGGAGGCTCGTCCGCCACCGGGGACGCACCGGACGCCGTGTCCTCGGACGCGGGGGCCCGCCACACGTCTCGCGGAGGAGACGAGACCGGCACCATGTGCGTGCCAGGCAGCGCGAGCTGGACGGGGGTGACCTCCACGGGCGCCTCGGGCACGTCCTCGTCCGAGGGCGGGGAGACGGGCATGAGCCGTCCGCTGGATGATCCCCCCTCTCCTCCTGCTGCAGGAGAAGAAGTCTTCTTCTCACTCTCCTTCTCTCTTCTCTTTCTGGAGGAGGACGTCCCGGGTGCGTCCTCGGGACGTCCGGCGGACGCGCCCGCGGCCTTGGTGGCACGCTCCTTCCGCTTGCGCTCGGCCTCCTTGCTCCTCTTTTCGAGGACTTGCACGTAGCGATCGCAGAGGGTGAAGCGGACGCTGTCCCCTTCCCTCACCAGAATCCCGGCGCGCAGCAGCGCGTTCCAGAAGGCTCCGGGTGCGCCCGTCCACCGGACCGCGCCCTCCACCGCCTCCTGCCACACTGCCTCGTCCGCGGACGCGTCCGCGCCATGTCCGCTGGACAGTCCAAAGGACTCGAAGCGCCCCGAGGGCAGCGCCTGCACCGCCCAGATCTGCAGCTCCACCATGGCCCCCACGAAGGCCCGGCGCTCCATCCCCAGGGTGCGAGCGGCGCACACCACGGCGAGGCTCATCGGAAAGCCCACGTCCACCTGTACCCAGTCCAACCCGGCCATGTCACCGCCTCCCCTGGGTCCGGCGCCCGGTGTCCACGTCCCATTGCCACTGCGCAGGCAATGCCGTGCCACCCTCCCCAACAGCGAGGAGGCCGCACTGATCGGCGTGATCCATGCCCGCGATCTGCGCCGTCCCACCCGCATCGTCTAGCCCCGCTCCCGCTGATCCGCCGGGCGCCAACGATCCGGAGTGCCGAGATACCGGCCTCCGCGCTCTATCCCTGTAGCAACCGCTACAGGATGCTACAGGCCGCTACGGCAGCCATCCCTCGAAGGCGAGGCGCTCGCGTGGCTCACTCCGTGCCGCGCTCCTGCTCCATCGACCGCAGTTTGATCGTCAGCCCCGCCCGGGCACTGCTGGGCTCGAAGTACGTGGTGTACGGCCAGAAGCCGTCCTTCTTCACGTCGATGCGGTGCAGCCCCAGGCCAACCTGCAACCCGCTCGGCTTGCCGCCGAAGTCGGTGCACACGCCCTGGGCCACTCCGTCCAGGTACACCTCGGCGTCCGCTGGCTCGCAGCGCAGCAGCAGGTTGCCGTTGCGCGAGCGCGTGGCACGCATCAGCTCGCGCGCCCGGTCCGCCGCTGGCGAGTCCACCTGCTCGGGACCCGAGGCACACCCGAGCACCAGCCCCACCAGGGCCAACCACCCGCGGCTCCACTCCATCCTCATCCAGGTCATCGCGCGCATCTACCGGATGAGAATCGCCACCCGGCCCTCGGCCAGGAGGTGCGGGTCCAGCCCCGCGAGCGCCTTCACCGCGTCCGGCCCCAGCAGCAGATCCGAGCCCTGGAGCCGCGCCGCCTCGAGCACCAGCGGCTTCGCGCCCACCAGCGCCGACTTCCGGGCCTCCTCCAGGCTCTTGAAGAAGCCCGCCACCCCCGTGCTCTTCCGGGCCTCGGCGGACAGGACCTCCACGCCATAAAGGGGCTGGCCAGCCTCGTCGAGCACC
This sequence comes from Archangium gephyra, assembly GCF_042230915.1. Taxonomy (GTDB): domain Bacteria; phylum Myxococcota; class Myxococcia; order Myxococcales; family Myxococcaceae; genus Archangium; species Archangium gephyra_B. Next base: position 5,779,045 of record NZ_CP102578.1, on the reverse strand, counting down.
CGGGGCGCCAGCACCGGCGTCATGCCGAGCTTCCGCGCGTCCACCACCAGCCCGGTGTGCTTCGCCTTCTTCTCCGCCGGCTTCGTCTCGGCCGGCTTCGTCTCGGCGGGAGCGGCGGTGCCCGCGGGCGCCGGAGTCACCAACACCGAGGTCAACGCCCCGAGCGGCACCTCCACGTCCATCTGCACGCCGCTATCGGAGAAGTAGCGCTTCTGGACGACCGTGTAGCCGCGCAGCACGGCCTCGACCTGTCGGCGCGTCTCCTCGCGGGCCATCTCCTCGCCCACGGTCCTGTCCGCGCGCAGGCGCAGGCCCTTCGCCTGCTCCAGCAGCTCCCCGAAGGCGTCCTCCTTCGCCGAGCGCTCCGCACCCAACCTCGCCTGGGACGGATTCGAGGCCTTCACGTCCGGCGGCCCATCCCCCGTCACCCGGAGCACCTGCCGCTGCCAATCCACCCCGTTGCCCTGCGCCAGTGCCGACAACGGAACCGCCAGCACCAACGCCCACAGTGCACGCCTCACGTGAATCCTCCCCACTCTCGTTCCGAGGGCCGGATTCAACCGGCCGCCTCCGAGCCAGGTCAAGGAAGGCCCGCACGCCCGCCTGCCAACGGGGCGCGGCTCAGTGCGCCTGCGTGCTGCGTGTCACGTAGTCATCAATCAGCCGGCGGTGCCGCTGGGTGAGCAGCGTGAAGCGCACGCCCGAGCGCTCATCCCGGCTCGCCCCGGCCTCCACCCACTCGCGCACCACCTCGCCCTCGGCGTAGATGACCTCTTCCGAGCCGGGCAGCTGGAACTGGAGCCCCACGCGCCGGGTGTCCTTCTCGGGCTCGAGCAGGCGCGCCAGGCTCACTCCCTCCTGGCTGATGTCGGCGGCGCGCGCCATGTACGGCACGCCCCCCATGTACTTGTTCAGGTAGATGTCGAGGGGAACCCGCGCGTTCTTCCGCTTGTCGTCGCTCATCTCTCGCCCTCCCGGTGGCCGAGACCGCTACAGCACGCTTCAGCGCCGCAGCAACCTGTCGCGAGCCTAGGAGCATCCGGCCGGGGGGCAAGAAAACGGCCAGCGGGAAGAGACGGGCGGACCTATTGTTCCGCCGCCACTGAGAAAGGCGGAGACACATGCGATTGGGATTGTTGGCCGCGGTACTGCTCGCCCTCACCGGGCTCCAGGCGAACGCGCAGGAGATCAAGAGCGAGGATGACAAGACGATCTACGCACTGGGCCTGTCGGTCGGGCGGAGCATCAAGGTGTTCGACCTGAGCCCGGCGGAGATCGAGATCGTCAAGAAGGGCATGACGGACGCGCTCTCGGGCGCCAAGCCGGTGGTGGAGCTGGATCAGTACGGGCCCAAGCTGCAGCCGCTCGCCAAGGGCCGGCAGGAGCGGGCCGGGACGAAGTTCCTGGAGAACGCCGGCAAGGAGAAGGGCGCCGTCAAGCTGCCCTCGGGCGTCGTCTACAAGGAGCTCAAGGCCGGCACGGGCGCGACCCCCAAGGCGAGCGACACGGTGAAGGTGAACTACCGCGGCACCCTCATCACCGGCACCGAGTTCGACAGCTCCTACAAGCGCGGAGAGCCCGCCGAGTTCCCCCTCAGCGGCGTCATCCCCTGCTGGACCGAGGGCGTGCAGAAGATGAAGGTGGGCGGCAAGGCGCAGCTCGTGTGCCCGGCGAAGGTGGCCTACGGGGAGCAGGGCTCGCCTCCGACCATCCCGCCCAACGCCACCCTGGTGTTCGAGATCGAGCTGCTCAGCATCGGCGGCCAGGGCGCGGACGTGCCCCGGGCGGACCCGCAGCCCAAGAAGTAGGCGTTCCAGATGTCCTGGGGTGGGGGGCGGGCCGTCCCTCCCCCACTCCGGCTCCGCCGCTCAGAGGGGCGGCAGCACGGCTTGCAGCAGCAGCGGCACCGCCAGCCCGTACGCCCAGCCCACCAGCACCTGGGCGGGCGTGTGGTGGCGGATGGGCAGGCGCGCCAGGCCGGAGAGCAGGGCCAGCGCCCCCAGCACCCCGAAGGTAACGGGTGACGTGGTGGCGAAGAGCGCCGCGCAGCCCGCGCCTACCGAGGAGTGGAGGCTGATCTTCCAGAAGCGCGTGATGGCCACCACGCCCATGCCCCCGAGCGTGCCCAGGGCCACGCCCCGCCCCAGCAGCACGGGCGCGCCCACCAGCTTGTAGGCGAGGAACACCGCCAGCAGGCCCAGCACCACCAGGGGAAGGACCACGTGGCGCTCCTCCTTGTTGAGGAGGTGCAGGTGGCTGAACTTGCCCCGCGCCACGCCCACCGCGAGGTAGAGCAGGCCCGGGAGCAGCCCGAGCAGCAGCAGGCTCGCCTCGCCCAGGGCGCGCAGCGCATTGCCGTGCGAGTACAGGGAGAGCAGCACCGAGGTGGCCAGCATCATCAGCACCGGGTGCAGCACGTACGAGATGACGCGGCAGGCCCGGTCGAGGGCACCGCCTGGCTCGGCCAGCGGGGGCGTCACTTCCACGGTGTGGGGCTCCATCGGCATTGCCTCCCGCTTACGACGTCCGCAGCTCGAGCGCCATCGCCAATGTCTGCAGCTCCTCGCGCACCGCGGGCGGGCACTGGGGCACCTTCGCCAGCGCATCACACGCGAGCCGCGAGTAGCGGGACACCGTCTGCTCGGTGGCGGCGCGCGAGCCGGCACGCGCGAGGATGTCCAGCATCTCCTGCACGTTCGCGTCGGTCAGCTCGGCCGTGGTGAGCAGCGTGCGCAGGCGCTCGCGGTCCTCCGGCACCGCGTGGGCCAGCGCGTGCACGACGGGCAGGCTCTTCTTGCGGCGGTACAGGTCATCCGCGACGGGCTTGCCCGTCACCGCCGGATCCCCCCAGATGCCGAGCACATCATCCTGCGCCTGGTAGGCCAGGCCGAGCGCGATCCCATACTCCTCCAGGCTGATGGCCACCTCGGCGGAGCCGCCCCCCGCCAGCGCGCCCGTGCGCAGCGAGATGCCCAGCAGGCGCGCCGTCTTGCGCTCCACCATGGCCAGGTAGTCCGCCTCGGTGAGCTCCAGCCGCTCCTCGAAGGCGAGGTCCAGGTACTGCCCCTCGCAGATGGCGAGCGCCGTCTGGTTGATGGCGCGGATGATGTCCAGCACCAGCTTCGGCGGGTAGCCCGCGGCCATCAGGCGCTCGAGCGCCATCTGCCCGAGGATGAGCAGCGCATCCCCCACGTTGATGGCCTGGGCATCGCCCCAGCGGCGCCACACCGTGGAGCGGCCGCGGCGGTGCTCGCTGCGATCCTGGATGTCGTCGTGCACGAGCGTCATCTCGTGCAGCAGCTGGAGGGCCGCCGCGAGCGGACGCACCTGCTCGGCCTGGCCTCCCACCGCGAGACAGGCGAGTGTGCACAGCCGCGGCCGGACGAGCTTGCCCGCCGCGCCGAACTGGGGCTGGAGCCGCTCGTCGCGCCAGCCCAGGTGGTACTCGAGCATGGCGTAGAAGGGCTCGAGCTGGGGCGCGATGCTGGGAAACGGTGCGCGCATGGCGTCGCGCAGGGCGGTCAGATCGAAGTCGTACAGCATGGCTCTCTTTCCTTCAGAACGTGGCCAGGACAGTGGGCGCGGGCACGGTGAGGGACATGGGATGGGCGCGGACGCTGAACGAGGCGGCACCCCGCAGCGAGAACGGGAAGCGCTCCGACCACTCCTCCACCCGCAGGCCGCCCCGCGCGAGCCGCCCGCTCAGCCGTCCGACGAAGGCAGTCCACTGGCCCGGGGCCCCCCCGATGCCGGGCATGGGCACCGGTAGCGAGGGCCCGAAACCCGCGCGCCGCTCCACCCCGAACGTGGCAATGGGGCCCGAGGCGTCCGCCACCCGCACGCGACCCTCCTCCCAGCTGAAGGTGGCGAGCTCCTTCGGGAGGCTCCACATGCGGCGGCCGCCCCAGAGCGACGCCTCACTGGTCACCCAGATATGGGAGACCCACAGGCCCATGTGCAGCCCGTGCCGCACCAGCGGGCCCACCATCAACTCGTCATATTGGAGCGTGCCCTCGCGGTAGCGCATCAGCGCCACCATCGCCATGCGCGAGGAGAGCAGCGGCTTCCAGGGCGCCGGGCAGGGAACGTCCCGGTCCGCCCGGAACAGCCCCACCCAGCACTCCCCGCTCATCCGCCAGGGGGCGGGGGGAAAGGGAACCTCGGCCAGTTCCATCTGCTGCGTCATGAAGGATCTCCGGTGCGGGCACCGCCGCGCGGCAACGAATAGTCCCGGCGCCCTGCCCCACCCACCGTGGCGAACCAGCGCGTCAGGCCCGGGGCGAGCGCGAAGAGCAGGTACACGACGGGCAGGAAGCGCGGCAGGTCCACGTGGCGCTCGCCGCGCCGGAGCGCCCGGACGAGGGCCCGTGCCACCACCTCGGGCGCCAGCGGGGGCACCAGGTCCGCGATGCGCGGCATGCGCGCGGAGTCCACGTGACGCCCGAAGAACTGGGTGCCCGCCACCGCCGACAGCCGCACGAGCGTGACGCGCAGGGGCGAGCCCTCCAGCTCGATCTGCAGCACCTGCGTATAGGCGTCGATGGCGGCCTTCACCGCGGCATAGGCCGCCGAGGGCCCCTTCACGAAGACACGGCCCACCAGCGAGCCGACGTTGACGATGTGCCCGCGGCCGGCCGCGCGCATGTGCGGGAGCACCGCGCGCGTCGCGTACACCATGCCGTCGTAGCCCACCCGCATGGTGCGCTCGGCGTCCTCCACCGGCATGGCCTCCACGGACTCCCAGCGGATGAAGGCGGCGTTGTTGACGAGCACGTCCACCCGCCCCTCGCGCGACACCACGTCCGCCACCCAGCCCTCCGTGGCCCGCCGGTCCGCGACATCGCAGCGCGCGAGGTGCACCGTCAGCCCCTCGCGGCGCGCTTCCTCCTCCACCCGCGCGAGGTTCTCGGCGGACACATCACAGGCATGAACGCAGGCGCCCTCGCGCGCCAGGGCCTTCACCAGCGCCCAGCCGATCCCCGAAGCACCTCCGGTCACCAGGCACACCCGTCCGCTCAGCGGCTCGCTCGTGGCCATGGGCTCAGGCGGCCTCGCGCAACGGCGCCCGCGGCTCCTCCTGCTGCTCGAGTGGCGTCTCTCCACGTTTCACCTGAGCGGCCCACCTCGTCACCAGCACGGCATAGACGAGGTCCACCAGGAAGATGGACGCGCTGAGGAAGTGCAGGAAGGAGAGGCTCGGCAGCCAGGGCTCGGCCATGCCGATGACGTAGTGACACTCGATGGACGTGCCGAGTGTCCCCAACAGCTTGCACCACGCCGCCGGCACCGACAGCCCACGCCCACCCTGGTGGCGGCGCTCGAAGAAGAAGAAGACGAAGGCCACGCTCATGATGAGGTTGATCATGAACGCGCCCACCAGCGCGAGGAGGTCCCGGTACTGGAGATAGAAGGTGTAGAGCCCGATGCCCCCCATCACCGTGGTGACCACCACGAGCGGGGAGAAGTAGCGCCGCACCTCGGGGATGCGCTGCAGCGCGGCCCCGTAGCGCAGCAGCTGGTAGACGATGAGCACGTCCACGAAGAACCAGATGCGGTCGAACGCATGCCACAGCGGCACGGGATTCGGGATGACCCAGGACGCCAGGAACTCCCACGCGAAGTTCAGACAGATGGCAATAAGGGGCAACCCATAGGCGCGGTCCTTGAATCCCTGCCGGATGGCGAAGACGTAGGCGATGACCCAGAAGACGCAGCCAATCTCCCCGACGATGTTGAACCAGGAGAAGGGATCAAAGGCGCGCGGGTCGACACCCGCCGTCAGCGCGTTCAGTTCAGCGGAGGTCAAGAGCTTTTCTCGCCAGAAAGGGCCCGTGTGTTCACACAGGGCCCGATGACGCGAGAATCAATACACCATTTGCCTGACACTGAACACAGGGGCCGCGCCCGCGGCCGTCAAGGGGCGAGCGAGGCCTCGGTGGCCCGCAGCAGCGGCTCGGCGCTCACCGGAGCGCCCGTGGCGTTCGTCATCCACACGTCCGGTGTCAGCGCGCCCTGGCTCGCCATCCGCTCGAACTCCGCCCCGAGGTTGCCTGCCTTCTTCAGGTGCTCCTCGATCTGGAAGGCGATCAGGTGCCCCAGCGGGTAGTCCGTCAGGTACAGGGGATAGGAGATCATGTGGCTGTAGATGCCGAGCAGCGGCGTCCCCTGCCCTCCGAGCACCGGCGCGTAGTACCGGTCCCACGTCTCCCGGGAGATGCGCACCACCGCCTCGCGCAGCTGGGCGGGCGTGGCGTCCGGGTGCTCGTACAGCCAGTGCCACACGGCGATGTCCACCAGCGCCACCCCGGCGATCTCCCACGTCTGCCAGAAGTCGTTGAGCACGCGCTCGCGCTCGCTGGCCGCGTCCGGCTTCGCCTGCCCCAGCAGCTCGAGATCCCTCGCCTGGAAGACGAAGGCCAGCGCCTCGGTGAAGGCGTTGTTGGGCACGCCCGCCAGCAGCGTGTGGTCCACCGAGTAGAGCGAGAACACCTGCTCCACGTTGTGCCCCAGCTCGTGCACGGCGATGTTGTAGCCCTTGTAATCCATGCCCTTGGCGCCCACCCGCGTGCGCAGCCGGGGGAAGTCTCCGCGCCGCATCGCCTGCATCGCGTGTCCCGCACCGCGCGAGGGATCCACCCGGATGTGCGCCGCCAGGAAGGCCGCCTTCTCCTTCGAGAAGCCCAGCCCCTGGAGGATGCGCGGCATGTCCTTGGCGAAGGCCTCGGCCGTCGGGTAGCGCTGGCGCGTCAGCGTGTTCAGCTCCTCCTCGGACAGCTTCCCGCTCGGCTTGAACCCGGCGTACCAGAGGTCCTGCGGCTCCAGCTCGCGCCCCAGCCGCGACTCGATCTCCTTCGCCACCCGGGGCACCAGCGGTGACGTCAGCACCTGCTCCAGCAGCGCCTTCACCCGGGCCTCGGGCAGCTCGCGTCCCAGCTCGAAGCTGCGAGCAATGGCCGTGGGCGCCACCGGCACGTACGGATCCTCCAGTCGCGCCGCGTGGAACTGCGCCAGCAGCTTCGCGTAGCGCACGTCCTCCTCGCGCTTGCCGTCCAGCACCACAGCGCGCTGGGGCGCCTCCTCCTCCACCTCTCCCGCCGGTGCCGCCTTCACCTCGTTGGTGAAGGGATTCCAGTCCACCCGCGGGTTGTCGATGACCGCCGCGGGAATCTCCTGCGTGACGATGCGCTCCATCAGCTTGACGATCATCCGCTGCTTCGCCAGCCCCTCGGGATCCGCGTACCGGGACTTCAGCTCGTCCCGCAGGTTCCAGTGGCTGATCAACCCCCGCCCCGAGGGGAAGAGCCGGCGGCCCTGCTCGTCCAGCAGGTGGTGCATCCAGATGTTGTACTCGGCGATGTAGAGGTCCGCGTCCGCGCTCGCGCGTGCCGAGGCCTGCCGCACCTCGGCGGGCACGCGGCGGCTGAAGCGGCCGGTGAGCCGGGCCTCGGCCCACTGGCGGCGCGTGTAGCCGGGGCCCTGCTCCATCCGCTCGGCCAGCGTGGTGAGCGGGAAGTTGAGCAGCGCCACGAAGGCGGCCTTGGCCCGGAAGAGATCCTCGGTGACGTGCGCGGCCGGGTCATACGCGGCCAGCAGCGGATCCACCGGCAGCAGCGGCCCGAGGTCCAGGTCCGTGGGACGCCGCAGCTCCCGGCTGATCTCATACAGGTGGCCGTCGAGCTGCTCGAAGGCCGTCTCCAGCCGGGCCAGGGTGGCGTCGAGCTGCTTCTCGTCGGCGATGAAGTGCTCGCGCGCGAAGGCGGCCAGGTCCCCATCCTCCTCGCGCCACAGCGCGGCCAGCTGGTCCACGCCGCGCTCGATGCGGGCCCGCTGCGCCTCGCCATGGCGGGAGACGAGCGCGGCCTTGAGGGCGGGGAGATCGGCGGTGGGCTTCATGGGACGGGCCTCCGCGGGCGGAGCACCCGCCTGGACATGGGGCTGGCCGGACGCGCAGCCGAGCGCGGCCAGCAGCGGAAACAGCGCAACACGCTTCACGAGGAACCGGGACGGGGAACGGGACACGCGAGGACTCCAGACATGAAAAAGGGCCCGGCCCCAGCGGGTCGGACCCTTTTCAGGAACAACAAAGGAAGACTTGCCGGACTACGCCGCGCGGACGTTCTGCGCCTGCAGGCCCTTGGGGCCCTTGGTCACTTCGAACTCCACGCGCTGGCCCTCGGCCAGGGTGCGGAAGCCATCCATGTTGATCGCGGAGTGGTGGCAGAACACGTCCTCGCCACCGCCGTCCTGCGTGATGAATCCGAAGCCCTTCGCATCGTTGAACCACTTCACGGTACCAGTTGCCATTCGCTCTTCTTCTTTCAGACAGACGGGCGCGAAAATCTGCCGCCCGCACCTGGCTGGTCGAGACCCAACCAGGCGAGCACGAATTTAAGCGGGGCCACTACCCGTGTCCACTCCGGGCAGGCCCTACCAGCCGCACTTCTGGCCCTTGTTCTGCTCCTGGAGCCAGGTGCGCAGCGGGGCGAAGTACTCCAGCATCGCCGAGGCATCCATGTCGCGCTGGCCGGTGAGGGCCTGGAGCGCGTCGGGCCAGGGCTTGCTGGCGCCCATCTCCAGCATGGCCTGGAGGCGCTGACCGGCCTCCTTGTTGCCGTAGATGGAGCACTCGTGGAGGGCGCCCTTCTGGCCGGCGGCCTGGCAGAGCGCGCGGTGGAACTGGAACTGGAGGATGCGCGCCAGGAAGTAGCGCGTGTAGGGGACGTTGGCGGGGACGTGGTACTTGGCGCCCGGATCGAAGTCGTTCTCGGAGCGCTCCACCGGCGCGCGCACGCCCTGGTACTTCTCGCGCAGCGCCCACCATGCCTTGTTGTAGTCCTCCGGCTTCACGCGCCCGGACAGCACCTCCCAGCGCCACTGGTCCACCAGCAGGCCGAAGGGCAGGAAGGCCACCTTCTCCATGGCGTCCTTCATCTGCAGGTTGATGAGGCCCTTGTCCCCCTTGGGCACTTCCTTCAGCAGGCCCACCTGCTTGAGGTAGCCCGGGGTGATGGAGAGCGTGAGCGCGTCGCCGACGGCCTCGTGGAAGCCGTCATGGGCGCCCGCCTGATAGAGCGCCGGGAGCTTGTAGTAGTAGGTGTAGTAGTAGTTGTGGCCCAGCTCGTGGTGGATGGTGACCAGGTCCTCCTCGGTGGGCTTGATGCACATCTTGATGCGCAGGTCGTTGTTGTAGGTGACGTCCCAGGCGCTGGCGTGGCACACCACCTCGCGGTCGCGCGGCTTGGTGAACTGCGAGCGCTCCCAGAACGTCTGCGGCAGCGGCTTGAGCCCCAGCGAGGTGAAGAAGCTCTCGCCCATCTTCACCATGCGGATGGCGTCGTAGTTCTGCCGCTTCAGCTCGGAGTCCACGTCCAGGCTGGGCTGCCCCTTGTAGGGCTCCACCAGGTTGTAGATGTTGTTCCACTCCTGGGCCCACATGTTGCCGAGCAGGTGCGCGGGGATGGGCCTGCCAGCGGGCACCTTGTCCTCGCCGTACTGCTTGGCGAGCCGGGCGCGCACGTAGCAGTGCAGATCGTCATAGAGGGGCTTCACCTGCCCCCACAGCCGCTGGGCCTCCTGCTCGAAGGCCTCGGGCGGCATGTCGTAGTTGGAGCGCCAGAGCGCGCCCGTGTCCGTGAAGCCGATCTCCTGCGCGCCCTCGTTGGAGAGCTGCACCAGCCGCTGGTAGAGCGGGCGCATCGGCTGCGAGATGGCATGCCAGCCCGTCCAGGCCTCCAGCAGCTCGTCATAGTTGCGGCTCTTGGCCATCACATCGGACAGCTCGCCCAGGTCCTTGCACTGGCCCTTGCCGTCCTTGCCGCAGTACTTGCCCTTGCCGTAGAGGCCCTCGAGCTTCGCGGCGATGCCCGCCAGCTCCGCGCGCTTCTGCGCATCGCTCGGCGCGGGCAGCGAGGAGGACACGCGCAGCAGGTGCAGCGTGCGCGCGGTGTCCGCGTCCAGCCCCTGCACGTCCTTGAAGCGCGCCGCCTCCTTGATGGCCTGGTTGACGTAGCCCAGCACCTCCTCGTTCACCAGGGCCGCGTTGCGCTCGGTGTCATCGGTGATGTACGTGTTCTTGATCCACTCGGCCGTGGCCTGCCGCGTCCACAGCCGCTTGAGGTCCTCGTTGACGCGGGTAGCGAACTGGCGCGCGTCCTCGGCCGTGGGCTGCGCGGCCGCGGCGGGCTTCTGCTGCTCGGCGGCGGGCGCGGAGGCGGGCGTCGCCTCGGGAGCGCCAGCGGCGGTGTTGCCATGCGCCGAGGGCGCACAGCCGGGGGTGGCGATGAGCGGGACGACCACGAGGGCCGCGCGCAGGAGGGACTTGACGGGAGAGGTGCTGTTCATGGCGGGGCGAACCGTAGAGGAAGGCCCTCGGGAAACGCACCTGCAAAGTGACGGGGTGTTACGGGGTTGGCGTGGGCTGCGACAGGGCCGCCGCTTCTTGACGCAGTGCGAAGAGCGCCAGATCCTTGTCCTTGGCCTCCAGCATCAGGTCCGCCGGGCCGTCCAGCGCCGCCACCACCGCCCGGAAGTCCGCCGGGTCGATGCGGTCCGCGTGTGCCCCCGGCCTGCCCTCCGGCTTCTGGCTCGCCAGGTGGAACTTGGGCCGCAAGTCCAACGCGCGCCACGAGGCCGCCGACTCGCGCAGCAGCTCCTCCAGCGGCATCTCGGGAGTGGAGGGCTCGATGGCGTTGTGCAGGTTGTCCGCGAGCCAGGGCAGCCCATGCTCCCGGGCCAGCGGGGCGACCTCGCGCGCGCTCCAGATCTTGTCGTCGTGCTCGATGACGAGCCGGTTGCGCAGCTCCTCGGGCATGGCGTCCAGCATGTGGCGCGCGTTGTCCAACGCCTCGGGCCGGCTCGGCGCGGCACCGCCGAGATGCAGCACCACCCGCGCCTCGGGCCCCTGGCCGAGCAGATCCAACACGCGGGCGCCGTAGCGCAGCTCGGCGATCGCGGCATCGCGCACCCGCTGGTGCACGGACGTCAGCGAGGCCGCCGCGGGCGAAGGGTGCAGGGACAGGCGCTGGCGTGAGCGCCGGGCGATGTGCCCGAGACGATCGAAGTCACGCGCCCGCGTCTTCCACCACGGGAGCGTGTTGACGGGATGCGAGCCGAACGGGATGAGCGACGAGCCGATGCGGAACAGCTCGATACCGCGCGCCTCGTTGAAGAGGAGGATCTGCTCCAGCTCGGAGAGGTTCAGCTCGATGAGCTCCTCCAGGCGCTGGGGCGTGGCGCTGGCGAGGCGGCACGTATGGCTGGCGCCCAGGCCGAGCGAGAGACAGTTGGCCACGTAGCCAAGACGATAGGTGGAGAGTCCTTCTTGCACGCCTCTAGGATTCGTACGGGGGGCGAAACGTCGCGCCAGCCCGCTGAAACCGGCCGATGGGCATCCAACCGTCCTCCCTCTCCCCCTGGGAGAGGGCCGGGGTGAGGGTCTCCATTCCCCGGGTTGGGCCCGTGAGGAGGGCCCGTGATAAGAGGGGCCCCGATGTCCCCGCTCCACCGCGCCCGTCCCGCCCTCCTGCTGTCCTCCCTGCTCGCCTGTGGCCCGAGCGACCCCGAGGACTGCTCCCGTTACGACATCACGCTCTCGCCCCCGCCCGCGACCGCGAGGCACCTCACCTGCTCGAGCACCGCGTGTGGAGACGGGCTGAACCCCCCCACGAGCGGGGACCACTGTGGCAGCACGCTGGCCTGCCGGGTCCACGACACCGAGCAGAACCGGTGCGTCTGGCTGCACAACCTGGAGCACGGGCACGCGGTCTTCCTCTACAACTGCCCCGAGGGCTGCCCCGAGCTCGTCGCCACCCTGGACTCCCTGCGGCAGGAGGCGAAGGCCGGCGGCAACGGCGTCATCCGCGCCATCGTCGCTCCGGACTCACAGATTCCCACGCGCGTGGCCGCCCTGCTGTGGCGGCGCTCCTGGGGCGGGGATGCGGCGGATGCGAACGCCATCCGCTGCCTGATGCAGCACCAGGACGCCGAAGCCCCCGAACCCGAGCTCTCCTGCCTCCCATGAGTCCCGCCCCCTCCTCCGAGCGCGTCCGCGCCATCGACTGGCTGCGCGGCATCGCGGTGCTGTTCATGGTCCAGTGCCACGCGCTGGTGCTGCTGACCCCCGAGCTGCGCCAGAGCAAGACGACGAAGTTCCTGCTCATGATCGACGGGCTGGTGGCCCCGGCGTTCCTCTTCGCCGCGGGCTTCGCGCTCGCGCTGCTGCTGGTCCGCAGCGCCTCGAGTGGCAGACAGCTCGATCGGCTCGGTCGCAACCTGCGCCGGACCCTGCAGGTGCTCGGCGTGGCCACGCTGGTCAATTGGATGTGGTTCCCGCTGTTTCGGGAGCCGAAGTGGCTGGCGCGCCTGGACATCCTCCACTGCGTGGGACTGTCGCTGCTGCTCGTCCTGCCGCTGGCCGCCTGGCTGGCCTCGCGGCCTCGGGTGCTGCGCGGTGTGGCGCTGGCACTGGCGCTCGTCGTCTTCTTCCTCTCGCCGCTGGGCGAGGCCGTGCAGGGGCCCTGGGCCTACCTGCTCAACAAGTCCACCGGGGCCGTCTTCCCCCTGCTGCCGTGGCTCGGCTTCACCTGGCTCGGAGCGTACGCGGGGGCGGTGGCTGGCGAGCAGGGCCGCGCCGGGCTCATCCGGGCGCTGCTGTTCCTCGTCGGACTCGGGCTCGCCGGCTGGCTGGCGGCGGACCCCCTCCGGGACCTGTACCCGGAGCACCGCTTCTTCGTCACCAACCCCTCCAACGCGGCCGAGCGATGGATGTGGGTGAGCCTCGTGCTGCTCGGGCTGATGGGGCTGGAGCGGCGGATGGCCTCGAATGCCGAGCCCTCGCGGGTGCGCCGCTTCGTGGAGACGTTCGGCACGGCGTCCATGTCCGCGTACTTCTTCCACGAGGCGCTGCTGTACTTCCACATCTTCGGCTTCTCCTTCGAGAAGGTATGGGGCGGCCGGAGCGGCTGGGGCCAGTACGCGCTGCTGACGGTGGTGCTCATCGCCCTGACGTACGGGTTGTGCCTCGCGTTGGATGCGGCCCAGAACGCCGTGCGCCGGGCGGGCCGGTTCCTCGGGGAGACGCTCTCCGGGGCCTTCGGGGAAAAAATCGCGCGGACTGAATAAACCCAAATCGCGGGTGGTGCGTTCCGAGCCTCCGTTCCCACGGAAACAACCGGAGCGCACATGTCCTCGACCAAGCTGAACCGCCTGACCCGCTGGGGGAGCGCCGCCCTCGCCCTGAGCCTCGTTCCTGCGTGCAGCACCTCGCCCGGCACCAGGGCCTCTGCCATCGAATGGCAGTCCCAGACGAAAGAGGCGCCGAAGGACGACGCCGCCCCTGCCCCGGAAGAAGCCGGGGTCGCGCAGGCCGAGACCGAGGGCGCTCCGGCCAATGGCGCCGTGTACGAGAAGTCCGAGGCCGCCGACGCGAAGGCCGACGTCGCCATGCCGAGCCCGAAGCAGGCGCCCGCCAAGGCCGCCGCCGGTGCCATGGCTCCCGTGGAGAGCCGCCGTGAGGCGAAGCCCGCCGAGCCGAGTATGGCAATGGGCCGGGTAGCCGTGGCCCCCGCTACGCCTCCGCCGCCTCCTCCGTCTCCGGCGAGGTCGATGCCCGCGGGGGGCATGGCCATGCAACAGCAGCCGGAGCCGCAGTCGCAGGGCAACAGCTTCACCCACCACGCCGCCAACGCCTTCACCGAGACGGCCAAGGACCGCTTCTCCACCTTCGCGGTGGACGTGGACACGGCGTCGTACGCGGTGTCGCGCCGCTACCTCAACCAGGGCGCCCTGCCGCCGCACGCGGCCGTCCGGGTCGAGGAGTTCGTCAACTACTTCAAGTACCGCTACACCCCGCCCGAGCAGGGCGCCTTCACCGTGCACCTCGAGGGAGCGCCCTCGCCCTTCAACGCCAACCGCCAGTTCGTGCGCGTGGGAGTGCAGGGCAAGGTCGTCTCGCGCTCGCAGCGCAAGCCCGCGCACCTGGTCTTCCTGGTGGACACCAGCGGCTCCATGAGCCAGCAGGACAAGCTGCCGCTGGCCAAGGAGGCGATGAAGCTGGCGGTGAAGAACCTCAACGAGAACGACACGGTGGCCATCGTCACCTACGCGGGCAGCACCCGCGACGTGCTCTCCCCCACCCCGGCCACCAACCTGGAGAGCATCTACAAGGCCATCGACACGCTGGAGTCCGGTGGCGGCACGGCCATGGGCTCGGGCATGCAGATGGCGTACAAGCACGCGGTGAAGAAGGCCTCGGGCAGCTCGGTGGCGCGCGTGGTGGTTCTCACGGACGGTGACGCCAACATCGGCCCCAACGTCTCCGCGGACGCCATGCTCAACAGCATCCAGGGTTACGTGAAGGAGGGCGTCACCCTGTCCGCCATCGGCTTCGGCATGGGCAACTACCGGGATGATCTGATGGAGAAGCTGGCCGACAAGGGCAACGGCAACTGCTTCTACATCGACAGCTACAAGGAGGCCAAGAAGGTCTTCGAGACGCAGCTCACCGGGACGCTGGAGGTCATCGCGAAGGACGTGAAGATCCAGGTGGAGTTCGACCCGAAGGTGGTGAGCCGCTACCGGCTGGTGGGCTACGAGAACCGGGACATCGCCGACAAGGACTTCCGTGACGACAAGGTGGACGCGGGGGAGATCGGCGCGGGCCACAGCGTGACGGCGATGTACGAGGTGGAGCTGACGGGCGAGAAGGCGCCGCTGGGTACGGTGCGCATCCGCGCCAAGGCGCCCAACGGCACCGAGGCGGCCGAGCAGGCCTTCCCCTTCGAGCAGAAGATGCTGCGGGCGACGCTGGATGGGGCCTCGGCGGACTTCCGCTTCGCGCTGGCGGTGGCGGCCACGGCGGACGTGCTGCGCGGCAGCCCGAGCGCCCAGGGGTGGAACCTGGCCACGGCGCAGAAGCTCGCCGAGGGCGCCATCGACGGCCAAACGGACCGCGAGGAGTTCTCGAAGCTGGTGGCGCGGGCGCGCGGCCTGCTGGGTACCTCCATGGCTCGCGACGGCCGCTAGAACAAACGAGAAGCGCTGATACTCCAGGGCTCCAGGCACCTTCGGGTTCCTGGGGCCCTTTCTTCTGCGGGAGCCGCGCTACTGCGCGACGAGGCCGCCGTCCACCGGGAGCGCGACGCCCGTGATGAAGGACGCCGCGCCCGAGCACAGCCACACCAGGGCCTCGGCCGCCTCCTCCGGCGTCCCCATCCGGCCCACCGGCTCCGACGCGATCACCGCGGCCTCGATCTCCGGGTTGTGGTCCGTGGCCACCGTGATCATCGGCGTGCGGATGACCCCCGGGCACACCGCGTTGATGCGGATGTTCGCCTTCGCGTACTCCAGCGCGGCCGTCTTCGTGAGCCCCACCACCCCATGCTTGGCGGCCACGTACGCCGGTGCCATCTGCACTCCCACCAGCCCCGCCGCCGAGGCGGTGTTGACGATGCTACCGCCCCCCTGCTTCAGCATCTGCTGGATCTCCTGCTTCATGCACAGCCACACCCCCTTGAGGTTCGTGGCCATGATCCGGTCCCACATGTCCTCGGGGTAGTCCCCCGTAGGCGCCATGCTCCCGGAGATGCCCGCGTTGTTCACGGCGCAGTCCAGCCGCCCGAAGGCCTCCACCGCGCCTCGAATGAGCGCCTCCACCTCGGCCGGCTTCGAGACGTCGCAGCGGATGAAACGCGCCTCGCCCCCCTGCTTCTGGATGGCCGTTACCGTCTCCTCGCTCCCGGCGACGTTCACGTCGGAGACGATCACCCGCGCCCCCTCCTTCGCGAACAGCACCGCCGCCGCACGGCCAATCCCCGAACCGGCCCCCGTCACGAGTGCGGCCTTGCCTTCCAATCTCCTGCTCATGGTTCTCTCCCCCGTTTCCCGGTCACCGGACGCTCCGTCCGGGTGCACTCACGGTGACAAAGAAGCCCGCCAGGAGGAAGTTTTCCTGCCTGGAGCGCGGGTGGGCCCGCACACGGCCCCCAGCCCCACGCCCTCCCCCTCGCCCGGCCCCTCGGGGGATTCACTTCTGTGGCGACAAGGGCCCCGCTTGTTGTAGGTTCCGCCCCACCTGAGGAGCGCTGCAACGGGGGTCCTCCCCGCCAGGCTCAGGTTCTTGCAACGGCGCTCGCTGACTCGTGGCTGGATGCCCGGGAGGCGAGCAGGTCCCGTCTGCCACATCCAGCCCCTGCCGAGGAGCACTGCATGCGGGCTGCAATCGATCTGACCAAGTTCACCGACTACCGCGTCGCCGACATCAAGCTGGCCGACTGGGGCCGCAAGGAGATCGCGATCGCCGAGACCGAGATGCCCGGTCTCATGGCCATCCGCGACGAGTTCGCCAAGACCCAGCCCCTCAAGGGCGCTCGCGTCGCTGGCTCGCTCCACATGACCATCCAGACCGCCGTCCTCATCCAGACCCTGGAGGCGATCGGCGCCGAGGTCCGCTGGGCGTCGTGCAACATCTTCTCCACCCAGGACCACGCCGCGGCCGCCATCGCCGCCGGCGGTACCCCCGTGTTCGCCCACAAGGGCGAGTCGCTCGAGGAGTACTGGGAGTACACCCACCGCATCTTCGACTGGGCCGACGGTGGCACGCCCAACATGATCCTCGATGACGGTGGCGACGCCACCCTGCTCATCCACCTGGGCACCCGCGCCGAGAAGGACATCTCCGTCCTCAACAACCCTGGCAGCGAGGAGGAGACCATCCTCTTCGCCTCCATCAAGAAGCAGCTCGCGGCCAAGCCCGGCTGGTACTCGAAGATCCTCAAGAACATCCAGGGCGTCACCGAGGAGACCACCACGGGCGTCCACCGCCTGTACCAGATGGCCAAGGACGGGAAGCTCGCGTTCCCCGCCATCAACGTCAACGACTCGGTGACCAAGTCCAAGTTCGACAACGTCTACGGCTGCCGCGAGTCCCTGGTGGACGCCATCAAGCGCGCCACCGACGTGATGATCGCCGGCAAGGTGGCCGTGGTGTGCGGCTACGGGGACGTGGGCAAGGGCTCGGCGCAGGCGCTGCGCGGCCTGCAGGCCCAGGTGTGGGTGACCGAGATCGATCCCATCTGCGCGCTGCAGGCGGCGATGGAGGGGTACCGGGTCGTCACCATGGAGTACGCGGCGGACAAGGCCGACATCTTCGTGACCGCCACGGGCAACTACCAGGTCATCACCCACGATCACATGAAGCGCATGAAGAACAATGCGATCGTGTGCAACATCGGCCACTTCGACAACGAGATCGATGTGGCGAGCCTCAAGCAGTACAAGTGGGAGAACATCAAGCCGCAGGTGGACCACATCATCTTCCCGGACAACAAGCGCATCATCCTGTTGGCCGAGGGGCGGCTGGTGAACCTGGGCTGCGGCACCGGCCACCCCAGCTACGTGATGAGCTCGTCCTTCGCCAACCAGGTGCTGGCGCAGGTGGAGATCTTCACCAATCCGGGCAAGTACAAGCCGGGCGTGTACATCCTGCCGCGGCACCTGGATGAGAAGGTGGCCCGCCTCCAGCTCACCAAGCTGGGCGCGATGCTGTCCGAGCTCACCGATGCCCAGGCGAAGTACATCGGCGTCTCCAAGCAGGGTCCCTTCAAGGGCGACCACTACCGCTACTAGAAAGCATCGCTTGGAGGTTTACTCCCGGGAGCCGTCGAGTGCTCCCGGGAGTTTCGCGCCCGATGCGCGACACCGCGGTCTGCTGCGAGGCCTTCGTCCGGGCGCGCAGCACCCCGAGCATTTTCAATCCCGGATTCCAGTCCTTGCCCCTCGAGCGGCCCGCCCTTCTGGAGCCTCGCCTCGGCCGCACTGCAGATCTGGCTCCTCCCCAACCAGCGCGGACTGAAGCCCGACGCGGCAGGCAGCACGCGACGGCGCAGCTTCGTACAGCCCCTCGTCCGCCGGTGATGCCCGCCTCGAAAAGTCGAGCGCGTGGGTCGCTCACCGCACAAACCGGAAGATTTTACCGGATCCCGGGCTGTCGTTTTTTCAGTGTCAGCCGGGATGACGCCGTTCCCGTCGAGCCAGCGACCCGCTCGCTGTTCGCCGACTGACCTTCAAACCCCCAAACTTACAGGGAAAAAACTACAGCTGGCCGACGCCGCCCCCATGCGCCGGGGATGGCATCGCGATTGCTTTGGGCGCTGCCGGTTCAGGGGAAGGGGGTGGTGACACAGCGCAACCAGGAGAAACGCGCGTGAAAGTGGCCAAGCAGAGCGTCGCCAGGACCGAAGCAATGAGTGGATCTCAATCCGCACACCCAATGGAACTCCACTACCGGCTTGTCGTGCAGGGCATGGAAGAAGGAGTCGTCTTCCACGATCAGGAGGGCGTCATCCGCGCCACCAACCCGAGTGCGGAGCGCATCCTGCGCATCCCAGCCGATGCGCTGCTCGGCAGACGCTCCGTGCTCGAGCGCTGTAATCCGTTTCAGGAGGACGGCAACCCGTTCCCCTTGGAGCGTTGTCCCGCGCTGGTGTGCCTGCACACCGGGCAATCCGAGCGCGGACTGATCATTGGAATCCGGCGCGCGGGGGGAGAGCTCAGCTGGCTCTCGTTCACCTCCCATCCCCTGGCGCGCGCGGATGGAAGCCGCGCCGGCGTGGTCACCTCGTTCCGTGACATCACCGAGCTTCGGGAACGCGAGACGCAGAACACGCGCCGCATCCTGGAGGTCAGCAACACCGTGCGCCTGCACGATGCGTTTCTGGCGACCGCGGCCCACGAGCTGCGCACGCCCCTGACGGCGCTCCGGCTACAGATGCAGAACCTCCTGCACCGCGTCAGCAGCGGAGCGGGCCTGGCGGTGGAGGTGCTCACCACGAAGCTGCAGGCCTCCGTCCGGCAGACCGAGCGGCTCAATGCGCTCATCGACCTGCTCCTGGACGTCTCGCGGATGACCGTGGGGCGTATCGAGCTGAAGCGCACGAGCGTGGACCTGGCGGAGCTCACCCGGGAGCTCCTGGCTCACAACGCGGACGAGCTCGCCGCGGGCGGCATCGAGGTCACGCTGGAGGCGGAGCCGGTCACCGGGGAGTGGGATGTGGCGCGGCTCGAACAGGTGGTGGGCAACCTGCTCTCCAACGCGTTGAAGTACGGCAACCGCAAGCCGGTGCACCTCAAGGTCCGCCGGGAGGGGGCCTTCGCCGTGCTGACGGTGACGGACACGGGGCTGGGCGTACCGGCGTCGGAACACCGGCGCATCTTCGAGCGCTTCGAGCGCGCCCACCACGGCGGTCAGTCGGGCATGGGGCTCGGGCTGTGGATCGTCCGGGAAATCGTCGATGCCCATGGCGGAAGCATCGAGCTCGCCAGCGTTCCGGAGGAAGGCTCGACCTTCACGGTCCGGCTGCCGCTGCCCCCCACCCCGGAAGCCGGAGTGCCCGAGGAGGGCTCATGACGAGGCAACCCACGGCCCTCCTCGTCGAAGACGACGGTGCCATCCGGGAGGCGTTGACCGAGCTGCTGGAGACGAGGGGCTACCAGGTCAACGCCGTCGCCACCGCCGAGCAGGGAATGGCGCGCCTGCGCGCGGAGGGGGTCTGCCTGCTGGTGACGGACTACGTCCTGCCGGGAAAATCCGGAGGCTGGCTGGTGCGACAGGGCCGCGCCGAGGGGCTGCTTCAGACGACGCTCATCGTCATGGTCACCGCCCTGCTCCAGCCGCCGGAGCTCGCGGACGTCCGTGTCCTCCGCAAGCCATTGGACCTCGGGCAGCTGCTCGCGGAGGTGGGCCCGCGGAGATAATCACAAACTTTTCTCGGCGCCAGGCTCCCACGAAACTCCGCCAGGCCCGCTCTGGGATTGCCAGGCAGCAGGTTCGATTCCCGCCGCCCGCCCCCTCACCTGGCGCAGGCCGCTCGGCCGCGATGCGGTCGAGCGCGGGGGTTGTGTAGCGCAGGGGGCAGATACTTCTCTGGCAAATGGCAATCGGAGGGTATGAGGAACGCCTATGAGCGACGAGCGCACGCCTGCCGAGCCCGAAGTCATGGAGCCCACGTTCTGGCGGAAGAACGGCTGGACGGCCAGGGTCATCAAGAACGAGGACGACGACGGCTGGGCCGTGGAAATCCGCAAGCAGGGGCTCGCCGAGCCCGTCCTCATCAGTCCGTGGGTGATGGGCCGCGACAAGAAGAACCCCAAGCCCTTCGATGCGACGGCGTTCGCGACCTTCGTGAAAACGGCCTCGGAGGTGCTGGACCGCTCCGCGCGGCAGCGCGACCAGGCCCTGACCAAGAAGCTCTCCATCGCATGGGAGGGCCGCTGGTACGAGGTCCGGCTCGAGATCGTGGCCGATGAGTATGAGCCCCACGCGCTGCTCTCCGCCATCGACGACGCTGGCGCGACCGTCGCGAAGCATCGCGTGCCCGTGAACTTCAAGTTCAACAGAGACGTCGCCAACGAGTGGGTGCGCGGCGGCTTCTACGAGCCTTGAGCAGGCTCGCTGTCCACCAGACCGGTGGAGTTCCATCACCGCCCGGCGCTCAACCCTGGGCGGCGGCGATGACCGTGCCGAGCCGGCGCATGCCCTCCTCGATGAGCTCCGGCGGGCGGTTGGAGAAGTTCAGGCGCATGAACTCCGAGCGCGGTTCAGCGGCGAAGAAGGGGGAGCCGGGCACGAAGGCGACGCGCTTCTCGAGCGCCTGCGGGAAGAGGGTGTCCGCGCTCATGCCCCGCGGCAGCTCCACCCAGACGAACATGCCGCCATCCGGCTGCGTCCACCGGGTGCCCCGCGGCATCTGCTTCTCCAGCGAGGCGAGCATCGCCTGGCAGCGCTCACCGTAGACGGCGCGCAGTTTGTCCAGGTTGGCGTTGTAGTCGAAGCGCGACAGCAGCCGCGCCGTGGCGCGCTGCGCGACGGTGGCGGTGTGCAGGTCCGCCGACTGCTTGACGACGGTGAGGGGGCGGATGAGCTCGCACGGGCCCACGGCCCAGCCAATGCGCAGCCCGGGGGCCAGCGTCTTGGAGAACGTCCCCAGGGTGATGACCACGCCCTCGGTGTCGAGCGAGGCCAGCGACGGCAGGTGCGAGCCCCGGAAGCGCAGTTCCCCGTACGGGTTGTCCTCGAGGATGAGGATGCGGTGGCGCTGGGCGAAGCGCACCAGCGCGTGCCGGCGCTCCAGCGACAGCGTGGTGCCCGTGGGGTTCTGGAAGTTGGGGACCAGGTAGATGAGCTTGGGCTTGCGGCCGCCCCGCAGCAGCCCCTCCAGCTCGTCCACGCGCATGCCCTGGTCATCGCTGCCCACGACGGCGTAGGAGGCCTCGTACCCGCTGAACGTCTGGAGCGCGGCGAGGTAGCTGGGGTTCTCCACCACCACCACGTCGCCCGGGTCCAACATCACCTTGGCCACCAGGTCGATGCCCTGCTGCGAGCCGTTGGTGATGAGCACCTGCTCCGTCGTCGCGTGCAGGCCTTGTCCGCCCAGGTGCGAGCAGATCCACTCGCGCAGCGGCCCGTAGCCCTCGGTGGTGCTGTACTGCAGCGCGGCGCGGCCCTCCTCGGCGAACACCTCGGCGTGTGCCTGGGCGATGGCCTCCACCGGGAAGAGCTCGGGAGCCGGTAGCCCGCCCGCGAAGGAGAGCACGTCGGGCCGCTCGGCCACCTTGAGGATCTCCCGTGTGACGGAGTCCTTCATCCGCGACATGCGCTGGGCCAGCGGGAACGGCGGAGGGACGGGAAGGTTGATAGCCGCGGTCATGACCAGGCTCCTTTGCTCGGCATTGCCCCAATTCCTGTCATGTGCGGGATGGAAGGAATCCCTCGCGCTTGTGATGCCGCGCGTGCTCCGGACGTGCATTCGCTCGAATACCGAGCACCCAGGCCAGCTGAGGCGCTCCACCCACTGCTCTCACAAACCCATTTTGATTCTCAACCCCCGTGAGCCGCAGTGGGCCCGAATCCTTCTTCGACCTTGGCCCAATTCCTCTCATGTGCCGCCTGTCTCGCCGTACTCCCGTCCGGCCGCGCGATCCCACCACTGACGCGGTACCAGCCCCTCACCCCTGACTCGAGGCGCACCCGTGACCCTTGACGAATCCCTGCCCGACACCGAACCGAACACCCTGCCCGACCCGGTCCCGCTCATGGGCTGCCCCTACAAGGCCGACCCCTACCCCCTGTACGTGCGGATGCGTGAGGCCGGCCCGGTCCACCGCGTGCTCTTCCCCAGCGGCGTCCGGGCCTGGCTCGTCACCGGCTACGAGGCCGCGCGCTCCGCGCTGAGCGACGACCGCCTCGGCAAGAACCACGACCGGGGTAACGACAGCTGGCGGGCCCGCGCCGCGATCATGCCGGAGCCGCAGCACTCCCAGCTCCAGGTGCACCTGCTCCACCAGGACCCGCCCCGGCACACCCGCCTGCGCCGGTTCGTGACGGACGCCTTCACGGCCCGGCGCGTCGAACAGCTCCGCCCCCGTTTCCAGGAACTGGCCGACGCGCTCGTCGACGGGCTACCCCAGTACGGCCCCGCGGATCTGGTCACCGGCTTCGCCGCCCGCTTCCCCTTCCAGGTCCTCGCCGAAGTCATCGGTCTCCCACCCGAGTTGGCGGGCCGCTTCGATCGCGACTGGGGGAAGGTCGTCCAGCCCGTCGGCCCCACCGACCCCGGCCGGCCGCTGTACGAGGCACGCCTTCACGGCCTGCAGCGCTACATCGCCGACGTCGTCGCCCGCAAACGTGAGCACGGGGAGGACGACCTGCTCAGCCGCCTCGTCGTGGCCCGCGACCGCCATGAACTGACCCAGGAGGAACTGGGCTCGATGATCTTCCAGCTCCTCGTCGCAGGCCAGGAACCGGTCACCAACCAGATCACCACCGCCCTGATCGCCCTGCTCCGTCACCCCGAGCAGCTCGCCCGCCTCCGCGGCAACCCGGACCTGCTGCCCCGCGCCGTCGAGGAACTCCTGCGCTACGACAGCGCCTTCGAGCTGACCACCTGGCGCTTCTTCGACCGGGACAGCGACCTGCACGGCACGCGCGTCCCCGCTGGCGACTCGGTGATCGTCTCCCTGTGCGCCGCCAACCGCGACCCGCACCGCTTCCCCGACCCCGACACCCTCGACCTCGACCGCAGCCCCAACCCCCACCTCGCCTTCGGCCACGGCATCCACTTCTGCCCTGGCGCCACCCTCGCACGCACCGAACTCCAGATCGCCCTCGGCACCCTGCTCACCCGGCTGCCCGGCCTGCACCTGTCCATCAGAGAGGAGGACATCGAGTGGATCCCGGCCGTCCTCGGCCGCGGCACCAACCATCTGCCCGTCGGCTACGACCAACGCCTCTGACACCAGCACCCGGCTGACCGGGTCCGGCCGCGCACCGCCCGACCCGACCCCGGCCGACCGACCCCACCCACTACCCGACGGCGCCCGGCCACATCCCGCCCCAGCGCCATGCCTCCAGGAGCCCTGCAATGCAAATGATGACCGCCCCGGATGCCCTCTCCCAGAGCATCAGCGCCGCGATCCTGAACCTCCTCCTCCGTCACCACCGCACGACCGACCCGACCCCCGCCCCCGCGGAGGCGTTCCCTCATCAACTGCGCGGCATCGCCGCATTCGTACGCGACGGCGCCCCCATCGTCTTCACCCTGCCCGGCTTCGCCTGCAAGTCCCCCAACCCGGCCAAGGTCCTGGGCCACCTGCCCGACCAGGGAGAACGCCTCTCCCTCTCCTTCCTGGACACGCTGTGCACCGAGATCCAGCGGCTCCACGCGCCCGGCGCCCGCGTGATCATCTGCTCCGACGGCCACGTCTTCGGCGACCTCATCGGCGTCCCCGATGACCACATCGACGCCTACACCGACGAACTCCGCACACAGATAGGCCAATTGGGTCTGAAGAGACTGTGCGTCTTCGACCTGCGCGACGTCCTCGGCAACCTCCCGCACCCCGCGAAACGCGCCCACGTCCACGACCGCTACGCCCCCGCCCTGGACGACCTGCGCGCCGAGATCCACACCGACAACAACACCCTCGCCCTCTACCGGGGCATCACCCGCTTCCTCGTCGAGGACACCGCCCAGTGGCCCGGCACCCGCTCCGCGCTCCAGCGCGCCTGCCGGCAGCGTGCCTACGGCGTCATCCAGCGCAGCCGCGCCTGGGGCAACCTCATCGCCGAACACCACCCGAACGCCGTACGGCTGTCCATCCACCCCCAGCCCGTCGGCGCGCCCAAATTCGGCATCCGCCTCCTCGACGCCCCCGACGCCTGGACCACCCCCTGGCACTCGGCGGCCCTGCTCCGCGCGGACGGCACCTGGACCCTCATGCCACGCACGAAGGCCGCGGGACTCGGGCGCCTGGTGCACCTCGACGGCAAGCCCAGCCACTTCCAGCAGGTCTGATGAGCCCGCCCGCGAGCCTCCGGGCGCCCATGCTTCCACGGTCCGAGGCCGGCGTGCCACGGCTGACTCCCTCCCCGTTCGCCTGGGCCTCGAGGGGCCACCGACGAATCACACGGGCGCGGTCCCCACTCTGCCCACCTATGAGCACGAGGAACTCCAGTCATGGGGAGGCCCAGGCGCTCCCCGGTGCACCGCCGCACTATCCGTTCGGGCCCGTCCGGGCCTTGGACCTCCACCCGCGGTACGCGGAACTGTGCCGGGAGGAGCCGGTCAGCCGCGTGAGGATGCCATTCGGTGGTGAAGCATGGCTGCTGACCGGCTACGCCGAGATCAAGCAGTTCCTGGCCGATCCGAGGTTCAGCTCCCTGGAAGCCACGCAGCCGGATACCGCCCGGGTCACCCCCTTGCCGCTGCGGCCGGGAAACCTGCTCACGATGGATCCACCGGAACACACCCGGATCCGCCGCGTCGTGGCGAAGGCCTTCACGATGCGGCGGGTGGAGCTGCTGCGCGACCGGATCCGTGACGTGGTGGACGAGCAACTCGACCTGCTCGTTGCGCGGGGACCGCCGGCGGACCTGGTCGCCAGTCTGGCGGTCCCGCTGCCGGTCGTGATGATCTGCGAGCTGTTCGGCATCCCCTACGCGGAGCGGGAGCGGTTCCGCCGGTACTCCGACGTCCTCGTCGCCACCAGGGCCTATGACGCCGTCGAGGTCGACCAGTCCCGGACGGCGCTGGAGGAGTACTTCCAGGAGTTGCTGGAACAGCGCCGCTCATGCCCCACGGACGACCTCGTCAGCACCTTGCTGGAGGCGATGGACACCGAACGGCTGACACCGCTCGAGACCGCTCGAACCGGTATCGGGGTGCTCATGGCCGGCCACGAGACGTCGCTCAGCATGATCTCGAACAGCTGCTTCCTGTTGCTCTCCCATCGAGAGCTTTACGCCCGGCTGGTGGCCGAACCCTCGCTGCTGCCGACGGCGATCGAGGAACTGCTGCGGTACATCCCGCTGCGCTCGACCGGGAGCTTCCCGCGGCGAGCGACGGAGGACGTCGAGCTGGGCGGCGTACTGATCCGCAAGGGAGAGACGGTCATCTTCCAGCGCGCGGCCGCGGATCGTGACGAGCGCGTCTTCACGTGCCCCGAGAAGATCGACCTCGCCCGCAGACCCAACCCGCACCTCGGTTTCGGTCACGGGGCGCATCACTGCCTCGGGGCGTCGCTGGCCAGGGTCGAGTTGAGCCTCGCGATCGAGGGCCTGATCCGGAGGTTCCCGGACCTGCGGCTCGCAGTCCCCGTCGACGAGGTGCCGTGGAAGCCCGGGCTGATCGCCCGCTGCCCCGCCCGCCTCGAGGTGACGTGGTGAGCGCCGAAACCTCCCTGCCCCGCCGCTGGCGGGTGCGGGTCACGGAGAACTGTGCCGGCTGCGGAACGTGCGTCATGACGGCACACCGCTACTTCCACCTCGTGGACGGCTATTCACAAGCCCGGAACAGCGAGATCGAGCCGGACGACGCCGTGATCGCGGCGGCCGAGCTGTGCCCGATGACCGCCATCGAAGTGGTCGACGCCGACACCGGCGCCGAGGTGACACCCACGCCCTGAACCGGCGTTCGCGGGGGAGGAACGCGGCCATCCGGGTACATTCTCCACGCGGATCTGGTCAGTTGACTGACGGGCCACGGCCCGCCAAGGTGACCAACACAGGAGGAGACCCTGATGAGACTCACGCTCATGAACCTCTACGTGGAGCCGTCATCATCATGAAGGCGCCAGCGAATCCCGTGCGCAAGCCAGGCAAGGCAAAGCCGAAGGCCAAGGCCACGTCGCGCGCAAGCAAGCCACGCACGTCGGCCACCAGCTCCAAGTCCCCGCCGAAGGCAGGCGCGAAGGCCAAGCCAGGTGCGAGTGCGGCCAAGCCAGGTGCGAGTGCAGCCAAGCCAGGTGCGAGTGCGGCCAAGCCAGTGAAACTCCTTTCAGGCGGCAATCCGCAAATCGCGAAGGCCGACGGCGACGCCCCGGTGCAGGCGTACATCGCCGGGATGCCGGGCTGGAAGAGTGACGTCGGGCGCCGACTCGACGCGCTCATCGTGCGGAACGTGCCCAACGTGCGCAAGGCCGTGAAGTGGAACTCGCCCATGTATGGCATCGAAGGTCAGGGCTTGTTCCTGGGGTTCCACACCTTCACGCACTACGTCAAGGTGAGCTTCTTCCGCGGCACGTCGCTGCGACCCGTCCCACCCGGAGGCACGGGCAAGGACGCGCGTTGGATCGACATCCACGAGGACGATCTCGACGAGGCGCAGATGGCGGCCTGGGTGAAGCAGGCGGCCGCGTTGCCCGGCTGGGTTCCTGGCCAACCGTAACAGCCGCGTGGACCAGGCCGCTGCCTGGACCTCTCAGACGCGGCGCTCGTGCGCCCGCGTCTGGGCCGCGCCGTGCGGCAGGCGAAGGCCGGGAGTCGTGCTCCTGACGGGCCGGTAGGCCTCGGCCGCGTCCACCCGGAAGAAGCCCACCAGTTGCAGCAGGCTCTCCGCTTGCGCCGCCATCTCTTCCGCGGTGCTCGACAGCTCCTCCGCGGCCGCCGCGTTCTGCTGCGTCGCATCATTCAGGCCGAGCATCGCCCTGTTGATCTCCCCGACGCCCGACGACTGCTCGCTCGACGTGGCGGCGACGCCCTTCACCAGGTGCGAGGTCGTGTCGATCGACGGGACGAGGGCCTGGAGCAGCTGGCCGGATTGCTCGGCGATCTTCACGCTGTCCGAGGCGACCGTGCTGATCTGCTTCGCCGCGGTCTGGCTTCCCTCCGCGAGCTTGCGGACCTGGGACGCGACGACCGCGAAGCCCTTTCCGTGGTCGCCCGCACGCGCGGCCTCGATGGCGGCGTTCAGGGCGAGCAGGTTCGTCTGATAGGCGATCTCCTCGATGACGGAGATGCGCGAGGTGATCTGCTTCATCGCCTGCACCGTCTCGGTGACGGCCCGGCTGCTCTTCTCGGCGTCGGCCGCTCCCTTGGCCGCGAGCGTCTCCACCCGGCGGCTGCTGTCCGCGTTCTGGAGGATGGACGTGCTCATGCTCTTGAGGCTGCTGGTCATCTCCTCGAAGGTCGCGGCCTGCTCGCTCGCGCGGCTCGAGAGCGACTGGGACGTCTCCGAGAGCTGGGACGCGGCCGCCGAGAGCGCCGCGGCTCCGTCGCGGACCTCGCTGATCACCTGCGCCAGCCGATCCCGCATCGAGCGGAACGCGTTGGCGAGGACACCCACCTCATCCTCCGAGTGATGGTCGAGCCTTCCGGTGAGGTCGCCGTTCGCGATACGCATGGCGGCGCTGGAGATCATCTCGAGCGGCTTGGTGATGCGGCGGATGACGAGGAGGACGGCGCCACTGAGCACGAGCAGCGCGAGCGCTCCGAGCAGGAGCGTGAACTGGCTCAGCTCACGAGCCGGCGCGAGCACCTTGTCGAGGGGTGCGAAGACGGCGAGCGCCCACGGCGTCACGGTCTCCCCGATGCGGATGGGGACCACCACCTCGATGGCCCGGGCCCCGAGCACTTCCGAGGGGACCTGGCCCGAGAGCGCGGTGTGGTTCGCGAGGGCGGTCTTCACCAGCGACTCCGCGGGCGAGCCGTCGAGCTGCTTCGCGCGACGCTCCTCCGAGGGGTGCGCGACGAACGCGCCATTGTTCGACACGAGCAGCGCGTACCCCGTCTCGAAGGGGGTGATCTCCGAGACCTGCTTCTGGATCTGCTCGAGCGAGATGTCCGCGCCGACGGTCCCGACGAACCGGCCGTCGAGGAGGATGGGCACGGTGACGCTCGTGATCAGGGTGGGCTTGCCTCCGACGGGGTAGAGGTAGGGGTTGACGATCGTCTCCCGCCGGGTCTTGCGCGCGAGGAGGTAGTAGTCGCCCGTGCCCTCCTCCTCGTAATCGACGTTGGGCTCCAGCTCGACGCGTCCGGAACCTCGGGACCAATTGGAGATGTAGCGGCCGGTGGCGTCCGTACCAGGCGTATTCACGTACTTCGCATCGAGCCCGTCGAACGCATTCGGCTCCCACGTCGTCCAGATGCCGAGGAGCTTCGGATTGGCCTCGATGGCCTGCTTGAGCGCCGCATCCGCCAGCCGGCGATCGGCTGAACCGGCGACCTTCTGGGCCGCCAGGGCCTGTGCGAGCGTCCGGACGGGGATGAACGCGGCGTCGAGCTCCGAGTTGACCGTCCGCGCATAGCGCTCGGCCATCTGCGTCACCAGCTGATTCGCCTGCTCTTCAGCGACCCGCGACGACTGCCGGCTGACGACGAGAACGAGGAGGCCGAGTGCGATGCTGATGATGCTGCAAAGGGCGATGAGGAGCTTTGTCGCGAGGCTCTTGCTGAAGGACATGGGCAGGGAGCCAGTAGCATGGAGCGCGGTGCCGGCCGGAGCGACTCGGGAGCCAGCGCCTGGCTGCCCCCCTGTCCCCTTGGCTCGACTCCTCTGGCGCAAGCCCCATCGTCCTCACTCCCGAGAAAAGAAAAAGGGGTACACGCCCGTGAGCGTGCACCCCTTGGACTGGCGAAGCCGAGGCGAGCCGATCAGCCGGCGCGGAGCAGGTTGGCGACCTTGAACGCCGCGAACTGGCTCAGGTTGTACTTGTCGCCCTGCGCGGCAGGAGACTGGTCACCCTTGCGCGAGCTCATCAGGCCCTTGACCAGGTCCAGGACGCCGCCCGTGCTGTTGGTCTGCGAGCCCAGGCCGATGGCGGCGCCGAGACCCGTCTTGCTCAGGAGCGAACCGGCCTTGCCCAGCAGGCCACCGCCCAGGTTGCCGACGAGGCCGCCGATGATGCCCTTGAGGCCACCACCGTTGATGACGCTGTTCGCGATGCCGACGACCTTCGCGGCTCCCGCGATGAACGGCCCGACGCCCGGGATGAACGAGGCAATCTTCCCGAGGGGTCCGTTGAGGATGTTGTTCGCGAAGCCGACCGCCTTCTTGGCGAAGTCACCGATCTTGCTGAACGCCTTGCCGATGCTCTTGATAAAACCCATGGCGAACTCTCTTGTAGGGGATTGGAAAAGTGCTGCGTTGAAGGGATTATCGGGGGCCGCGGTTGGATGTTGCCGGGGGGCGTTCTTTTTCTAGAAAGCCTCGTGGAATCAGGGCTTTAGATTGGTCCGGCCCTTCTTCACCGCGTCATCGAGGCCGGGATCGGCCTTGGTTTCCACGGCCTTGCCGCCCTGGGAAGCCAGGTCCACGCCCTTCTTGCGAGGCTCCTCGAAACCGCTCGGGGCCTGGCCGGCCTTGAAGGCCTCGACGCTGGCGCGCACGTTGGCCTCGATGGCCTCGGCGGTGGGCGGCTCGACCCCCATCTTCCGCAGGTTCTCGTCGCTGACGACGAGGAACGCGGGCTCCACGCCCGGGTTGTTCATGTAGTACCCGACGGTGTTGACGAACACCTCGAGGTCCATCTCGAGCTCCGCGGCCATCTTCGCCACGTTGGGGTCCGCGAGGATCTTCGCGCGCAGCTCGGCGGAGATCGGTGGGGGGGCGTCGAGCTGCTCTACATCGGCTCCATTGCTCATTCGAACCTCGGGGGTGACGTTTGAGCGGGGGAGTATGGAGGTGTCTTCCCGGCGTTGTCGACCGCGCGATTCCTCGCTCCAAAAGAACCGGGGAGGAGCCGCCCCAGGCAGCTCCTCCCCGATGAACTTCCCCGTCCTGTCTCAGCCCCGACCGACCCCGACCGACCCGCCCGTCCTGCCCCTACCCCCCCAACCCCAACCGACCCGCCCGTCCCGACCCGCCCGACCCCGACCGACCCGCCCGTCCTGCCCCGACCGCCCCAACCCCCACCGCCCTGCCCCGCTGACTTCTCGTGCAGGAGGTAGAGCATCCCGCGTGCCAGCAGCGCATCCGGGCCAGGGGCGTGTCATTTCAGGGAGTTACCTCGAGGCCGCGCCCAGCACCGGCCCGGGAGCCGGTAAGACTTACGAGGCCTCCGGTGCCGCGGGGGCCACGTGCCCTCCCGCCTGCCCGGGCCGCCGGCGCAGCGGCTGGCGTTCGCCATAGGTCAGGCAGCGCCACACCCACTCGGCGGGACCGAAGCGGAAGCGCGCCAGCCACAGGTGGCTCAGCCAGACCTGGACACAGAAGAGCGAGGACATGAGCAGCAGGCACTCGGTGGGGCTCTGCTTGCCGATGAGGTTGAAGCCATAGCCGTAATAGACGAACTGGCTGATGAGCGTCTGGCACAGGTAGTTCGTCAGCGCCATCTGCCCCGCGGGCGCCAGCACGCCGAGGACTCGCCGCCAGAGAGGCCGCTGGAAGAGGAGCGCGAAGCCGGCCGCGTAGCACGCGGCGGTGCCGATGAGGCCCACCTCCTCCACCCCGGGCTTGAGGATCTCCCAGACCTGCCGCCCGGTACTTCCAGCAGGCGCCGTGCGCGTCAGGTGGCTGAAGAGCAGCTCGGCGCCATTGCCCAACACGCTCGTGACCAGCCCCCAGCCCAGCAGCTTGCGGAAGAACGGCAGGTGGTGCTCCACGTCGTGGAAGAGCCGCCGCCGTCCGGCCAGCAGTCCGAGCAGGAAACGGCCGAGCACCACCAACATCCACGCCACCGTCGTCGTCCGGGTGAAGACCTTCAGCAGGAACTCGATGTTGGCTCGCGCGGTGGTGAGATAGGAGCCGCTCGAGAAGGCCGCCAGCGTCTGGCGTTTGATCTCCGCCACGCGCGCCATGTTCTCCTGGTTCGCGGCGGCGACGACCTCGCGTGAGCTCGCCAGCAGCGGCGTGAGCTTCGTGACGGCGGAGACCACGATGGGCGCCACGAACATGAGCAGGAGACTCCAGACGAGCAGTCTCCGGGCGGGCACCTCGCGCATCAGCAGCAGCACGAAGCCCATCAGCGCATAGGTGGTGAGGATGTCCCCGTACCAGAGCGCGAAGCGGTGGGTGAGGCCGATGAGCAGGAGCACGCCCAGCCGCCGGACATACACCGGGACGATGGAGCTGCCGCGCTCCTCCGCGCGAATCAGCTGGATGGAGAAGCCCAGCCCGAAGAGGAGCGAGAAGAGGAACATGGCCTTGCCGGCCACCAGCTGCTCGAAGAGGAAGGCCGCCACGGCATCCACCCGCGTGGCCTCCAGCGCCCTGGCACTGGCGCGGGGCAGCAGCCCTCGGCCACTCAGGTGCATGTAGGCGTTCGAGACGA
Organism: Archangium gephyra; assembly: GCF_042230915.1. Lineage (GTDB taxonomy): Bacteria > Myxococcota > Myxococcia > Myxococcales > Myxococcaceae > Archangium > Archangium gephyra_B. The sequence goes on along the minus strand of NZ_CP102578.1, from coordinate 5,747,503 downwards.
AGACGCCCCCGAGGGCGAAGCCGCGCAGGACGTCGAGGAGCACCACCCGCTCGCTGGCGTCCACGGGGCGCGGCGCAGTGCCCGCCTGGGGCACCGGTGAAGACTGGCTGGACATGGCGGCAGCAGACGAAGCCCTCCGCCCATGCGTCAAGCACCCGGCCCACTCCCGCTGCTCGCCAGCGGAGAGAGAGGGCTGACAGGCTCGGAAAAGAACCGGGGAGGAGCCGCCCCCAGGCAGCCCCTCCCCGATGAACTTCCCCGTCCTGTCTCAGCCCCGCCCGACCCCGACCGACCCGCCCGTCCTGCCCCTACCCCCCAACCCCCACCGACCCGCCCGTCCCGCCCAACCCCGACCCGCCCGTCCTGCCCCGACCGCCCCAACCCCCCACCGCCCTGCCCCGCTGACTTCTCGTGCAGGAGGTACAGCATCCCGCGTGCCAGCAGCCCATCCGGGCCAGGTGCGTGTCATTTCAAGGAGTTATCCCGCTGTCGCGAGCGGCCCTGGTCCCGAAGGCAGTAAGAGTTACGAGGCCTCCGGGGGCCGCTACGGCTTGCGCGCGGCGCGTTGGATCTTCACCGGCGGGGTGAGCTTCTGCCCCTCCGCCGACGCCTGCTGGATGGCTCGGACCACGTCCATGCCCTTCACCACCCGGCCGAAGGCCGCGAAGCCCTGGCCATCCGGGTTGCGCTTGCCCCCGAAATCCAGCTCGGGCTGGTCGCCGATGCAGATGAAGAAATCCGACACCGCGGTGTCGGGCGTGTCGCGCGCCATCGAGAGCGTCCCGTCCTTGTGCTTGAGCCCCGTCACACTCGTGCGCTCGAGCGCGATGGGCGCGCGCTGCTCGGACTCGCGGGCGGGGTTGATGCCGCCCTGGATGACCTCGATCTTCACCTTGCTGTTCGGCTGGTTGTCGGGCTTCACCGTGCGGTGGAACACCCCGCCCTCGAAGAAGCCGCCCTCCACGTAGACGAGGAAGTTGCGCACCGTCTGCGGCGCATGGGCCTCATCGAGCTCCATCTCGATCTCCCCCTTCTCCGTCTGGAACACCACCCGCACCGGCCTGGCCGGCTCCGCTTTGGCCGCCTTCTTCGGTGGCGCGGCGGAGGCGGCGGGCGCGAGGGCGAGCAACACGGCGAGGCAGACGGAGGGCATCAGGTTCATGGGCGGCTCCAGGACACGTGAACGCCCGGAGATATCGCATGTCCTGGAAGCGCCTGCCGTGCCCCGTCACAGGCCACCCCCGCCTCCTCTGTCTCCTCCGGAGGCGGCTGGCCCCCGATCAGGCCGGACGAGCGGCTGGTCACACGCCAACCCCCTCGCGACACAGGAGGCTCATGCTGACAGGCAAAGCCGTGGAGTGGGGGGAGGCGCGGATGAGCAACGACGCCAATCAGGAGAGCGAGGGCCTGCCCAGGCAAGCGGAGGGTGACTCCCATCCCTCCGACTTCGAGGATCCAGTGCTGCGGCGGGTGCTCCATGTCGAGCTGCCGCCGCGGTTGCCCGGGCCCGGGGAGCGGTTCGGCGGACCCGAGGGCCGCCGCTACGAGGTGCTCGGGCAGGTGGGCCGTGGCGCGATGGGCCAGGTGTTCCGCGCCCGGGACGAGGTACTGCACCGCACGGTGGCGCTCAAGTTCCTCGCCCCTCGCACGGGGCTCGCCGAGGAAGCTCTGCGCGAGGCACGCGCGGTGGCCCGGTTGGACCATGAGAACATCGTCCGCATCTTCGACGTGTCCGAATGGTGCGGCACTCCCGGAGGCACCTGCGTCCCCTTCCTGGTGATGGAGTACCTGGAGGGCGAGTCGCTCGCGGCGCTGTTGCGGCGGCATCGGCCCGGCCTCAAGCAGGCGCTGGACATCCTGGGCGCGGTGGCCGAGGGGCTCACCCACGCGCACGAGCGCCACCTCATCCACCGCGATCTCAAACCCAGCAACATCTTCCTCACCCGCCAGGGCACGGTGAAGCTGCTCGACTTCGGCCTGTGTCACCGGGTCGCCGCGAGCGGCCCCGATGCGCCGCACCTGCCCACCGCGGGGACTCCGGCGTACATGGCACCCGAGCAATGGCGGGGCGAGCCGCAGGACACGCGCACCGACATCTGGGCGGCCGGGGTGGTGCTCTTCGAGATGCTCGCCGGGACGCTCCCCTTCCCCGCCTCCACGCTGGAGGCGCTGCGAGAGTGGGTGACATCCGCGGATCCCACGCCCCCGGTGCGCGCGTGCCGGCCGGACCTCCCCCCCGAGGTGGAGCCCCTGCTGGCCACGGCGCTGGCCAAGGATCCGGCCCGGCGATTCCCCTCGGCGCGGGAGCTGCGCGAGGAGGTGCGCGAGCTGCAAGGCCGCCTCCTCGAGACCGGACACGAGGCGCCCCACGCCACCGCGCTCCAGCGCCGGCAGGTGACGCTGGTGTCGTGCGTGCTCACGCGGCGCGAGGGGGCTGGAGCGCCGTCCGCCGCCGAGGATCCGGGCGAGTTGGAGGCGGTCTTCCACGAGACGTGCGCGAGAACGATCCGCGCGCACGGAGGCGCCGTCCCCTTGTCCCTGGGAGACGAAGTGCTCGCGTGCTTCGGGAGGTCCCAGGTGCGGGAGGACGACTCGCAGCGGGCGGTGCGCGCGGGGCTGGAGTTGGTGAGGAGCCTCGGCGCGGCGCTCCCCGGCATGGCCGTGAAGGTGGGCATCCACACGGACATGGTGGCGCTGGACGAGCAGGCCCCCGGGCAGCGCGGTGGAGGGCTCGTCATCCGGGGCCAGGCGCCGAAAGTGGCGGCCTGGCTCGCGGGGCAGGCCCGGCCGGGCGAGGTGCTCCTGGGCGAGACGACATGGAAGAGCGTGCGCGAGACGTTCGAGTCCACGGCGCTCGGGCCGCGCACCTTCGAGGGACTGTTGGGGAGCCTGAGCGTGAGCGTCCACCGCGTGTCGCGCGAGCGCGATGAGGCCCGCTTCGAGCGGATGCTCGCCGCCGACGGTGGCCTCACGCCCCTGGTGGGCCGGAGCGCGGAGCTGGGCTGGCTCCTCTCCCTCTGGGAGCAGGCCCAGCGGGGACACGGCGCCTTCGTCCTCGTCAGCGGCGAGGCGGGCATCGGCAAATCACGCCTCATCCGGGAGTTGGGCGAGCGTATCCCCGCGGAGTCGGCCACCCGCATACGCTTCCAATGCTGGTCCCGGCCCGGCACCACCGCCCACCAGCCCCTCCAGAGGCTGCTCGAGGCGTTGTTCCAGCTGCCCCCCGGCGAGGAACCCCGCGCGCGGGTCCCGGAGTGGGTGGAGCGGCTGGCGGCCCTGGGCGCCAGCGAGCAGCAGGTGCGGCTCATTGGCCTGCTCCTCGGCCTGCCCACCGCCCAGGACAGCCCGGTGCACCAGCTCACCCCCGAGCGGCGCAGGGAGAAGGCCTTCGAGGCGCTGGTGGACCTGACGTTGCGCATGGCGCGCCAGCGACCGCTGCTCGTCTTCGTGGCGGATCTGCATTGGGCCGACGCGTCCGTGCTGGAGCTCCTCTCCTGTCTGCTGGAGCGCATCGAACGGGAGCGGGTGCTCGTCGTCTTCAGCACGCGCCCCGAGCTGCGCCTGGGCTGGGCGCGGCGGCCCTGGCTCCACGTCCTCTCCCTGGACCGGCTTCCCGCGGAACAGGCCGCGGCGCTGGTGAGGGAGACGGCCCGCGGCAGGCAGCTTTCCGAGGACACGGTGCAGGCGCTGGTGAAGCGGACGGACGGCATTCCGCTCTTCATCCGGGAGATGACGCGCATGGTGCTGGAGGGAGGCGCGGCGGCGTCCATCCCCGTCACCCTGCACGAGCTGTTGCTGGCGAGGCTCGACATGCTCCCCTCGCGGCAGAAGTCCCTGCTCCAACTGTGCGCGGTGGTGGGGCGGGACGTCACGCGGGAGTTGCTCTCGGCGCTCTCGGATCGCGACGAGGCGGCCCTGCGGCGCGAGCTCGCCGGCCTGGTGGAAGCGGGGTTCCTCCGCGAGGAGGGCACCAGGCCCACGTACCAGTTCCGCTACGCCCTCACCCAGGAGGTGGCCGCGCAGTCGCTGACGCCAGGCGCGCGGCGGCAGCACCACCGGAAGGTCGCGCGCGTGCTGGAGGAGCGGTTCCCCGAGGTGGTGGAGGCACGGCCCGAGGTGCTCGCCTACCACCACGCGGAGGCGGGAGCGCCGGAGTGGGCCCTCCCCTACCAGGTCCGGGCCGGTCAACTGGCCAGCCAGCGCTCGGCCCTCCGGGAAGCGGTGAGCCATTACACGCGGGCCCTGGAGCTGCTGCGGGGCCTGCCTCATGCCGAGCGGCTCGTCCACGAGGAGCTGCGCATCCTGCTGGCCCTGGGGCCTCCCCTGACGCACCTGCGGGGCTACCGCGCGCACGAGGTGGAGCGGACGTATGCCCGGGCCCGCAGGCTGCTGCACCGGGCGGGGGATGCACTGCCGGAGCTCGACCTGTCTCCCTGGGGGCCCTTCACCTATTACCTCGCGCGAGGCGAGTTCCGTCAGGCCCACGAGCTGGCCGGCTTGCTCGTGGAGCTGGGCGAGCGCCATCACGATCGGGTGCTGCTCATCCTGGGCCACCGGATGAGGGCCGCCGGCTTCGTCGCCTGGGGGCGGATGCGCGAGGCCCTGGACTCCCTGGACGGTGCCATGGCCTGCGCCCGCTTCGAGCTCGAGCAGCACCGGCGGATCGCCGTGCGGCACGGGACGGATCCGTGGACGACGGCCCTGGCGTATGCCGCCCTCATCCATTCCGTGCGCGGCCAGCCCGAGGAGGCCCGGAGGTACAGCCGCGGAGCCCTGGAGATGGCCTCGCACATCGGCCATGCCCAGACCACGGCCTACGTGTTGACGTACGTGGCCATGGGCAGTCAGTACCGCAATGAGCCGGAGCCCACCCTCGCGTGGGCCGAGCAACTCCATGCCCTCACCAACGAGCGCAGCTTCTGGATCTGGGGCTCGTGGGCCACCATCCTCGAGGGGTGGGCCCGCGCTCAGCTCGGGCAGCCCCGCGAGGGCCTGGCGCTCATCGCGCGGGAGCTCGCGAGCTGGAAGGAGCGGGGAATCCGCCTCGGGGTGCCCTCCTGTCTGGCCATGCTCGCGGAGATCCACCTGAAGCTGGGACAGCTCGAGGAGGGGCTGGCCGCGGTGCACGAAGCGCGGGCGGAGCAGAACGCCACCGGAGAGCGCACCTACGAGGCCGAGCTGTACCGCGTGGAGGGAGAGCTGCTGCGCGCCACCGGAAGGGAGCGCAAGGCGAAGTCCCGCTTCCTCCACGCCATCGAGACGGCCCACGCGCAGGACGCGGGGCTCTTCGAGCTGCGCGCGACGTCGGGCTTGTGCCGCCTGCTGCGAGACATGGGGCGGCTCGAGCTGGCCCGGCAGGTGCTGCAGCGGGCGCGCACCCGGTTCGGCGAGCACCTCGACTCCCCCGACCACCGCGAGGCCAGCGCGTTGATGAAGGAGCTCATGGAGTACGCCAGCCTGGAAGCGCGAGGGTGAGCACCGAGGGCACCTGCTCCGGAGCCGCGAGCCGCAGCAGCCCGTAGCCGATGCCCGCCAGCCCCATCATCAGGCCGGGCGTCTCGGTGTTCCGGGGCAGCCCGCAGCGCCAGCCCCCTTCCCGCGCCCCCTGGAGGATGCCGGCCGCCTGCTCCAGGGCGAGCCGGCTCCAGCGCGGCTCCTGGAGCACCTCGCCCGCGACGAGCAGCGCCTCCACGTTGCCCAGGTCTCCGTGGCAGAGGCAGTGATTGCCACCAAAGCCCTCGCGCAGCGTCGTCCCGAGCGCCGTCTCCAGCTCGGCGCGGACGTGCGGCCCGTCCAGGTACCGCAACGCCCGCAGCCTCCCGAGCGCGATGCCGGGTGCGCCATGGCACCACGCGGTCACGAACCGGGCCTCCTCGCCAGGGGCGCCCCGCAGATCCTTCCAGTTGCCGCGCTCGGGCACGAAGAGCGAGCGCTCGTAGGCGAGGGCCTCGTGGGCCCGCTCGCCGTAGCGCGCGTCCCCGGTGACGGAGGCCAGCGTCAGCAATGCCAGCGCGAAGCCCGTGGCACCGTGGGAGAAGCCCGCCAGGGGCTGCTCCGCCGCCGGAGTCCTCCAGCCCACGCCACCGCCCGGGCAGGGCATGGCCGTGGCGAGCAGCCGCTCCCCGCAGCGCCTCGCGGCCTCCAGGAAGCGCGCCTCCCCGGTCCTCTCATGCAGCCCGAGCAGCGCCAGCGCGCAGCCCGCGGAGCCGCTGAGCACATCGAGCCGCGTATCGCCGTCGATGAGGGGCTCCAGGGTGGACAGCCCCGCGAGGGCCTCGTCCAGCAGGGCCGGCTCGTTCCACAGCAGGCCCAGGTGGCCGAGCACGTACAGCGCCGAGGAGCGGCCCAGGAAGGCCCCCACCCTGGTGTCATTCGGGCCGGGCAGCTTCCAGGCCCGCCGAACCGGCTCCAGCGCCGCCCGGGCGAGTGCCTCGAAGTCGCCCCGCCCCGTCCGCGCCGCCAGGTGCGCGAAGAAGACGGCCAGCCCCCCCACCCCCTCGTAGAGCTCCGGCCCGAGCGGCGCGAGCGTCCAGCGCCACTGCTTCAGATCCTCGAGGCTCACACCCGGCCAGCACACGTCCGTGCGCCCGTGGATCGCCTTGGCCGCCAGATCCTCCCCGAGCGCCACCGCCGCGGCGAGGCACTGCTCGGGCGTGGCGGGCGCGCGGGGCGCCTCCCGCTGGACTCCGGCCACGGGACCCGCGGCGGTACGGCCCTTGTCGAGGGCCAGCATCGACTTGCGGATGAGGGACACCTGGTGGGCGCAATCCCTCTCCTCCAGCCGGGCCAGCCGCTCCAACACGCCCCCCAGGCTGTCCCGCTCGAAATAGTCGGGGATGCACTCGCCCGTGCTGCTCCACAGGTGGCGCTCGCCGGGACGCGAGGTGAACATCGGAACGTCCCCCAACCGCAGATCCGCGTGCTCATGGGGCACCAGCCGGCGCAGCGCGGGCCAGATGCGCGTCTCGGACCACAGGTTGTCCAGCACCTTGTCCCTCTCCAGGCCGTCGCGCAGGAAGTCGGGGTGATGGCTCTCCTCCAGCAGCAGCCCGTAGCGCTGGGTGGCGCGCGCGATGTGCCGCACCTCCACGTTCGCGAACGAGCGGATCCGCGGCTCGAGCGCCTCGCGCTCCCGCATGAGCAGCCGGTACGTCTCCTCGAAGCCCTGGACGATGTCCTCGGTGAAGCCGGTGGCCTCCACCGGCTGGCCCTGGAGCCGGGGACGGTTGTGGGAGCCCTCCAGGGGGCTCTGACGGCGGACGATGCGCATGGTGTCGTGGAACGCGTCCTCCACGGCCGGCAGCGCCTGGGACGAGACCTGTCCCGGCTCTCCCCCCAGCCCGCTCATGTCGACGCCCCCGCCCCCACCTGGCCCTCCCATGACGAGCTGGGGCAACAGGCCCACGGACAGCACCGAGCGCCCGAGCAGCATCGCCGTCCGCTCGTAGGCCGAGTCCCCCACCGGAATGGGCGCGCGCTGGTGGAAGAGCGCCTCCAGGTCCACGAGCACGGGGTACTCGCCCGCGGCGATGAGGTTCTCCAGGTGGAAGTCCACGGCCGCCAGCACCTGCAACAGGGCCAGCGAGCTGCCCTGCCGCCAGTAGAAGCGCTGGAGGGCTTCGCGCGAGTCACAGCCCGCGGCGTCCACGTGCTCGACCCAGCCGTGGGTGCCGCGATCCAGCACCTGGAGGATGCGATGGGGATGACGCAGGCCGCGCGCGTTCAACTCCTGGAGCAGCTGCTGGAAACGGACGTCCACCCCGAGCGGCTTCGGCTTGTAGACGAGCCGCAGGCCAGAGCCGAACCGGACGAGGGCCACGCCATGGCCCTGCCGGTGGAGATCCGAGATGCCGGTCTTCACCTGCACGAGAGGACCGACGTCCCGGCCATCGAGGAAGACCTCGCCGAGCATGAAGCGATCCGCGGTGAGGTGCTCCACCAACTCCAGGCTGACGGAGCTCCAGCGCTCCAGGGTGATGGCCAGCAGCCGGGCGAGGACCGGGTAGCGATCGAGCACCTCCTGGACGGCTCCCGGCTCCCGGAGCGAGACCGTCGAGAAATGGTGGAACCGGGCCTGGGGCGTATCGCCGGGCAGCTGCTCCATCAGCCGCGCCACGTTGAGCTCCAGGATGAGGACGCGGGAGGCGATGCCATGGAGCCGGAACGCCAGGCTCTCCAGCAGCTCGGTCTCGGCCTCGGGGCTCAGCGGGGACTGGCGCCACCCACCGCGTGCTTGGAGCCCGGCCACTCCCGCCCGGAGCCGTGCGGCGCCGAGCCGCAGGAAGGGCTGGAGAAACCCGGAGAACACCAGGCCGGGCTGGTCCGGCCCCTCGGGGGCCCGGAGGCTGGGGGGCAGTGGCTCTCCGGCGTACCGCGAGCCGAGCACCTCCTGGATGAGGGCCACCCACGCGCTGTCTCCCTCCACCTCCCCCTCGTCATGCCCGGCGCGCGTCAGGATGTGCAGGAACGAGGCACGGTCCAACCCGATGCTCCTCAGCCGTTCCTCCAGGAGCGGCTCGTCCCCGGACATGAGCTGGCGCCAGGCCTTCGCACGGCGCTCGGCGGCCTGGAGGGACGCACCCTCCGCGGGAGCGGGTGGACATCCTCCCGCGGCCGCTCGCTCGTGGAGGAACGCCGCCTTCTTCCAGGGGAACGCGGGGGCACTGACGGACATGGCTCTTCCTTGGGCTGACGCGGGCACCCGGAGTGAGTCGGCTCACGGCCTGCGTGACACGGCGCCGGGGGAATCGGGTGCCTGCCCCCCGGCCTGCCGCATCACCGGGACGCGTTACCGCCCCAACACGACGTTGACCTGGAGGACCGTCTGCTCCCGGATGGTGGTGATCGTGTGCGTCTTGGTGAACGTGGTCCTCGTGGTGAGCGGCTCCGAGCAGATGCACGTGAGGTCCACGTCGAACGCCAACACCCCCCCCACGGCCGAGGCGAGATCGCCCTCGTCGAGATCCGTGATGGACTGCCCCGCCGGACATTCGGGCAAGGCGGCCCGCTCCTCGGACGTGAGGCTCTCGCGGAACTCGGGATCCCTCCACGCCCGGATGATCGTTTCCTTCTTCATGACCCTGTCTCCTGTTCATTGGCCTCAGCGCAGAGGCCACCCAGATGGAGGGGTCTTGCCGCGGTTGTGACACGGCGCGGCACCGTCGTCCCACTCCACCTGGAGGCAGATAGGAGTTGTCGTTGCCGGTAGACGAGCCGGGCCTGGTACTCGCGCTCCTCGTGCGGGAGGGTCTCCGTGACGCCCGGCCAGCCTGCTCGTCACGGACGGCCGGAAACAGCGGAGCCGAGATTCCCGGGAACTCCACCATCCCGCTGAAGCCTCTCTCGCGTTGAGAGGAATCATCGCGGTCCAGCGCAATCCCAAACAAGGAGGAGCGCCCCCGGGAGATGGGCGATATGCACACGAAAACCCAGACACAGGGGGACCGATGCAGGCAATCCCGAGACACGAGGACACGCTGGAGAACGCCGTCACCGAGGCCCTCGCGCGGGCCGTGCGCTTCCTGGAGGGCGCGCGGACGGCGGATGGACGCTGGCTGGATTTCCGCTTCCGTTTCGTGGTGGGAGACCGGGACGTCATCAGCTCCCAATGGGTGACAGCGTATGTCGGCGAGGCGCTGGCCCGCGCGGGGGCGGAGCCGGCCAGGCTGGCGCGCTCGCGGGACTGGCTGGTGAGTCATGTCCACCCCGGGGGTGGGTGGGGTTTCAGCCTGGCGACGCCCGCGGACGCGGACTCCACCGCCAACGTGGTGCGCTTCCTCTCCCATTGGAGGAGCGAGCCCGGCTGGGACGCGGCGCTCGGGGAGGCGTGCGCGCAACTGCTGCGCTACTGGGACGGGCCCGGGAGCGGCTTCCGCACCTACCGCCCCGCCGAGCGGCCCTCGCTGAAGGGCTGGGCCAGCTACCCGGGCAGCAGCTGGTGCGACGTCCACCTGTGCGTCACCGCGCTGGCGGGAGAGGCGCTGCACGCCGCGGGAGACCCGCGCCACCGCCCCGTGCTCGAGGCCTGCGCCCGCCTGTTGCGCGACAGCCAGTCGCCCGAGGGCTTCTGGGAGGGCTATTGGTGGCACGGCCGGACCTACACCACCGCGCACGCGGCGCGGCTGCTCTCGCTCCTCGGAGGAGATCCCGAGCCGGTGGCGCGCGCCGCCCGCTGGCTGCTGGGGGCGCGGCAACCCGGTGGGGGGTGGGGCAACGGCACGGGCAGCGAGGCCGCCGCGTTCCACACCGCGCTCGCCCTGCCAGTGCTGCTGCTCGACGGAGGCGGCCCACGCCACGGCGCCGCGCTCGAGGCCGGACTGCACTGGCTGCTGCGGGCGCAGCAACCCGATGGAGGCTGGGCCCCCGTCCCCATCATGCGGATGCCCCGCCCCGAGGTGCATGCGCCCTGGGAGGATCCCGAGGGGTGCCTGCTCCTGCCCGTGCTGACGGATCGCAACCGGCTCTTCACCACCGCCACCGTGGTGTCAGCCCTGGTGGACTTTCTCGCCGCCTCGCGCTCCGGCTGGCGCGGCAATCCTTGACATCGCGCCTCCCCCGTCTTTCCCGTTCGCACGCCCGTGGATCTTTCACACCCAATCAAATACATCCAAACCATCTCGCCGATTGATTTGACTTCAGAAATGCCATTCTCTATCTTTCCAATCGCTGACGACGACGGGGATGACCCGCCGCCGGAAGCCCCCGGCTGGACGATGAGTCTGGATTGGGGTTTCACACCAAAGGGAGGGCAATGCCATGATGAACGACACCATCGCCGAGCAGAATGCCAACCTCACCGAGCTCAACGACGAGACGCTGGATGATCTCATCTCCGGCGGCGCGCAGGAGCTGAGCAACACGCAGGCCTGGGAGTAGTCCACCCCAGGAACGCCAGACCTGCTGAAGCCACGGACGGGTGCATCCGGAGCACCCGTCCGTTGTCTTTTCTGGAGAGTCTTTGATTGCCGTGAGGGGAGCCACGATGGCCGCCGCGCTGAATGAGTACCTTCGACTCGCCGAACCCCACCTGTCGCCCCGGCTCATCTCCCCCACGGCCTTGGCGGACATCGAGCGGATCGCCCGCCTGCTGCCGCCCGTCTCGGCCTCCGGCTTCGAGTGCCGGCTGGGCCGGGCGGAGGCCCAGGCGGACTTCGGCGTCCGCTTGCTCGCCACGGATGGCAGCCGCGCCGTGCTCGCGGGCCGGGCCGAGGCCGGCTCCGCCCTGCCCTCCTCGCTCTTCACCCATCCCGTCTGGGAGCGGCTGCGCCGCTTCGGCGCGCGCTGGGACACCCCGGGGACGCTGCTGGCGGAGGAGATCGGCGACGTCTTCCTGGAGTTCGACGTCGAGGGGCCACCGCCTCCGGTGCCCATCCCCTCCTTCTTCATCGAGTACGACAAGCGGGCCTGGCGCCGCCTGGAGGCGCTGGAGGAGTCGCTGGCGCTGCTGTGGGGCGAGCCGCTCGCGCCCGCCGTCCGGGAGCGGGTGGTGGCGTGTCTGGCGGCCCTGCCCTCCGCGGGCTACGTCTCCGCCGCGGGCGCCATGTTCTCCCGCCGCTTCGACGGCGTGCGGCTGTGCCTCCAGGGCCTGGGGCCCGCCACCCTGCCCGGCTACCTGGCCCGCGTTGGCTGGCCGGGAGACACCTCGGAGGTGGAGGCGCTGCTCGCCCCGGTGGCCGGCCGGGTGGAGCGCCTGGCGCTGAGCCTCGACGTGGGGCCCGCCGTGCTGCCCAAGCTGGGGCTGGAGTGTCACCTCGCCGACAGCCTGCACGAGGCCGACTCCGAGCGGTGGGCGTCGCTGCTGGACGTGCTCGTGAAGCGGGGCCTGTGCCTGCCCCCCAAGCGGGACGCGCTCGTGGACTGGTTGGGGCACACCCACCTGCGCTCCCGTCCCGAGGCCCTCCCCGGCAACCTGCGGGCGCTCTCCACCTCGCTCGGCCCCAAGGCCCTCCCCGTCTTCCTGCGGCGCCTCAACCACCTCAAGCTCGTCCTCCAGCCCGGCCAGCCCCCCGAGGCCAAGGCCTACCTCGTGCTGCTGCAACGCTGGCTGGGCCATGACGGGCGGCGTCAGCGCTACGTCTTCGGGGACCTCGAGGAGGTCCGCGACGCCGTCCTCGGTTGAGCCCCAACCCTCCGTGGCACGGGCCTCGTACCCGGGGGGCGTGGCCAGGAGCATTCCAGACGGGCTACAGTCTTCCAGCCGGACAATAGACGGGAGACGGCTTCGGATGATCGATGCTCAGACCTCGGCCAGGCCTGACTCAGGCCTCGGCACGGAGCTGGAGCTGGAGCGGCGACTGGCCCTGACCACTCCCGTGGACACCGTGCGGGGGATGTCCTTCCACACCACGCTGGACGTGCTCCGCGCGGACCTGGGAGAGGAAGCGCTGGCGCGGTGCCTCGAGCCGCTCAAGGAGAAGAGCTACAAGAGCTTCTTCACCTACCCCGTCAGCGAGTACCTCCGGCTGCAGTACAGCGCGGCGTGGCTGCTGAGCGAGAAGCACGGGGGCTTCGACAACGCGGTCCGGCGCATCGGGGCGGGGATTGCGCCCGGGTTCCTGGGCTCCGTGGTGGGCAAGGCCTTCATGCTGCTGACGAAGGAAGGGCCCCGGCAGCTGCTCAACAACATGCCGGTGGCCTACCGGGCGGCGTCGAGCTTCGGCGAGGCGACGGTGCACTGGACGGGGCCGAGGAGCGGCGTGCTCACCACCCGGCGGGACTTCCTGCTCTACATGAACCACGAGGGCGGGCTGCTGGGCCTGTTCCGCACGCTGGGAATCCAGGACGGGCGCGTGTCCGGACGGCAGCTCGGCCCGTTGGACAACGAGGTGGAGTTCTCCTGGAGTTGAGGCCGGGCCTCAGGCCGTGGGCACCCGGGGGAGCCTCACCCGGAACACCGTGCCCGCCCCGGCCGAGGAGCTGACGTCGATGTGGCCTCCGTGCGCGGCGACGATCTCGTGCACGATGAAGAGGCCGAGCCCCACGCCCTTGAGGGAGTTGCCCCCTTCGCTGGCGCGCGTGAAGGGCTCGAAGATGCGGGGCAGCAGCTCCGGCGGGATGGGGTTGCCCTGGTTGGCCACCTCGAGCACCACCTGGGCCCCCTCGCCCTCCACGCGCACGCGGATGGGCGCCGTGTCCGCGCCATGGGACAGGGCGTTGGACAACAGGTTGCCCACCAGCTGCACCAGCCGCTCCGGGTCCCACTCCCCCCGCGTGTCGCCGCGCGCCTCGAGCAGCAGCTGGCGCTGGGGATGGGCGGCCTGCAGCTCGTCCACGGTGGTGCGGCCCACCTCCTCCAGGCGCACCGGCTGGCGCTGGATGGGGAGCGTCCCGCCCTGGCGGATCCGCACGAAGTCGAGCAGATCCCGGATGAGGCGATCCATCCGGTGCACGCTCGTGCGGATGCGCGTCACCCACTTGCGCTGCGGGAGCGAGAGGGGCTCGGCGGAGCTCAGCAGCAGGTGGCTGACGGTGGAGATGGCCTGCAGGGGGTTGCGCAGATCATGGCTGACGATGCCAAGCAGCTTCTCGCGCACGTCCGCCTCGCGGCGCAGCGCCTCTTGCAGCGCGTGGTGCTGGGTGACGTCGGTGCTCACCACCACGCCGGCAACCGTGCGCCCCTCGGCATCGCGCACCAGGGTGGAGCTCAGATCGACCTGCCGGCGGCTCCCGTCCGGAAAGACGACCGACACGGGCTCGCGCACCACCGTCTCGCCGTGGAGCAGCGAGCGCGCCAGGGGCCACTCCTCGGGGGCATAGGGCCGCCCGTCGGGGTGGTAGCCCCGGTAGGCCGCGTACTCCGGGATGCTCGAGGCGGGCACGAAGGGGTGGCCCCAGATGGTCTCCACGGCCGCGTTGCCCCGGACGAGCCGGCCTCCGGGTTCGGCGATGACGACGCTCACGGGCAACTGCTGCAGCACCGTCTCCAGCAGGGCGCTCTGGGCGGCGAGCCGATCCCTCAGCTGCTCGGCCTCGGCACGCGCCCGGCGCTCGGCCGCATAGAGGCGCGCGCGCTCGATGGCCACGGCGCACTGCTGCCCGAGCGACTCCATGAACTGGAGATCCTCGGAGGAGAACTCCCGCTCGTGCTCGAAGCTGAAGCCGAACGCGCCGAGGACGTGGCCGTGCACACGCAGCGGCAGCGCCGCGAACGCGCGCCCCAGGAGCGCCGGGGAGCCCACCTGCTGCGGGTAGTCCTGGAGGAAGGCCTCGAGGGTGCCGTACAGCACGGGCCGGCCGGTGCGGACGGCCTCGCGGTACATCACCGGCGTGTCGAGCGGAAAGCGCCGCCAGCGCTCGTCCAGCACCCCCTCGGGGAAGCCGTGGGCCGCGGTCAGCTCGAAGGCGGTGCCATCCGCGCTCACCAGCACGAGCGAGGCCGAGAGGGCCTCGAGCGCCGCGGCCCCCTCGCGCACCACCCCCTGTGCCACCTCCTCGGGCAGCAGGGCCTGGGAGAGGGCCGAGGACACGGCATACAGCCGCTCCACGCGCAGGTGGGCACGCCGGGACACGGTGATGTCGCGCACCGTGCCGATACAGCGGACGGGCCGCCGCTGCGCGTCGAAATACGCCTGCCCGTGGGAGGAGATCCACCGCACCACCCGGCCCTTCGCATCCACCGTGCGGCACTCGGTCTGGTAGCGCCCATCTCCCCGCGGATCGCACGCCGCGCGCATCGCGGCCTCCACGCGGGGCCGATCCTCCGGGTGCAGGCACGCGAGGAAGGACGCCTGGGAGATCCGCCCCTCCCGCGGAGGCAGGCCGAACAGCTCGTGGCACCGCGCATCCCAGCTGCGCTCGCCCGAGAGCGGCTCCAGCTCCCAGATGCCCAGCTCGGCGGAGGACAGGGCCAGGCGCAACCGGTCCTCGCTCTCGCGCAGGGCCGAGGCCATCCGCGCGGCCTCCTCGCCCTGGCGCAGCTCGGTGATGTCCTCCACCATTCCCACGAAGCCGGCCACCCGCCCATCCGGCAGCACGTGGGGCACGTAGTCCGCGCGCACCATCCGGCTGCCGCCCATGCGGTAGGGGACCACGCGCTCGAAGTGGACCCGCTGACCCGACAGCACCGTCTGCACATCCGCGCGGACGTTCTCGTACGCGGCCTCGCCGAGCAGCTCGGGGATGGAGCGGCCGAGGATGTGCTCGCGCTTCTCCCCGAACCACCGCTCGTACGCCTGGTTGGCGAAGCGGTAGCGCCCGGCGCTGTCCACGTACGACAGCAGCACGGGCGCGGCGTCCACGGTGATGAGCAGCTTCTCGATGAAGCCATGCTCACCCGGGCCCGGGCCGGGCTGCTGGAGCGAGCGGTCGAGCAGCAACAGCTTGTCGACGAACTCGCGGAGGGAGGAGGAGGGAGCTGGAACGGACATGGGGGGCGCTACTTTTTAACCCGGTTGGAAGCCCCACGCTCCCCAGAAGAGGCCCGGGAGGGAGCGAAGAGAAGCCCGCGATGTTGGCGCCATGACGCACGCAGAGGAGACAGGCACTGTGCTGACGTTCCCGTGCTGACCGGGTAGGGTATTGGCCGCGGCCTACAGCTCCTGCGCCCCCTGTTGTCTCGAGCCTACAACCCCCCCCACCGCCGCCTCGTCGTTTGGCGGGTTTGGCGGTGGTCCGCCGCTTGCTCATGGGGGCACGTCGTCGTGTCCACCTCTCACCCCGCTTCGCGAGTCATCACCATGCGTCTCTCTTCCTCTCTCTCCCTGCTGCCCCTGCTCCTCCTGCTGCCCGCGTGTGGCCCGACCTCCCTCTCGGATGCTCAAGGCCAGGCCACCCGAGCCGCCTGCGACTACTACGCGGATTGTGACGAAATCGGCTCCGGCGAGGGCCAGGAGTTCCAGGACCGGAGCGAGTGTGAGGTGAAGACCCGCGATTTCTTCCAGTCCGTGTGGACGGCGAACAACTGCCCCGCCATCAACGAGAAGGGGCTCGACACGTGCCTGGAGCGCATCCGCACCACCTCGTGCTCGAGCGGGGCGGACTACTTCAACACCGCGTTCATCGTCTGCGGCTCGGGCGCGATCTGCCAGGACGCCGAGGACTGAGCGGTTCTCCCCGTGCCCCTACCCGGCCAGCAGCGCCTGACGGGGCTGGGAGGCCTCGGCCGCCGCCGCGGGCAGGGTGATGGTGATGAGGGTGCCCCGGCCCTCGCGGCTCTCCGCGCGCAGCGTGCCGCCCAGGCTCGTGACGATCGCGTGGCTCACCGACAGCCCCAGGCCCGAGCTGCCGGGCTGCGTGGCGACGAAGGGCTCGAAGAGGCGCGCGAGCTCCTCGGGCCCCAGGCCCTTGCCCGTGTCCTGCACCTCCACCACCGCCTCGCCGTCCTCGCCGGTGTAGGCGGCCACCCGCAGCACGTTGCTCGCCGCGTCCGCCGGGTTCATCGACTGCACCGCGTTGAGCAGCAGGTTGAGGAAGAGCTGGGTCAACCGGGCCTCGTCCGCGTCCACCGCGGGGATCTCGAAGAAGTCCCGCTCCAGCCGCGCCCGGTGGTTGAGCTGGCCGCGCAAGAGCTTCAGCGCGTTCTCCAGCACCGGCTGCAGCTCCACCCGCGCCTGGTGCTCCGGCGGCTTGCGCGAGAGCGTCCGCAGATCCTGCACGATGTGCTTGAGCCGCAGCGCCCCCTCGGCCGTCTCGGACAGGGCCTCCAGCACCTCGCCCAGCTCCTCCGAGGCGGCCGCGTCCCCGGTGCGCAGCGCCTCGCCCATGCGCTGCAGCTCCTCGCGCGCGTAGGAGAGGTTGGCCAGCATGAAGGCCAGGGGGTTGTTCATCTCGTGCCCCACCGCCGCCGCCAGCGAGCCCAGCGCCGAGAGCCGATCCGCCTGGATGAGCCGCGCCTCCATCTGCTTGCGCAGCGTCACGTCCCGGGCGAACACCCGCAGGCCCTCCGGATTCCAGAGCTGCGCCACCGTCAGCTCCCAGTAGCGCCCCTCCAGGTGCACGGTGGGAGCGGGCTCGCCCGCGGGCGCCCCCTGCCAGGCCCACTGCAGCGCCGCCTGCACCAGCGGGTGGCGCGCGCCCTCCACCAGCAGCTCCGGGAAGGCCTTGTTCGCGGCCGGGTTGCCGTAGCGCAGCTCCCCCTGCATGGTCAGCTCCAGCAGCGGCTCGGGGTGCAGCAACGGGAAGGAGGCCAGCCGGTACATCGGCTCCTGCAGCGCGCGCATCTCCGTCACGTCGCGCACCATCAGGCCCAGGCGCGGCCGCGTCTCGCCGGGGACCGGAGCGCAGGGGGTGATCTCCGCCGCGTACCAGCGCGTCTCTCCCTCCACCTCCAACCGGTACTCCAGCCGGCCGTCCGCGCCGCCATGGCGCACCGCGCGCATCAGCGACAGCAGCGGCTCGGCTGCCTCCGTCCCCAGCACCTCCGTCAGCGTCCGTCCCTCGGCCCCTCCCACGTCCCGGCCGAAGGCCTTGCCCGTGGGCGCCCACAGCCGCCGGCAACGCTCTTCCCCATCCAGCTCCGCCACCACGTACTCGGCGCCGCGCGCCCGCCGCGGCAGCGGGGCCTGCGTCTGCGTCCGCCCCTCCGGCGACAGGACGAAGCCCTCCACCCGGAACGGGCCCATCAGCATCTCCATACCGGAGCCGTCGGTGTTCATCCGCGTGAGGATGGACACCAACGCGGCGGCATCCGCCTCGGACAGGCGCCGGGTGAGGACGATGCCGTCAGCCAGCGCGGGCGGGGTGAAGGCGAACGTCATCAACCTGGACTCCTCGGCCCCTACATAGGAGGCCATGGTGGCGCGCATGGCATGCTCGTCCTCGTGGGAAGAGAAGACGGCGGTCACGTCCGCCTCGCCGGAGAGCACCGCGTGGAGCGCCTTGCGGTAGGCGCCCAGGAAGCGCTGCTCGGAGAAGAGCGTGTCCGTGCGCAACCCCTGCTCCTCCAGGAAGCGCACCGGCAGCAGGTACCCACCGGCGGAGCGGGGGGTGACCCAGGCGGCGCGCTTGCCCTGGAGCGTCTCCAGCGTGAGCGGCGCGTCCGCGCGGCACACCAGGGCGGAGTGGTAGTGACAGCTCCCCGAGCGCACTGCGCGCAGCACCGCCCGAGCCCGGGGCGCGAAGGCATCACACTGCTGGGCCGTGGCCCACGCCATGTCCACCCGGCCCGCCGCCATCTCCGTCTCCAGCGCCTCGTACGTGGGCGCCAGCTCCAGCACCACCGGCCGGCCCAGCCGCTCCGACAGCGCCCGCCCGAACAGCTCCGCGCGAACGTGCTCCCGCACCTCACCGAGCGACGGATAGAGCATGAAGCGGATGGGGGTGGTCGGCGTGGTCACGTGCACTGCCTCCTTGCATCCCCCCAGGGCCCGGGGCGGCCCCGAGTTGGTTTCGTTCCCCAGTATGCACAATTTTTTAGCTCAATCCACACTTTTCCGGATTCACTGGAATGGTGAGGCTGTCGGACACAGCGTGTTTCACTCGGAGTTGCGGGCAGGCGGCCGCGTCCGGAGGAGACCGGTGAGGTGACGCATCAGGTAGGGAATTTCCGGACCTACGTGGCCCGGGCGAGGTGCGGCGGCACAGGGCTCGCGGCGGCCCCCGCCCTCGGTGGGGCGCGGCCGGACAGCGCGAGCGGGGCCAGGACCCGGAGGAGGACCCTCCGGGCCGACGGTGCACCAACTGGTCCGATTGTCGGACCAGTCGGCGGAGAACGCGCCCGGGAGGTGTCGCTCCCGGGGGGCAGCGGCTCAGAAGGCCTTGAAGGTGCTGATGGTGTAGGTGTCCTTGACGCCGGGCAGGGTCTGGATGCGCTCGGTGACGAAGCGGCCGATGTCCTGGTCCTTGTCGAGGTTGAACTTGGCGAGCAGATCGTAGCCCCCGGAGGTGGAGTGCACCTCGGCGGCCTCGTCGACCTGGTCGGCGATCATCGCCGCGGTCTTGTACGTCTGCCCCAGCTCACACTTGATCATGACGAAGATGGTCTGCACGGGGGCGCACCCTATCACGCCACTTCGGGGAGCGGACCGGAGGCCGGAGCGGCCTCACGGCGGGAGAGCCGCCGCATGGACGTCTTGCCCACGACGATGTCCACCATCTTGCGCGCGCGCGTCCAGACGCTCTCCTGCACGTAGGGGATGCCGTGCTTCTCGCAGAGCGCGCGCACCTTGGGCTGCATGCGCTGGTACTGGAGCATGGAGAGGTCGGGGAAGATGTGGTGCTCGATCTGGTAGTTGAGCCAGAGGTGGAGGTAGTCGTTGAGATCTCCGCCGGTGCGGTAGTTGGCGCTGCCGATGACCTGCTGGAGGTAGCGCTCGCCCTTGTTCTCCGGCTTGGAGTCGAAGCGGTAGAGGTCCTCGCCGGTGTGGTTGGGCCCCACGACGAGGAAGGTGTGCACGTTGGTGATGACCTCGGCCATGAGCGAGTTGCACAGGGCGCTGAAGCCGGCCCAGGCACCCAGGGGCAGGAAGAGCGCGGGCAGCACGGCGAAGTTCCAGAGGACGTAGGGGACGTAGCCGCTGAGCAGCACCTCGCGCCACTCCTCGCGGGTGAGGGGCCCGTCGGGGCGGTGCTTGCGGCGCAGCGAGGCGAGCGTCTCGGGGGCGTAGTAGCTGGCGCGCCAAGTGATGGCGAGCAGGGCGAGCTGGACGTAGCGCAGGGCGAGCGGGCGCTCCGGGTTGCGCAGGGAGGCTTCGGCGTTGCGCTCGAGCAGATCCGGATCGGCGTCCTCGCCGGTGTGCGAGTGGTGGAGGACGTTGTGCTCGTAGACCCAGGCGTCGGGGAGGATCCAATCGAGCCAGTCGACGAAGCGACGCTTGCCCTTGGCGAAGCCCCTGCTGGTGCGCTCCACGGGGGCGCCGGGGACGCGGTCGTAGCCGCGGTGTCCCACGTGGTGCATGAGCAGCCAGCGCGTGGAGCGGCCGAGCCCCATGGCCGCGGCGCTCAGCGGATTGGGCATCACCCAGCAGGTGGCCAGGCCGAGCACCGAGGCGGCACGGCCCCAGTTCTCGATCTTCCGCAGGTGGGCGAGGTCCGCCTCGCTGACGGAGGCGTCCATCTCGGCCCGCAGGGCGCGGATGTCGGCCAGGAAGGCCTCCACGTCGACGGTCGAGGGATCGAAGTCAGGGGTGGCGCGGGACATACGGGGGGGACCTCGGGCGGGCGGATCGGAGATGGGGGAGCGATGGAGAGCGGGCCCGCCTGTGCGCGCTCGGGGGCCGCACGGTACCCGCTGGGCCGTGGGTCGGGGAAGACCTTCGCGCGTCGGGGGTGGGTTACGATCGGCGCATGATGCGTTGGCTGTGGTTGCTGTTCTGCCTGGTGGGCCTGGGCTCCGCGCGCGCCGAGGCGCCCCGCTGGGAGGACATCCCCCTCCCCTCCTCGGATCAGGCGCTGGTGGACACCACCGGCACCCTGAAGCCGGACACGTTCAAGGAGGTGAACCGGTTGGCGGCCGGGTTCTCCGGACGTGGATGGGGCCGGCTGGTGGTGGTCGTCATCCCCCGCTCCCCGGAGGATCCGCGCTCACTCGCCAACGAGCTCTACGACTCCTGGCGCATCGCGGGCGAGCACGATGACGGCATGGTGATCGTGATCGCGCTCGAGGATCTCTCCGTGGGCGGCACCCGGGGCTCGGCCCTGGGGAGTTCCTGGGAGGACTACCAGGCGGCCTGGGACTCGGCGCAACAGGCCATGCGGGCCCAGGAGCCCAACAGAGCCGTGCGCTCCGCGGTGCGGATCTTCTCCGAGTGGGAACAGGTGGCCCCCCGGCCGGAACGCGAGACGGCACCCGCACCGGGACCTTTCGCGGCCTTCCACCCGCCCCACGCGGGCGTGGCCGATCCCGACCAGATGCTCCCCCGGGAGCTCACGCGCAAGGCGAGGCAGGCGGCGCAGCTGAGTGAATCCACCATGACGCTCGTGGTGTACGACCGCGCCAGGCACCCGGTGGAGGCGCGGGCGCTCGCCGAGCACCTGTACTCGGCGTGGAACAAGACGGACTGGCTGGTGGTGGCCTCGGCCCGGCCCGTGGATGCGTGGGCCATTCCCCCCCGGGACTTCGACCAGAGGGGAGGCTACCGGAAGGGGCTCCCGGAAGTGGTCACGGCGTGGAAGGAGGCCATGGAGCCGCTCGGCCGGGATCCCTCCGGTGAGGAGACGGCCGAGGCGTGGGACAAGGCGTTCGAGGCGATGAGGTGGATCGCCCGCTACCCCGAGACGCCCCCGGCGGCGGCGGCGCCCCCCGAGGAGAAGCGGCGGTCCGAGGGCTCATCGGGCATGGGGGGCTGTTCCCTCCTTCTGCTCCCGGTGGCCCTCTTCCTGCTGGCCAAATACACACTCGGGCGGCTCGAGCCGGGCAAGGGTCCACACAGTATCGGGGCCTTCATCGCGTGCGGGCTGGCGTTCACCGTGGCCTATGGCTGCGCCCTCGGATGGGTGCTGGAGCAGAGCGCGCTGCTCGGCATCTTCGCGGCCTTCTTCTGCTTCCCCTGGGTGTTCATCGCGGTGCGACGGTTCTGCGGCTACTTCGACTTCAACCCCTTCTACGCCATCGGGTCGGCGTGTCCGCTCGCGGCGCTGGGCCTGTTCTTCTGCCTGGTCGCGTTCTCCGCCGAACTCTTCCAGGTGGGTCCGCTGGTGCGGACCGTCGAGGTGAACGAGCTTCCGCGAGCCGCTGGAGGGGCCTTCCACGTGCGGGGAGCGGTGCTGAGGAAGGACCACACCTCCGACCAGCGCCTGGAGCGGCCGGGCGGCAACAGCATGAGGTCCGCGAAGCTCGCGCCGCTCGTCGCCGAGGGATGGACGCCGGAGCAGCCCGTACCCGCGTGGCTGCTCTGCCGCCACCACGACGACTACAAGGAGGAGTGCGCCGGCTGGGACGCGCCAATCAAGGACGTCGTCGCCCCCACGTCGCTGGGGAGTCTGTCCATGACCCGGCTCATTCAGGAGGCCGAGTTCGACACCCACCTTCGCAGCGCGCCCGGCGCGAGGGTGTTGTCACGCAGCGACGATGCGGGAGCGTCCGTCACGCGGGTGCTCCTGCGAGGGCTGCTCCTGCCCCTGTTCTTCGTGGGCGTCTTCGTGGCCGCCGCGTTCATCGGGCGCTGGTGGGACGAGAACGACGGCAGGCAGCGGCCTTCCCAGACAAGCACCCCGCAGAGCCAGCAGACGAAGTCCAGGAAGAAGAAGGCGTGACCCGTCCCCTCTCCCAGATGCATTCTGGGAATCATCATGCGCCTCGACATAGAAGCTGCTTGCGGTGTCCTTCAGAAGCTTCAGGAGGAGATCGGATCTCCACCAGGCACGGAGCCGCTCAGGACGGCGGCGCTCGCGCTCCATTTCATCTGGGGCAACGGCCACCTCCACAACTTCGAAGACTACCTGGCGTGTTTCAACCAGGGCGATTCCCCTCCCTCGCCCTTTTCCTTTGAGACCCGAGAGCAGGCCGAGGCCTCGTTACAGCAGGCGATGGATCCTCGGCATGCGCATAGCGTGGCCATCGCTGGTACCCGATACGCTGTCGCTTATTCGCCCGAGCGCGGAGTCCGATTCCTGGTCCGTATCCCCGAGAGCGCCGGGCTGACTACGACCACTCAGCCCCTCACTCCCCTCATGAGAGAGGCCCTTGCCGCACTCCGCCAGGCACGTGCGCATGTCCGCACTCCCGAGGACAAGGAGTCGGTCGACATCGCCTTGCTTGCCATCCATTACATCCTGGAGAGCGGCCAGTCGCCCCTCTTCGAGGACTTCCTCGGGAACTTCGATTCCAATACTCCCCGTTCCCCACTCTGCACCTTTGGCACCCGGGAAGAGGCTGATACCTGGCTGAACGCACATCCCAGGCCTCCCCACAGCGCATCCGTGGAAATCGCTGGCCAGCGCTACTCCGTGGGCTACGCGCGTGACAGCGGGCTCCGGGTGCTGGTCCGCAGGCCACCGCTGGAAGAGTTGGGGCTCACCGAGCAGGACGAGTAGCGCTGCATACGGATCCAACCCGGTATCCGGGCACCCTCACCCCGTCCCTCTCCCGGAGGGAGAGGGGTTGTTGCTGGAGTCGTCGTTGGCAGTGAGAGCGGTGGTACGGGAGGGGAGGAGCCTGCTTCAGCCCACCGCGGGGCGCTGCATGGCCTGGAGCAGCTCCAGCGCCTCGGTGACGGCCTGCCAGACCTGCATCGCCTTGAGGCTCTCGTCGCCGCTCTGCAGCGTCCGCTTGGCCAGCCGCTCCAGCGGTGCCAGCGCGCTCTCCACCAGGACGATCTGCCGGCCCAGGTCCGCGGGCAGCGGCGCGGCGGCCCGTTGCGGCGAGGGCACCGGCGCCCGCTCCGCCATGGACTTCACCGCCTGGGACATCTGCTCCATGTACCGCCCCAGGTCCGCGGGCGGCGCGGCCACGGGCGCGGCCACCGGCTGGCGCTCGGCCATCGTCTTCACCGCCTGCGTCAGCTGCTCCATCACCGGCCCCATGTCCGCCGCCTGCGCGGGCGCCGCCACCGAGCGCTCGGCCAGCACCTTCAGTACCTTCGCCAGGTGTTGCAGGTACGGCGTCAGATCCGGCCCCTGCACCACCGGCGCGGGCGTCTCCCTCCGCGCCAGCTCCAGCAGTGCCTCGCGCAGCGACTCCAGCCGCGGCATCACCTCGGCCACCGGGCTCGGACCCGACGGCTGGCGCGTCACCTCGGCCGCCTTCACCACCGCGCCCGCCACCGAGCCCAACTGCTCCTCGATGGCGCTCAGCTGGCCCGTCACCCGGGCCACCGGATCGTCCTCCTTCCCGCCCATCCGCTTCACCCGCGCGAAGCCCTGCTTGATCTCCTCCCAGCGCTTCGCCTTCTCCGGCGTCAGCCGCCCACGCATCTCCTGCAGCTTGAGCAGGTTCTGCTCGGCCGCCGTGGTGAGCGTCTGCGACTCGCCCTGGTAGTGATCGTCGATGAGCCGCTCCAGCTCATCGTCCGTCATGGCCGCCACCACCTTCTCGGTGATCTTGCCCATGTTGCGGTAGCTGCCCTGCAACTTGAACGCGGGCTCCGTGCGGAAGCGCTCGTCCTGCGCCGCCGAGGCGATGTACTCCAGGTTCACCTTCAGCAGCACCTGCTGCACGCGGAACAGCCGCTGGAACACCGCGACGACCTCCTGCAGCTCCGCCGCCGCGTAGCCGTACGACAGCTCTCCGGTGGGCACTTCCTCGCCCTTCGCCATGCGGATGAGCTTGTGGATGTCCCCCGGCTCGCGCGTGGCCAGCGGCGCCAGCGCGCTGTTCGACGTGAGCGCGTTCTCGATGTAGCTCAGCGCGAACAGCTCCTCCTTGCCGTCGAGGATGTCACCCAGGTTGTAGGTGTCCGCGCGGTTGGCGAGCATGTCGGGAATCCGGAAGCGGTCGCCCGTCTCGGTGTACGGGTTGCCGGCCATCACCACGCAGAACTTCTTGCCGCGCAGGTCATACGTGCGCGTCTTGCCGTTCCACACGCCCTCGATGCGGCGCTGACCGTCGCACAGCGAGATGAACTTCTGGAGCAGCTCGGGATCCGTGTGCTGGATGTCGTCGAGGTAGAGCATCACGTTGTTGCCCATCTCGAAGGACAGGTTGATGCGCTCCACCTCCTGGCGGGCCGTGGCGTTGGGGGCCTCGGCCGGATCCAGCGACTTCACCGAGTGGCCCAGCGCCGGGCCGTTCACCTTCACGAAGGTGAGGCCGAGCCGGCTGGCCACGTACTCCATCAACGTCGTCTTGCCGTAGCCCGGAGGCGACATGAGCAGCAGCATGCCCATGCGGTCCGTGCGCTTGTTCTCGCCCGCCGAGCCGAGCTGCTTGGCCAGGTTGGCGCCGATGAGCGGCAGGTACACCTCGTCGATGAGCCTGTTGCGCACGAAGGACGACAGCACCTTCGGCGTGAACTCCTCCAGGCGCAGCCGGCGGCGCTCGCGGTCCAGCAAGTCCCTCAGCAGCGCGCGGTAGGCGTGGTAGGCCGGCACGCGCACCTGCCGGAAGTCGCTCAGGCGGGTGAGGAACTCGTCCAGGCGCAGCGGCAGCTTCCGGTCATGGATGCGCGGGTGCTGGCCCAGCATGCCCGTCACCTCGGTGGCGGTGAGGGCACCGGCCACCTCGCGGTCCACCTTGCGATCGGTGAGCAGCACCACCGCGGCCTCCACGGCCACGTGGGCCGCCGCGCCCGGGCCCCCCTCGCGCCGCGCCAGGTACGCCTCCACCCACGCGCGCACGGTGCGCAGCCGCTCGGGGAGGTTCTTCTCCAGGCCGCGCAGATCGTCCTCGAACGCCGAGCGCGTGCCCGCCCTGTCCAGGTGCGACAGCAGCGCGTCCTTGAGCGCCACGGCCTCGCCGCTGGTGGTGAAGCGGGGCCTGTCTCCGGCCAGCTCCTCGACGAGGTAGCGCCCGGCGAGCCGCGCCTCCGCGGGGCCACACTGCACCCCCGAGGCCTTCAGGAAGGTCCCAATCCGCTCGCCCGCCTCGTTGCCGAGGGCCACCAACTCCGCCGACTCACCGAAGGCCGCGCGGAGCCGGTGCAGGCTACGCGCGCGCCGGTGGATGAGCGCCTTCTCGTCGCCCTCTCCGCCGAAGGCCCAGTACAGGGCCGCCCAGGCGCGCGGCGTGGGCGCGAAGCGCAGCAGCCCCGCCCCCGTGTGCATCGCCAGCAGCTTCTCCAGGATGGCCGCCGCGTCCGCGTCGTGGATGCCGCGCTCGTAGCCCTCGTCGTACTTGTCCGCCGAGTACGCGCGCACCTTCTCCAACAGCCCGTTCGGCTCCAGCACCGCCTGGTGCAGCGCCGCCAGCGTCACGCTCCCCTTCCCCTCCTCCGCGTCCAGCAGCACCTGCGCCGCGAGGTACTCGGCGCGGTACACCTGGGGCGTCTCGGAGATGAGGTGCTGCTCCCACAGCTCGCGGTACTTCTCCAGCTCCGGCTCCTCCAGCTTCTGGGCGTAGTCGGTGCCGGTCAGCTGCAGGTACAGCGCGCCGTCGCGCGGCAGCAGCGTCAAGTCCAGCTGCTGGGTGTTGACGTTGAAGCGGTGCTTCCCGAACTTGATGACCGGCGCGCCCGAGCCCTCCTCGTAGAGATCGTTGCGATCCCTCAGCGCGCGCAGGGCGTCCTGGCGCGCCGTCTTCACGCGGCTCTGCACCTCGTCCGAGCGCACGCTGTCCTGGAGATCGAGGAGCTGCTCGGCGAGCTGCCGCAGCTTCAGCACCATCGAGTCGGAGGCGAAGTACGTGTTGAGCTCGTCCTCGGACTTGAACGACTTCGCGCGGCGGCTGACGCCGGTGAGGATGCGATCGGCGGCGCCGAAGAGGTTCTGCGCGCGGCGCTGGCGCTCGTCCAGCAGCGCCTGCTTCTTCTGGCCGAAGGCCTCGAGCAGCTCCTCGCGCTTCTGGGTGAGCTGGCCGAGGAACTCGTCGAACTCGCCGAAGCGCCCCTCCATCTCCTCCAGCTGTACGGTGAGGCGCGAGAGGCCCTCGTCGCACTTCTCGGGCGAGTCCGCCACGGACAGCGCGCTCTCCACCGACTGGCCGAGCAGCTTGAACTGGGCGCCGAACTCGGCCCGCTTCTCGCGGCTCACCAGCTCCTTGCGCTTGACGCTCAGGCCCGCGCGCACGCGGTTGAGGCGGGAGAACAATTCGGAGATGCCCTCGAGGATCCGGGCGCGCGCGAGCGGATCTCCCACCTGCAGGCCGCCCACCGTCTCGCTGAGCACCTCCAGCCCCTTGCCCACCTGCTCGACGTCCTCGCCGAGCGGGGCCAGCTCGCTGGTGGTCTGGATGGGCTCCAGCTTCTGCAGCAGCACGTCCAGGCGCTCGGCCAGGGGGTTGAGGGCCTCGCCGCGCTGGAGGAACTGCACGGCGTCGGTGCTGACGCGGTCCGTCTCCTCGATGACCTGCTTCTCGAGGGCGTCGAGCCGCGCCGTGTCGATGTAGCGGATCTCCTTGAGGGTGATGAGCTGGCCGCGCTGCTTGCGCAGATCCGAGAGGGCATTCATGAAGCCCTCGGCGCTCTGGAGCTCCTCGGGCCGCACGCGCAGCAGCACCTGCTCCTGGTGCTTCTGGGCCTCGGCCATGGCGTCCATGGCGCGCTTCTGCAGCGCGAGCACCTTCTCGAACTCGTCGATGATGAGCTCGGAGGTGCGCCGCAGCGTCTCGATGCCCTCCTGGAGCTTCGTCTCCTCGTGCCCGAGCCAGTAGAAGGCATCGAGCATGCGGGTGGCGGCGGAGGCCAGGTCCTCGTAGGTGCGCCGGGAGGGCTTGTCCGAGCGGGCCATGCGCACGAGCGTCAGCGCGTCGGAGATGCCGCGCACCAGCTCGGCGTTGCCCACCTTGCCCAGGTAGCCGGGGGCGGGCGGCATCTTCGCGGCGTGCTCGGCGGAGACGAAGGGCGTCTGCCACACCTGCATGGGGTGCACGCGGGTGGGCTCGTTGGAGGCGGCGCGGAACACCACCATGCGCCCGTCCCCGAAGAGGCTGAAGCCGTGCCCCAGCAGCGGGTTCTGCACCTCCTTGCGCACGAGGTTGTACGGGAAGAGGACGTAGGCGCCCTCGTCGCGGCGGAAGAAGACGTAGAGGACGTCCTCTCCATTGGGCGAGCGGATGGCGCGCTTGAACTGGAGGCCCTCGCCGATGTTCTCGAAGACCTTGAAGTCGCCCGTCTGCAGGTAATAGCCGCCGGGGAAGACGATGCCCTGGTCCTCGGGCAGGCGGATGCAGGCGCTGCCGATGGCGTCGATGCGCACCACGTGCTGGGTGCGGGTGTTGAAGACGAGGTAGCGGTACTTCGTCTCGCGGAACGGCAGGACGCGCAGCAGGATGAGGGCGCCCACCTGGGCGTAGGCGAACTCGGCGTCATCCAGCGACTGATCCGGGTCGTCCACCGGCTCGCGGTAGATGCCCAGGCCGTCCGAGGTGTTGTTCTCCACCTTGACGGTGAGGTCGCCCTTCACCGTCTCGACGAACACCTGGTCCAGGACGTTGACGTGGGGGTGCTGGCCGAGCACGTAGTCCTCACGCGTGGCCACCTTCCACTCGAAGTCATGGGACGGGGGGAAGACGTGATCGCGCTCGCCCTGGTTGTCGATGTAGGTGGCGTTGCCCTCCACATCGAGCCCGAAGCGGAAGACCTTGATGTCGCGATCGGACTTGCCCGTCTGGAAGATGGCGAGCAGCCGCGTCTCGTTGCGGCGCAGCTGCAGCAGCCGCGCGTCCTTGTAGTACTTGTAGAGCTCGCTGAAGTCCTTGACGAAGCGCGGATCCTTGAGGAACCCGCCGGCCTCGGAGGACGGCACCTCGGAGAAGTCGAAGCCCTCGGCGGTCTTCTCGAACTTGTGCAGCGAGAAGACGTCGGCGACGTTCATCTCCTTCTTCAGGCCGATGAAGACGTTGTAGCCGAAGAGCAGGAACTTCCCGACGCCGACGATGTCACGCGGGACGCAGTTGTTCTCGGTGCGGACGCGCTCGTTGCCGATGACGGTGAGCTCGGTGCCGCCGAAGAGCTTCTTGCGCCGCTCGTTGAGGTCCGTGGCCTTGGAGCCGAGCGCCTCGGCCTGACTGAGCAGGCGCGCGCGAATGACCTCGTAGCTGCCACCCGCCAGCGTGGCCTCGCCGGACGCGGGGGGGGTGCTTTCAGTTGCCATCTTCAGTTCACCGGGAAAGGGGGGGAACCAGGGATGAACGTACCCTCACCCCCGCCCTCTCCCGAGGGGAGAGGGGGAAACTCGACTCCCTCTCCCTTCGGGAGAGGGTCGGGGTGAGGGTATCGAAGATCCGTACTCCAATCCGCGCGGACACCGTGTCACCACCGGCTCCGCGCGGCACAGGACCGTCCGTGACGGCCGGGCTCAGCCCTGGGTCTTCTCGGCCCGGGCGGGCTCGGACTCCACGAGCGACTTCAGGTTGGAGGCGGCCGCGGCGGCGGGGTTGGGCGCCATGCGGTGCAGCAGGGCGGCCATGGCCAGGTTCTGCGCGTCGCTGGTCAGGCCCGGCTTGGAGAGGATCTCCTTGAGGTCGGCCGGGAAGTCCTTCTCCCCGTTGAGGTAGCCGCTGAAGGCCTTGCGCAGCGTCTCGCTCTGGTCGAGCGCGCCGTCCACGGACTGGCCCACGGAGATGGCCTTGATGAAGCGCTCGAAGAACTGGCCGTCGCCACCGACGATGTTGATCTTCGCGTGGCCCATGGTCTCGGCGAGCACCTTGGACTGCGCCTCGGCGATGTCCTTGCGCACCTGGATGTTGGCGAGCTCCACGTCGCGCTCCTTCTGCAGGCGCAGGCGGAACTCCTCGTGCTCGCGGGTGGCGCCCTGGAGCAGCTTCATGGACTCGGCCTTCTCGGCCAGACCGCGGGCCTCGGCGAGCAGCTTCTCCTCGATGGACTTCGCCTCGGCGAGCAGCTTCTCGCGGATGGCGACGGCCTCGGCCTCGCCGCGCTTCTGGATGACCATGGCCTCGGCCTCGCCGATGCTCGTGCGGGCCAGCCCCTTCTCCTTCTCACCGGCGGCCTCGGCGAGCAGCTTCTCGCGCGTGGCGCTGGCCTCGGCCAGCCCGCGCTCCTTGGCGGAGAACGCCTCGGCCAGCCCGCGCTCCTTGAGGACGGTGGCCTGGGCCATGCCCTGCTTCTCGATGACGGCGGCCTCGGCCTCCTTCACGCGCATGGCGGCCATGCCCTGCTTCTCGGTGGCCAGGGCGTCGGCCTCCTTCACGCGCGCCTCGGCCAGGCCGTGGGCGGCCTCCTCGGCCTGGACGCCCTCGGACAGCCGCATCTTCGCCTTGGCCGTCATGTCGGAGGCCTGCAGCTCGGCCTCGGCCAGGGTGAGCTTCTCCTTGGCGGCGAACTTGGACACCTCGTTGCTGGCCTCGGCGGCCTTGATGTCCTTGACGAGCTTCTCCTGCGCCTGGGCCTCGGCGGTGATGAGCAGCGCGTCCTTGCGGCGCGTGGCCTCGGCCTTCACGCGCAGGTCCTTGATGCGCTCTTCCTCCTCCGCCACGCCCTTCTCCACGGCGATGCGGGTGCGCACCACGTCGGCAATGGCCTTCTTCTCGGCCTCCAGCTGCTTCTCCTTGCCGATGCGCGACAGCTCCACCTCGCGCTCGCGGTTGATGGCCTCCAGGGCGCGGTCCTTCTCCACGCGCTCGGACTCCACGCCCACCACGCGCTCGCGGTTCTTCTGCGCCACTTCCACCTGGCGGTGCTTGTTCTGCTCGTTGATGAGGATCTCTTCCTCGGCCTTGATGCGCGCCAGCTGCTGCTTGGCGTACTCCTCGGCCTTCACGCGCTCGGCCTCGGCGGTCTCACGGGCGGTGATGGAGTCGATCTCGCGCTTCTGCTTGGCCGCGGCCTCGGCGCGCTGGCGCTCGAGGGCGAAGATGGCCTCGTCCGACTCGACGTTGCGCTTGGTGATGTTCATGCGCTCGTTCTGCCGGAACTCGTTCGTCTGGACGTTCTGGACGGACGTGAGCTCGGTGATCTTCCGGATGCCCTCGGCGTCGAGGATGTTGTCCTTGTCGAGCATCTCGACGGGGGTCTGCTCCAGGAAGTCGATGGCGCAGTCCTCGAGCATGTAGCCGTTGAGGTCCTTGCCGATGACGCGCAGGACCTCGTCCTTGATGGCCTCACGCTCGGTGTAGAGGTCCTTGAAGTCGAACTTCTTGCCGGCCGTCTTGAGGGCCTCGGAGAACTTGGCCTCGAAGAGGTTCTCGAGCGTCTCCGGATGGCTGGCGCGCTCGCAGCCGATGGACTGGGCCACCTTGAGCACGTCCTCGCGCGTCTTGTTGACCCGGACGAAGAAGGTGACCTTGATGTCCGCGCGGATGTTGTCCTGGCAGATCAGCCCTTCCTTGCCGCGGCGGTCGATGTCGATCGTCTTCAGGGAGATGTCCATCACCTCGGCCCGGTTGACGATGGGCCACACGATGGAACCGGTGAAGGTGACGAGCGGCTCTCCCTTGAAGGGGTTGATGATCAGCGCACGCCCCTGGTCCACCTGACGGTAGAACCTGGAGACGACGAACGCGGAACAGAAGAGGAAGAAAAGTCCTCCGGCGATTCCGATTCCAGTAGTGACGATTGGATCCATGTCGGTGCGATTCCCGAGCGAGTAGACCGGGGGAACCTATCACGCAGCCGGAGTCCCCCGCTAACAGCCCCGGCGCGGCATTGAGAAGTCAGGAGAAACCGCTAGCGCGTGCGGGACCTGTCCCGGGCGAGCGCGGCGGCGGTGAGCGGATCCTTCAGGTGCTCCAACTCCTGCGGGAGCAGCCAGTCCACCGGCTCCACCTCGTAGGCGTCGCGGGCGGCGTCATAGGAAAGGATGAGCGCCTTCTCCCCGCGCTTGAGCTGGTTGTCCTTGTCACACACGACGTTGAGCAGGAGGCCGGCACCGCCGTCCTCGAAGGTGGCGTGGCCGAACTTGCCGTCCACCGTGCCGCTGGCGATGACGCACACACGGCCCATCAGCTCGGCGCGGCGAGGCGCCTGGTGCGTGGCGAACATGGGCCGCAGGGGCCGCACCGCGAGGCCCGCGAGCACCAGGCCTGCGGCGAAGCACAGCGCGGCGAGGCCGCCGCTGACGAGCACGCCAGGCAGGAAGCCGAGCGCCTCCTTGGCCGGACGGGCGAACGCCAGCGACATCAGCCAGGAGAGGAACACCACGAAGCTGACGGACACCGTCACCGGGACGCCGCCGAACCCGAGCACCTCGAAGACGTTGGCACCGGCCTTGGCGCCCCCTTCGAGCGCCGCCTTGGCGCCGCCTTCCACGGCGGCCTTGGCCCCACCCTCCACCGCGCCCTTGACGCCCCCTTCGATCGCGCCCGCCTTGGCGCCCAGGGCGAAGTCGCCAATGTCCCCGTCGAGCAAATCGACGCCCACGGCCCCCACCATGACGATGAGCCAGTAGCCGACCACCACGCCGAGCGGGATGGTGAAGAGGACGGTGGGAAAGGCGAGGATGGCGGCGAGGAACTCGGTCATCGGGCCTGCAAGCGGAGAGGTGGCTGGGAGTCTAGTCCAGGCTCGCGGGTTTACGACAAGCCTTCCCGCCGATTTCCGGCCCGGTCTCCCTCCAGGCGGGCGAGCTGGGGCTGCGTTGACGGGATGCGTCCGGCTGCACAGGCATTCCAGAGGACGGCGCACGGAGCGCACGGCCGGGGAGCCATGGCACGGACATGACGCACATCGAGAGACTGCGGCAGGACGGAATCCGCCGGCGGGGGAGCCCCCAGCGGGGCTTCCAGTACGTGCAGGCGAACGGGAAGCCGGTGCCGGCGAAGGAGCGCGAGCGCATCGAGGCGCTGAAGCTGCCCCCGGCGTGGACGGACGTGCTGATCAGCCCCTCGGCGGCGTCGAAGCTGCAGGCCCTGGGCAAGGACAGCGCGGGGCGGTGGCAGTACCGCTACCACGAGTCCTTCACGAAGAAGCGCGAGGCGGAGAAGTACAAGCGGGTGGTCGACTTCGCGAGGGCGTTGCCGAAGCTGCGGCGGCGCGTGGCGGCGGATCTGCGCCAGCCGGGCCTGGGGCGGGACAAGGTGATGGCGTGCCTGCTGCGGATATTGGGGACGTGCTTCATCCGTGCGGGGAGCCAGCAGTACGCGGACGAGAACAAGAGCTTCGGGCTGGCCACGCTGCGGGCCAGGCACGTGAAGGTGAAGGGGGACACGGTCATCTTCGACTTCCCGGGCAAGAGCGGGAAGCAGCAGCACCGGGAGCTGAAGGATCGGCAGGTGGCGCGCGTGGTGCGCGAGTGCCTGAAGCTGCCGGGGCGGGACGTCTTCAAGTTCGTGCTGGACGATGGGTTCGTGGTGGACGTGAGGCGGCGCCACATCAACGAATACATCCAGGAGGTGATGGGGGCGCGCTACAGCGCGAAGGACTTCCGCACGTGGGGCGGGACGCTCATCTGCGCGTGCGCGCTGGCCCGGGCGAAGGAGCGGGTGCGCCAGGAGGCCGCGAAGGACGGAAAGAAGCTGACGAAGAAGACGATGGTGGCGGCGGTGAAGGAGGTGTCCGAGCACCTGGGGAACACGCCCGCGGTGGCGAGGGACTCGTACATCTACCCTTCCGTGCTGGCGATGTTCGAGAAGGGCCAGGTGGTGGAGCGCTACTTCGAATCCGTGGACGAGTTGGCCCGGCACGAGAAGCCCGCGCTGCACTGCGCGGAGAAGGCGCTCCTGGAGATGCTGGAGGAAGGCAAGAAGCCCGCTCAGCGGCGGATCGAGAGCGGTGCGCCCACGATGCGCTCATAGCGTTTGATGCGCTCCTGGAGGACGGCGGGCATCGGCTGATCCGCTTCCTCGTAGATCATCCTCAGATGCCTGAGCATGACCCCGGTCTCTGTCCCGTACAGCTCCGGCTGGCTCTTGAAGAAAGGCCACATCAGCTCGACGGACTCGTTCGCGAGAGCGAACGCTTCGGCCCCCGTGCACAGCTCCAGCAAGCACTTGCTCAGATTGCAGAGACAGGAGGCGTAGGCGGGTGCATTGCGCTTGAACGCCTGCGGTTTCAGGCCGAGGTACAGCTCGCGCTGCTCGCGCAGCAACGGAAGGGCCGCGCGGTGCTGGCCCAGCAGCGCCAGCCGGGTGGACAGAAAAGTGAGGCCGTTGATGAGGTCGGGGCGGAACCTGTCGGGATTGCCCGGTACCAGGAGCCGGTAGAGCTCGACCGCGTGCCGCGTCATGGCCAGTGCATCCTCTGGCCGGACCAGATCATCCAGGAGTTCGCTGAAATCGAGGAGGTTCTCGGCGATCATGAGCCGTGCCGCCTCGGGGTGGTTGCGCACCAGGGCGCTGAAGCGCTTGACCGCCTCGCGCGCCGCCTTGAGCGCCTCCGCATTCCGGTCCAGACCGTTCAACGCTCTGGCCAGGGTGTAGAACCCCCTGGCGATCGCAGGCGGAACCGCTTCGAACCCGTGCTCGTCCAGGGCTCGCAAGAGTTCGATCGCCTGGTGGGTGCTCTCCACCGCCTCCTGGGGCTTGCCCACCTGGTTCAGATGGATGCCCAGGTTGTTGAGACTGTTGGCGAGATCCATCTGAAGGGCCGGCTCGAGCGGGCCCAGGGCGCGGTAGCGTTCAACCGCCTCGCGCGCGTGCTTCACCGCCTCCGCGGACCGGCCCAGGGTGCTCAACCACAGGCCCAGGTGGTCCAGGGCGATGGCCAGCGTGGGCCCGAAGGCCTTGGGGTCGCGCTGCTCCAGGACGCGGCACAGCGCGACCCGCTCGCTCGCGGCGCTCAGCGCATCCTGCGGCCGGCCGAAGCCATTCAATTTCGAGCCCAGCTCGAGGAGTCCCCGGGCCAGGTCCGGCTGAAAGGCGCTGGGGTCCTGCTGCAACAGGACGCGGTAGAGGGGAATCACCTCGCACGTGACGTGCTGCAACTCCTCGCTCCGGCCCAGCTCATCCAGGTGCCAGCCCAGCTCGTAGAGGATCACGACGTGCTTCTGCCGTCCCGCGCCGGGGTCGCGCTTCGCCACGTCGCGGGAGAGGGCGGCCGCCTCCCGCATCGCCTCCAGCGCGGCCTCCGGTCTGCCCAGTGCATTCGACACACGCCCCTGCAGCATGAGGCTCTCCGCGAGCTCTGGCTGGAAGGTGGCGGGGTCGCGCTTCGCCAGGATGCGGCCTGGCGCGAGCGACTCCTCCAGGGCCTTCAGCGCCTCCTCGTTCCGGTCCGTTGCGCTGGCTTGCTTGCCCAGGAAGTGAAGCGCCGTGAAGAGGTGGGGCCGGACGGCGTCGGGGTTGTGCGGGAACGCGGCGCGGTAGAGCCCCACGGCCTCGCGCACGGCCTCCAGGGCCTCTTCCCGCCGCCGCAGATTTCTCCACCGGATGCTCAGGTTCGTGAGGCTGGCGGCGAGGTCCATCTGGAAGGCATCGGGATTGTGCTTCACCAGGACGCGGTAGTGCGCGACTGACTCGCGCGTGGCCTCCAGGGCTTCCGCATGCCGGCCCAACGCGTTCAACCGGGTGCCCAGGTTGTCGAGAGCGCCGGCCAGACGAGGCAAGAGCGCATCGGGGTTGAGTTGCGTCAGGACGCGGTAGAGGCGGACCGCCTCGTCCGTGACCTTCCACGCGTCTTCATCCCGATCCAGGAACGTCAGGCTGTTGCCCAGGTTGTCGAGAGCGCCAGCGAGGGGGGAGCGGAACGACCCCGGGTGCTCCTGGGCCAGGGAGCGGAAGAGCCCGATCGCTTGCTCCAGGGGCTCCACCGCCTGGGCAAAACGCTTCGCGTCGACCAGGATGATGCCCAGGTTGTTGAGCAGGCCGGCGATCTCACTCCGGAACGCGGAGGGGCGGCGCTTGTCCAGCTCCCGGTAGATCCCGAGCGCCTCGCGCGTGGCGCTCAGCGCCTCATCATGGCGTCCCAGGTTCTTCAGGACGAGGCCCTGGATCTCGAAACAATTGGCGAAGCGGGGCCGCATGGCCGGGGTGTGTCTGACCAGGACCCGGTAGCGTTCGATGGAGTCATTGAGAAGGGCCAACGCGTCCCGGTAACGCCCCCGCTGATACAGTTGATTGCCCTGATTGAAGATCAGCCGAGCCCGCCTGTCGGTGGTGCGCTCCAGCTCGGGCGAGGGAGGAGCCCGCAGGAGCGTGCGGGTCGTCCACTCGGACACTCGCCCCAGTGACACGCTGGAATTCGGGACACCCACCGTGTTGAGCTCCTCGGCCAGCGCGGCATCCCCGTCCACCTCGAGCCGGTCGGCCAGCACGTCCCCGAGCATCGACGACGCGGTCCGCAAGCTGACGGCCTTGGCCGCCTCCAGGGCCAGCCTCGCGCGAGAGCGCAGCGGCCCCGCCAACAGCCGCTCGAGCCAGGGTCTCACCACCTCGGGCCGGGCCGAGGAGGCACGGCCCAGCACTTCCAGACCGATGACCACCACGCGCGCCTCTTCATCGGCGGGGAGCACCCGCTCGATCCAATCCGCCCCCAGCCGGTCTTCCTCCGTCCGGGGCGAGGCGACCCGGAGCACCATCCCCTCGCCCAGGAGATCAGGCTCCAGGGAAGGCAGGTACGGGGAAGCCTCGCGGCCGGTGTGCTGGTAGATGCGGTGGAGCAGCCGCTGCAGCTCCTCCTCCTGGGAGTTGGGCTCGCGCTCCAGGAGCCGCTTCATGACCCGGGTGGCCGTGGAGGCGTCCACGAGGCCTCCGCGGAGCGTGGCGGCGGCCACCACCTGGCGGGCCAGGGAGCGTTGGAAGGAGAGCGCCACGTCGGACTGCCGGACCCGGGTGTCCCAGAAGCGCTCCTCGTGGTCGAGCACTACCTCCATCAAGGTGTTGGCCTCGAAGGCGAGCCCCTCCACCGAGGCGAGCGCGGCCATGTGCAGGTAGAGCACCCGGACGAAGCGCGCATCCGAGAGCGGAATCGGAACGGGCATCTGCTCGTAGGGCCTGCCCCGCTGCCCGGCGAAGCGCTCCGCGGCCTCGTGGAAGATCCGCTCGCGCTCCGCCGTCTCCATGGCCAACGGGAGCAGCTCTTGCGGAGGTGTCTCGCCGAGCCAGAGGTCCAGCGCGGCATCGGACTGCCGCAGCGACTGCCACCAGTCACCGCTGTTGCGCGCGAGCAGCAACAGGCGCATCCGCCGCAGCGTGCCCGTGCCCTCCTGCTGGGAATAGCGCAGCATGCGCTGGAGCGCCGCGCGCAGCTCGGAGCGGCTCTCGGCGTAGTCGATCACCACCAGCACGGGCTGGCCTCGCGCCCACAGCCGCTCGAACCAATCCTCGGGAACGTCCTTCGCCAGGAAGCCGGTGGCCCATCCCCGGGCACTCCGGCGCCGGGACCACTCAATGGCGAGCCGGGTCTTCCCTACCCCGCCCTCGGCGTGGAGCAGCCGCACCGCGACGGGTGGGCCCTCGTCACACCAGCGGTCCAGCTCCGCGAGGATCTCCTCGCGACCCTGCTCATGGAAGGGCACGACCTCGTAGCGCGCGTTGAGGAGGGTGGAGGGCGGAGGATTCGCCGGCAGTGGCTCGGTGCCCGGCACCAGGAGGTCGTCCGTGCCGGGCACCACCTCCACCTCCACGTGCTCGCGGAGGAAGGCCAGCAGGCACTCGGCCGAGGCCCGGGCGGCGTATTCCTTGAAGTGGTCGTCGCGCCCGTCGTTGGCGAAGTCCATCACGCCCTTCATCACCAGGGCGTCCAGCTTGCGCTCCCGCTGGGCATGCACCAGGGCTCCGAGCGCCGCCGCCTCCATCTCCAGGCCCAGCGTCTTGCGCATGTGCGCGGAGACGAAGCTCCAGGCGCGCTCGTCCTCGATGACCTGGTTGCCACTACCCATGGGGGCCACATGGACCTTGAAGGGCTGCAGCGGGCCCGAGGGCGTGAGGTCGGGCAGCCGGTTGCGGTGCTTGATGAGGATCCGGCCGATGTGCGCACGGCCCT